>CANCFV010000061.1 GCA_947377275.1 Burkholderiales bacterium | reverse complement strand
GTAGGCGTCGCGGCTGTTCCAGTGCGTCTGGGCGCGCGCTTCAACGGCGCTGGGGTCGTAGGTCTGGTTATCGGTAGGAGCGCTCATGGGGTCACCGCAAAGACAAGAGCAGGCTGAGCGCCCAAGTGGGTGTCAGCCTGTGAAAGGGGCAGAAGGCGGATTATAGAAAGGTCGGGGTCTGCTGCCCGGGCATTTGCGGGGGTGTCAAGCGGCGCGCACCCGGATAACATGCAACGTGAGGGCGCTGCACACGCACAGCGCCCCTGAGGCTGGCCAACGATGCCGCTCGGACACCATTCAAGAGGCAGGACGCATGAACCACACTGCAACGCGGGCAGGGGCTTTGGCCTTCGGCTGGACTTTGGCGCCGTTGTTGACCGCTTTTGCGGTTTTGGCACTCACCCTCATCCACTGGACCGGCAATTTCGCCTGGGACGACGGGGCGATCACCCTGGCGTACGCGCGCACGCTGGCCGAGCACGGGCGCTTCGCGGTGACACCTGTCAGCGAGGTGGTTGAGGGTTCGTCCAGCCTGCTGTTCACTGGCCTGATGGCCGCGGTGCAGTCGGTAGGGCACCTCGGTTTTGACGCCTTGGTGCACGCCGCCCAATGGGTCACCTTGCTGTTTTGGATGGCCGTGCTGGTGGTCATGGACCGCGTGCTGCGGCCCCATTTGCCTCATCCGCTGACCCGCACCGCGGTGCTGGGCTTGTTGGCGGTGTTGCCCATGCCTCTGGCCGAAATCCTCAACGGCATGGAGATGACGCTGTTCGCCTTGCTCTTGCTGGTCACCTCGATCGCTTTCGAGCGCCGCTCGGCTTGGGTGTGGCTGGGCGTGCCGCTGTTGATGTTGGTGCGTTTTGAGGCGGCGTTTTACCTGGGCTTTGCTTTGAGCGCCTTGGTCGTGTTTGATCCCCGCCGCCGAGGCCAAGCTTTGGCCACGCTGGCCTGGGTATTCATGCTGTTTGCGGTGTTCACGGCCTGGCGCTGGTCGTATTTCGGTGACGTGCTGCCCAACACCATCCGCGCCAAGATGCACCCGCCCTACCTGCCCGCCAGCATGGGTTGGCCTTTGTTGCAGGCCAAGGCCATGGGTTTGCTGGAGTTTGTCAAAGTCAATGTGATGTGGCTGTTGGCTTTGGTGTTGTGCGCCCCGGCACGACGTCCCAAAGGGCTGTGGGGGCATTGGGCGCGTTGGGATTTCAAGGCTTGGTTGGTGCTGGCCTTTGGCGTGTTTGCCGCTTTGTCGGGTGCCAACTGGGGCTACGAGGGCCGCATGTGCCTGGCGTGCTTGCCCTTGTTGGTGTGGCTGCTGTGCGAGCGCATCAGCATTGGGCGCTCTGCGGGCTGGGCGCGCTGGGGCCAAGGCTTGCTGGCGCGGCCTCGGGTGCGGGCTTGGCTGCCCGTCACCCCGGGGGGCGTGTTGGCTTGGGTCTTGGTGGCCACCTTCGTGCTCAACGCCACCGTCGTGGTGTTTCTGGGCAAGACCTTGATTCGTGGCAGTTATTACCAGGGCCTGATGACGCCGGCTTTGCACGACCGCGTCGCCCACCAGTTGGCGGTGTCTCGCAGTGAGTCTGGCAACTGGCTGGGTGTGACGCCAGAGAACTTCCGCACCACCGGCTTGACGCTCGATCGCATCCGCCAAAGCCTGCGCTTGCGTGAGGTGGCGGTGCTCACGCCCGACGTGGGCGGCCTGGCGCTGTGCTGTGAGCAGATCCGGGTGTTGGACTACGGTTTGCTGACCAGTGCCTCGCTGGCGCGCACCGGCTATGCGGGCATGGCCTCTTACCTGCAGCAGGAAAAGCCAGATGTGGCCATCACCCATTCTTTCTGGTCGGAAGACGCCCGCATGTACGAACTCAAGCCGTTCACCGACCATTACGTGCCCTTGGTGGTGGACGCGAAGTTGTTCTGGCTGCGCCGTGAGCACTTGCCTACGATGCTGGCTTCGCCCATGTGGCGCGCCACGCGCCTGACGGACCTGCAGCCGCTGGCACGAGCGCGCTACGGTGGGTGGGCCATTGACATGGCCTACATCCGCGAGCGGGTTCGCGAGCCGATCTGGCAGTTCGACGCGCGGTGACGTGAGGTGATGCCCTGATCCGGGTGTTTCCCATGGTGGTCAACCCAGCAACTCCCTGCTTAGGATGGATGCGGCCCGTTGAACTCAGATTTGACCTGAGTGCGCGAGCCACCACAACAAATCCACACATCCAAGGGAGTGAACCATGAACACGTTTTGGTTGCGCGCGAGCGCTTTGGCCGCAGGCCTGTGTTTGAGCGCGGTGGCCCAGGCCGCCGCCGTGGTGGGGGCGTACACGGTGACCAAGTTGCAGACGCTCAATGGCGGCACACCGGTGGCATATGCGTTGAACAACGCTGGGCAGGTCGTGGGGTATGTGCACGATGATCGCTACACCTACGCTGCTCTGTGGGTCAACGGTGCCGTGACGGCCCTGAACGTGCTGGACGAGCGCATCGTGTACGGCGCTGGCGACATCAACAATGCAGGGCAGGTGCTGGGGTCTGCCTTCACCGTCGGTGCTGGGAACAATCAACTTCCGCTGGCCTGGACCGTGGACAAGGTGCCAGGTTTGAGCTTGGTGAACTACGCCTTGTCTCCGAACCAAACCATCAATAAGGTCAACGATCAAGGTTTGCTTCTGATACCCGGCGCACAGGTGCTCGCACCCAACGGCCAGTTGCTGCGGACATTGCGTGGTGCCAACGGTCGGCAGCCCAATCCCCAAAGCATCAATGTCCAGGGTCTGGTCGTTGGCGGCTTGCAGTCGACCGGGGTCGACTCCCACGCAGCTTCTTGGGCCGATGTTGATCCAACGGATTTGGGTACTTTGGGTGGGACTTACAGCACCGCTTTTGCGGTCAGCGCCGATGGCAAGGTCGTGGGGGAGTCGCAAATCAAATACGACATTGGGATCCATGCGGCGCTGTGGCAAGGTGGTGTCGCCATTGATTTGGGGACGCTCGGCGGTGCCAACGGCCGAGCCGAGGCAGTCAACACAGAGGGGGTGGTTGTGGGGCAGACACAGACCGCGTCTGGCGAATGGCGCGCGGCGGTTTGGTATGGCACCAAGGCAGTCGACATCAACACCTTTGTGGACCCGACCCAGACCGGTTTGTTGACACGCGCGTTTGCTGTCAACGAGAAAGGCCAGATTCTGGCGAGCACCGATGTTGGCTTGTCTTATTTGCTCACCCCCGGCGGCACACTGCCTCAGCCTCCGAAGCCCACTTGCTCGGTGGCCTACAAGCTCAACAACAGCAACGCCTTGTTCTTCACCGCACAGGTGACTTTGTCCAACCTGGGTGATGCGGCCTTGAGTGGCTGGAGTGTGGGCTGGACCTACAGCGCCAAGCCCTACATCGTTTCGAGCAAGGGCGCCAAGCTCAGCGCCAGTGCCAACGCCGTGAGCGCCAGCCCCTTGGCTGCGAACACGGTGGTGGCGGCGAAGTCGAGCACCGTGTTCAGCTTCACCAGCCTGAAGGGCAAAACCGTGCCTGTGGTCAGCGGTTTGAAGGCCACTTTGGGTGGCAAAGACTGCGTGGTCTCGGCCCCTTGATGGTGTTTTGACGCTGCGCGAGGCGGGCCATGAGGCCCCGCCCACCGAGGCTCAGTCCTGGGCCGAGGTGGGCAGGCCAAACACCCGGTCGAACAGCCAGTTGAACACGAAGGTGTAGACCAAGAACAGGGCGACCAGCCACAGGTCGGCCACCAGGGCCTGTAGCCAGCCTAGTTGCAGCCACCAGGCGATGACGGGCACGGTGAGCACCGTCAGCCCACCTTCAAAGCCGATGGCGTGCAGCACGCGCCGCCACAGGGTGCGTTCGCGCTGCGTTTGCCGGCGCTCCCACGCTTCGAACAGGCTGTTGAACGCCACGTTCCAGGACATGGCGATCAGCGAGGTCAGCAAGGCCAGGCCCGCGGCTTCCTGCGCGGTGGCGGCCGAGGCCAGGCGCACGGCCGCGCTCACCAGCAAGATCGCGATCAGCTCGTAGATCACCGCGTGCACGAGTTTGCGTCGCGTGCCTTGCATGCTCAGCTTCAACGGGTGCACGCCTGTCTCACGGACCGGTTCCACTCGCCCATGAGGGCATCGGCCCTGTCGCGCGAGAGGGTGGGGTAGAAGGTGCGTTCTGCCTGCCACAGGCGCGCAATGGTGGCCGTGTCGGGGTAGACGCCCGTGGCCAGGCCGGCCAGGTAGGCTGCACCCAGGGCGGTGGTTTCGACCACCTGCGGGCGCACCACGGGGATGCCCAGCAGGTCGGCCTGGAACTGCATCAAAAGGTTGTTGACGCAGGCGCCGCCATCCACACGCAGCTCGCTCACGGCCTGTCCACCCGCGGCCACGGCGTCGCGGCTCATGGCTTGCAACAAAGCCGCACTTTGGAAGGCGATGGATTCGAGCGCCGCGCGCGCGATGTGCGCCACGGTGCTGCCGCGCGTCAGGCCCACGATGGCGCCACGTGCGTCGCTTTGCCAGTAGGGCGCGCCCAGGCCGGTGAAGGCGGGCACGAAGACCACACCGCCGGCATCGGGCACGCTCTCGGCCAGCGACTGCACCTCGCTGGCGGCCCGGATGGCTTGCAGGCCATCGCGCAGCCACTGCACCACGGCCCCGCCGATGAAGACGCTGCCTTCCAGCGCGTAGGCCTTGTCTTGCGGGCCTGCGCTGCATTGCGCAGCCACCGTGCTGAGCAGGCCATTGGCCGATGTGCGCACCTCGTTGCCCGTGTGCATGAGCATGAAGCAACCGGTGCCGTAGGTGTTCTTGGCCAGACCAGCGTCAAAGCCCGCTTGGCCGAACAGCGCGGCCTGCTGGTCGCCCGCGATGCCGCCCACCGTGATGGCCTTGAGGCCCGGCAAGAAGGCCGTGTCGCCCCACACGCTGGCTTCGGCCTCGCCAAACAAGTGGCTGGAGGCGTGCACCTCGGGCAGCACCGAGTGGGGGATGTTCATCAAGGCCAGCAGCTCGTCGTCCCACTGCTGGGTGTGGATGTTGAAGAGCATGGTGCGCGAGGCGTTGCTCACGTCGGTGGCGTGCACACGGCCTTGCGTGAGGTTCCACAGCAACCAGCTGTCGACGGTGCCAAACGCGAGCTCGCCTTTTTCAGCGGCAGCGCGGGCGCCCTCCACGTGGTCCAGCAGCCATTGCAGTTTGCTGCCCGAGAAATACGGGTCGATGACCAGACCGGTCTTGGCGCGGATGGTGGCTTCCAGCCCTTGCTCGCGCCATTGGGCGCATTGCGCCTCGGTTCGGCGGTCTTGCCAGACGATGGCGCGTGACACGGGCTGGCCCGTGTCACGCCGCCACAGCACGGTGGTTTCGCGCTGGTTGGTGATGCCGATGCCGCGCAGCTCGGCCAGGTTGCGGCCTTGGTGGTGCAGTTGAGACAGCACGGCGAGGGCCGTGTCGCGCTGCGAGGCCCACAGTTCAAGCGGGTCGTGTTCGACCCAGCCGGGCTGCGGGTAGTGCTGGCGGATTTCAAGCTGGGCGCTGGCCAGCACGCGACCTTGTTCGTCAAAGACGACGCTGCGCGAGCTGGAGGTGCCCTGGTCAAGGGACAAGATCATGGCCATGTCGGTTCAGGGGGCGATGGTCAGGGCCACGCCCCATTCGTGCAGTTCTTTGGGGAAGGGCGGTGGGGGCAGGGCCTCGGTGTAGACGCGTTGCACGTCTTTGAGGTGGCCCAGTTGGGCCAGCGCGCTTTGGTTGAACTTGCTGGCGTCGGCCACCACCCAGGTCTCTTTGGCTTGTTCTTGCAGGGCTTGCAGCACGGGCAACTCACGCAGGTCACGGTCGCGCAGCGAGCCATCGGTGTCGATGCCCAGGGTGCTGATGATGCTGACATCGACCTTGAACTGCTTGAGGAAGGCCACGGTGCTGTCGCCCTCCAAAGCGCTGTCGCGGGCGCGCAGCATGCCGCCGGCCACATGCACTTTGCAGTTGCTGTGTTCGCTGAGCAGACCCGCCACGTGCAGGTTGTGGGTGATCACGCACAGGCCTTGTTTTTTCAGCAGCTCGCGGGCCACGGCTTCGACGGTGGTGCCGATGCCCATCATCAGCGTGCTGCCATCGGGGATGGCGGCGGCCACCGACCGGGCGATGCGCGCCTTGGCGTCGGCGCGCAGGGCTTGGCGCTCTTTCCAGGCGCCCGACAGCGGGGTTTCGCGCGGCAAGCTCACGCCGCCGTGGAAGCGCAGCAGCAGGCCGGCGTCGGCCAGGCGTTGCACGTCGCGGCGCACCGTCTGCATGGTCACGTTCAGGCGAAGTGCCAGGCGCTCGACCGACACCGCGCCACGCGCGCGCACCTCTTCGAGCAGCGCTTGCTGGCGGGGATTGGGGCTCCAGGTGGCGTCTTGGCTCATGATCGGGTTTGTCCTTGCTCGTTTTTGTGTTTTTTTGGTCGCTTTGACAGGCTATACGAAAACAAACAAACATGAAAGAATGCAAACGCGCTTGTCCAGTTGGCGGAGATGACGTAAAACAAGCTTGCGTCAACCCAGGAGCGTGAATGCCGTCTGCGAGCCCCCCCCAGTCCCCGTCCGATCTGCCCACCGAAGTCGACCACCACTGTGACGTGCTGGTGGTGGGTGGCGGCATCAATGGGGTGGGCATTGCGCGTGACCTGGCCGGGCGCGGTTGGCGCGTGGTGCTGTGCGAGCAAGACGACCTGGCCAGCCACACCTCGTCGGCCTCGACCAAGTTGATCCATGGTGGGCTGCGCTACCTTGAGTACCGTGAGTTTGGGCTGGTGCGCAAGGCCTTGCAAGAGCGCGAGGTGCTGCTGCGTTCGGCCCCGCACATCATGTGGCCCCTGCGCTTTGTGCTGCCGCACGATGCCAGCATGCGCCCGGCCTGGATGATCCGGCTGGGCTTGTGGCTGTACGACCACCTGGCCCGGCGCGAGTTTTTGCCCGGCTGCGAGTCGCTGGCCTTGGGCAAGAGCCCCTTGGGCGAGCCGCTCAAGTCCACCTGGACCAAGGGCTTTGTGTATTCAGACGGCTGGGTGGACGACGCCCGCCTCGTGGCCCTGTGCGCGCTGGACGCGGCCGAGCAAGGCGCCCACATCTTGACGCGCACGCGCTGCGAGCAGGTGGAGCCCTATGCCGGCGGTTGGCGCGCGGTGCTGGCGCGGCGCGATGCGCTCACGGGCCAAGCCACGACCAAGGTGACGGTGCAGGCGCGGGCGGTGGTCAACGCCGCGGGCCCCTGGGCCGAGCAGATGCTGCGCCAAGTGATGCACGTGCCAGCGGGTGCGGGTGGCCGGGGCAAGGGCGGTGCGCCGGCGTCGGGCCGCTTGCGCCTGGTCAAGGGCAGCCACATCGTGGTGCGCAAGCTGTTCAACCACGACCATGCCTACATCTTCCAGGGACAAGACCGGCGCATCATCTTCGCCATCCCCTACGAGCGCGACTTCACCTTGATCGGCACCACCGATGTCGAGCACCACGGTGCGCCCGGTGCCGCGGCCATCGAGCCCGAAGAGGTGCACTACCTGTGCACCGAGCTGAGCCGTTACCTCAAGCGCGCCATTCACCCCGGTGACGTGGTCTGGTCTTACGCCGGCGTGCGCCCTTTGCTGGACGACGACAGTGGCAACGCCGCCGCCGTCACGCGCGATTACCTGCTGCAGTCGCAAAACCGGCCTGCGCCCTGGTTGACGGTGTGGGGCGGCAAGCTCACCACCTTCCGTTTGCTCTCAGAGCAGGCGGCCGACCAGGTGGGCGAGTTGCTGGGCGAGCAGCGCCACCGCTGGACGGGCGATGCCTTGCTGCCCGGTGGCCAGCTCACCGACCTGATCGACGAGCCGGTCAACCCGGTGCTGGACATCGCCGAGTTCCAGACCCGCTTGCGCAAGCGCCACCCGTGGATGGACCTGGGCCTGGTCAAGCGCTGGAGCCGCGCCTACGGCGGCCGCGTGTTGCGCCTGCTCGATGGGGTGACCTCGCGCGCCGACCTGGGGCAGGAGGTGGCGCCCGACCTCTACGAGGCCGAGCTGTTCTACCTCAAGCGACACGAGTGGGCGCTCACGGCCGACGACGTGCTGTGGCGCCGCTCCAAGCTGGGCTTGCACTACACGGCGGCCCAGCGCCAGGCCGTGTCCGACTGGTTTGCGAGCCAGGCCCAGGCCGCCGCACAAGGCTTTCACCACAGCGAGCTCAGCCGCTCACAGTGAAGCTGACACGGTGGCGCTGCGTTGCTGGCGCCATTGCAGCGGAGACAGGCCGCGCCAGCGCTTGAAGGCGCGTGAAAACGCGCTTTGCTCGGTGTAGCCCAGCAGCGCGGCGACCTCGGCCAGCGTCAGGCGGGCGTCGCTCAGGTGCAGTTCGGCCACCTGCAGCAGCGTGGCTTCGCGCAGTTCGCGGAAGTTCACGCCGGCTTGGGCCAGGCGCCGGTAAAACACGCGCGGTGACAGGCGCATCTCTTGGGCCACCTGCGCCAGTTCGGGCATGCCGTGGGGGGCGAGGTGGGCGATCACGCGGCGCGTGGTCTCGGTCAGGTCATCGCCCTGGGGCAACTGGCGCATCACCGCGTCCACCTGGTCTTCCAGCAGCTGACGCAAGGTGGGATCGGGCTGGCGCAAGGGGGCCGACAAACAGCTCACCGGCATGACCAGGCGCGTCATGGGCTGACCAAAGCGAACCGGGCAGCCAAAGTAGGCGCTGTAGGGGCGCACGTCCACGGGAGGCGGGTTCACAAAGTCCACCAAGGTCAGCATCAGCTGTTGGCCGCTGACGTTGCGCGCGAACTGAACGATGCTGGCCAGACCGGCCTCGTCGAACAAGGCGCCGGGTTTGCCACGCGAAATGCCCCATTGCATCGACAACTGGTCGCCCTGCACCTCGTGGTGGATGGGGTTGATGTCGTGCACCAGGCGGTGATAGCGCTGGATGCGCATCAAGCAGGCGCCCAGGTTGTCGCAGGCCAGCAGCACATAGCCCAAGGCGCCCAGGTGCGTGGGCTGCATGCTTTGGCCCAGGTGCAGGCCCAGCAAGGGGTCTTGCAGCCGCTCGGCCGCTCGGATCAGCAGCTCGCAGTAGGTTTCGGCGGCGATGCGGCCCAGCGGGTCGGCGTCGTCTTTGAGCAAGTCGGGGGGCAGCACCGCTTCGGGCGGCAACCCCTGCGCGGCCAGGTGCTGGCGCAGCACGCGCACCAGGGTCAAGGGCACCATGCCTTGCACCACATCGCGTTGGTACAGGCGAGCGGGCAAGGCCGCAGGGCGCATGAAGGCGGTCGACAACATGGGCATGGACGAAATTGTCAAATTCTCGGACGCTTTGGTCAAGACGGGTGATCCCCACCCGGCCTAAGCTCACACGCAAGCTCTTCGCCCCTTGCCACCCAACGCCCCCGCACCTTCCGCACCTTCATGAGCACCAACGCCCCTCTTCCCAGCATCTTCATCACCGGCGCGGCCGCAGGCATTGGCCGCGCGGTGGCCGAGCGCTTTGTGCAAGCTGGCTGGTTCGTGGGTCTGTTCGATGTGGACGAGGCCGGCGTGCAGGCGCTGCAGGCGCGTTGGGGCGCCGAGCGTTGCGTGGCGGTCCGATTGGACGTGAGCTCGCCCGATGACTGGCGTGCGGCTTTGGCCACGTTTTCAACCGCTACCGGGGGGCGGCTTGACGTGCTGTTCAACAACGCGGGCATCGCGGTCACCAGCCCCTTTGAGGAGGCCGATCTGCAGCGGCACCTGCGCCTCATCGACATCAACCTCAAAGGCCTGGTCATTGGCTGTCACACCGCCTTTGCGCTGCTGAGTCAAACGCCCGGCAGCCGCGTGATCAACATGTGCTCGGCCTCTGCCCTGTACGGCCAGCCTGAGCTGGGCACTTACTCGGCCACCAAGGCGGCCGTGCGCAGCCTCACCGAGGCGCTCGACATCGAGTGGCAGCGCCATGGCATCCGCGTGGTCGACGTGCTGCCCCTGTTCGTCAACACGGCCATGGTCACCAACGAGGTCAGTCGCATGAAGACCGTGAAGTTGCTCGGCGTGCGCCTGGGGCCAGACGATGTGGCCGCCACCGTCTGGCGCCTGGCCACGGCGCGCGCGGCCGGCCTGCCCGTGCATTCGATGGTGGGCTGGCAAACCAAGCTGTTTGCCTTGCTGTCCAAGCTCTCTCCCGATTTCATGAACCGCTGGGTCACCGCCCGCATGGCGGGTTATTGAGCGCCCCACCGCCGCTCCATCTACTTTCTAAGGAACTTTGCATGATGACAACGCCTGACCTGGCAGGGATGCGCGCGCTCCTTGATTTCAACGGGGCCCGCGACGCAGCTGCCCCACAAGACCGCCTGCGCGAAGTGCGCCGCCGCGCCCTGGCCCTGCGCGAGCGCATGCTGGACGAGCCCGAGGTGCTTTGCTGGCGCAGCTTCGACCTGATCCGCGCGCCTTACCCCACGTACTACGCCTACTCAGGCGTGTTCGCCGACCGGGGTTTCAAGTTCCCGCTGGTGCACCTGCTCAACCGCATCTTCGTCGTGCAGTACCTGGACCACGACGGCGTGCGCCGCACCTTGTTGATGTCCCCCACCGACCACGACGCCAACCGCGAGACGCCCTTCTTCAAGCGCTTGGCCGAGCGTGCACCCAAGTGGGTGCAGCCCATCGTCGCGCCTCAGTACAACACCGTCGAGAGCGTGTTGAGCACCTGCGGCTTGCGCCCTGAAGACATCGACTACATCAGCTACGACCACCTGCACACCCAAGACGTGCGCCGCTGGCTGGCCGGACCCAAGCCTTACTTCCCGAACGCCAAGCTCCTGGTGCACCGCCAGGAGTGGGCCTCGACCTTGTCTTTGTTGCCACTGCAAGCCGAGTGGTACTGCCCACAGGGCATCGCCGGCATCGCGGCCGACCGCGTGATCACCTTCGAGGACAGCTTGAGCCTGGGCCCCGGCGTGGCCCTTGTCCACACGCCAGGTCACACCGAAGGCAACCACTCGCTGGCTGCGCGCGTGCCAGATGGCATCCGGGTCACCAGCGAAAACGGCGTGGGTGTGGATGCGTATGAGCCTCAACATTCGCGCGTCAACGCCATCCGCCGGCATGCCTTGTCGACCGGCAAAGAGGTCATCCTCAATGGCAACACGCTGGAGGGCAGCAATGACCAATACATCTCGATGGTGTTGGAGAAGACGCTGGCCGGCCCCTCGGCGAACCCCGACTACCCCAATTGCGCTTCGTCCAGCGAACGAACGCCTTACTGGCTCTTCCCTGGTGAGCCGGTGAGCTACCTTTTTGGCGAGGCCCACTTTGGCCGCGCGGTAAGCCGCGAAACCCTCACTGCCCCTCAGAGGTCGGTGCGATGAGCGTGACGCAACCAGGCACACCGCGCGTGCTCGACCCCTCCGCCAAAGACCGCATCCTCGTCACCGGCGGTGCAGGCTTTTTGGGACGCGTGCTGGTGGCGCAACTCATGGCGCGCACCGCCTCCAGCGTGGTCGTGCTGGCCTTGCCCCATGAGGCTGTGCCGGACGAGTGGCGCATCCTGTGGGGCCAGCGCATTGAAGTGCTCCGCGGCGACATCACCAAAGTGCTTGATGTGACCCGCGCCATGCAGGGTTGCCAATGGTGCTTTCACCTGGCCGCCTTGGTGGGCGATGCCGGTCGCGACGAAGACCACCAGCGTGTCACCGTCGGCGGCACCGCCCACATCTTTGATGCCGCACGCCGGGCGGGGGCCGCCGTCATGCTGGTCACCAGCATCTGCGCCTATGGCGATGCCATCCAGCGCGGCCCTTGCCCTGAGGACGTGGTGCCAGGCCGTGGCCAAGGCCCTTATGGCCGCGCCAAGCAGGGCCAAGAGGCGCTGGCCAGGCAGCACATGGACAAGGGCTTGCAGGTGTGTGTGGTCCGGCCCGCCAACATCATCGGGCCCGGCTCCGGCCCTTGGGTGATCGACGCGGCCGAGGCCTTGCGGCAAGGGTTGCCCGCCCTCATTGGCGGTGGGCGCGGCAATGCCGCCTTGGCGGGTGTCGACAACGTGGCCGACTTCATGGTGCACGCCGCCATGCACCCGCAGGCCTGGGGCCAGGCCTTCCATGTGCATGACGGCTTGGCGGTGACCTGGCGCGATTACTTCAACGACCTGGCGCGTTTGCTGGGCACCAGTCCACCCAAGTCTTTGCCGCGCTGGCTGGCGTATGTCGGTGCTTGGCTCAGCGAGCCCGTGTTCAAGCGCCTGTGGCCCAAGCGCCGCCCACCGGTCACCACCGAGGCGCTCAACCTGATCGCCTGGGACAGCCGCTTTCCGCTGGACCGTGCCCACTCATTGGGCTGGACGCCCCAAGTTGACCATGCCACGCAGATGGCCCGCATCGGTGCTTGGCTGGTCGAGCGCGGCCCGGCGCACCAAGCCTGAGACTTGTTGGGCGCTCAGGCCTGAGTTTCTTCGCGCGGCATCAAGAAGTGGCCGCGCGCATGGGCCACGGGCCGCTGCGGGTCGTCTTGCCAGATCGAGACCTGCACCAGCGCCACGCGGTTGCCTTGGCGCACCGTGGTGCCTTGCACAAAGGTGTCGACCGGCTTGGCCGATCGCAGGTAGGCAATGGCGAAGTCCACGCCGCGCGGCACGCCGCCGATGCCCGGGTTGGTGGCGACCAGGTGCAGGATCATGGCCGTTTCACCAAAGCCTGCCAGCACCCCGCCGTGCAGCGCGGGCAGCATGGGGTTGCCGATCAGCTCGTGCTTGAAAGGCATGCGAAACACCGGCCCCGCCTCGATTTGCGGCTGCTGGTGCACGTTCAAGAAGTCCACATAAGGCGAGCGGCCCACCGGCAAAGCCAGTGTCTCGGGCAGGGCAGCGGGCTGGCTCACGAAGACGTGGCTGGGCTCGATGCTGGCCGGCGACATCAGGCTGGACGCCGCCTGGGCCGGCGTGGGTTGGGCGCGCGGCGTGGTGGCCTTGTTGGACGCCTGCGCAGCCGCACCCGCTGCGTCCGTGTCTTTGCGGCGTGTGTTGGCCGTGGCGCGCATGAAGGTGGCGCTGACCATGGCGACTGGCTCGCTTTGACCCGGCTGGAACAGCTCGCCCCGCACGAAGGCCACGCTGCGCGACAGGCGGTGGCACTCGGCCTTGCAGATCAGGTCGGTATCGGCCACCGCGGGGCGCAGGTAGTCCATGCGCAAGTCCAGCGTGGCGAAAGGCTCCATCTCGTCGAGGGCGCAGAGCACGGCCAAGCCACAGGCGGTGTCGGCCAGCACGCTCAGGCAACCGGGGTGGATCAGCTTGCGCTCGGCATCGCCCGTCCAGGTGCCGCGTGCGGGCAGCAGCAGGCTGGCGTGCCCCGGGCCGGTGGCCACCAACTGCATGCCAGATGCGGCTGCGTAGGGGATGCCCGCGATGAAAGCGTCGGCCCAAACGTGGCGGTCGTCACCGGAAAAAATGCTCATGGTGCGTGATGGTGCTGAAGTGGAAACGCGCAGATTGCATTGTCCACAAGTCCGGATGCCTGGCGCGTGAATCTGCGACAAAAGATGTCACGTGATGACGTTTACGTCACTTTGCCACGTCCTTGCGGGGCTGCAAGGCAATGGCCAGCCCTGTGGCCGTGACCCGGATCTCGCCCACCTCGTAGCCCATTCGGTCCGCCTTGCTGAGGTCTTCGGGCTTGAAGTGGTGCACCGCGAAGTCTTGCAAGCGCGCTTCGGCAATCGATGCGGCCAGTCGCGTCAAAGAGCGCTGGTAAATGCCGGGCAGGCCGTCGATCTGCACCTCGTCGAGCTTGACCTGTGTGAGGCGGATGCTCAGGTCTTTGGGCTCGTAGCGCAGGCCAAAGCTCAGGGCCACGCTGCCTTGGTAGCTCTGCCCCATGAGGCTGTCTTGCGCGCTCAGGGCCATGCGCGTGGCCACGCGGTTGCTCTCGGGCAGCAGGCTCAAGGTGGGCGCTTGGGCGCTGATTTCGAGCACGTTCATCACGCGCTGCGTGGTCGGGAAGGGCTTGCTCAGCTTGGCTTGCAGTTCCTCGCGCGAGATCTCGACCGTGCGCGGGCCCAGCCAGCTGGCGCAGGCGCTCAAGACCAAGCAGGCCGTGGCACCGGCCATCCACAGGGGGCGTGTGTGTCGCATGGATCAAGCCTCCGCAGGGCGCAGCGGCGCGCCCAAAGTGTCTGCCCAGGTCTTCAGGCTCAGCACCCGCACGCCCTTGTAGAGCCGCGCGCGGCGCGCCAGCTTGAGCAAGGCCGCGTCTTTGCTGAACAGCCAGGTGGCGCCCACGTGCATGGCCAGGTCGATGAAGACCTGGTCGTCCGGGTCTTTGCAGCGCAGCGCGCAGCGCGGAGGTTCGTCCACGAACTCGGCGTGCTTGAACACGGTCAGCGTCAGCATGGGGTCGGGCTGCCAGCGCTTGAACACGCTGCGCGGCCACACCTGGTGCCACTCTTTTTCCATCGATGGGCTGGCCAGCCAGCGCAGCTGCCCGGCCTCCAGCGCGCGCGCCACCGGATGCGCAGCGGGGTCTTTGAAAACGCGCCAGTCGAGCAGCGCGTTGGTGTCGAGGACGACGATGGGCAGGGGGCAGGCAGTCATGCGGACTTCAAACGTGGGATGCAAAGGCACACCCCATTGTGCCGGGCTGGCAACGTGCCTAAGCTGTTGGTTTCCGGTTGGACCTTGACGAAAGGATGGCACCCATGTTTGAGCACTCACGTTCTGAGCCCCAGGTCATGCACCCGCGTCGCGCGGTGCTGCAAGCCGCATGCGCTGCAGTGGGTGCGCTCAGCACGCCATGGCTGCGTGCACAAACCGTGTCGCCGCCGTCGTCAGCGGCCCCGGGCCCCCATGTGCTGCCGCCGCTGCCCTTTGCCGACAATGCTTTGGATCCGGTCATGTCGGCCACCACCTTGGGCTACCACCATGGCAAGCACCACAAGGCCTATGTCGACAACCTGAACAAGCTGCTGGCAGGTACCGAGCAAGCGGCCTTGCCGCTGGACAAGCTCATCTTGGCCACATCGGGCAGGCCGGACCAGCAAGCCGTGTTCAACAACGCGGCCCAGGTCTGGAACCACACCTTCTTTTGGCAAGGGCTCAAAGCGCAAGGCGGTGGCGAGCCGCCTGCGGCCTTGATGAACAAGGTCAAGGACAGCTTTGGCTCGGTGGCGCAACTCAAGAAGGACCTGTTGGCCGCGTCCCTGGGGCAGTTCGGCAGTGGCTGGGCCTGGCTGGTGCAAGACGGCGACCGCCTCAAGGTGGTCAAGTCAACCGGCGGCGACAACCCCATGACCGCCGGGCTCAAGCCCTTGCTGGCCATCGACGTGTGGGAGCACGCCTACTACCTGGACTACCAAAACCGCCGTGCCGATTACGTCAATGCGGTGCTCGACAAGCTCGTGAACTGGGAGTTCGTGGCCGGCCAGCTCAAGGCCTGAGCCCTGGCCTCAGGTCGCGCTGTGGATCACGCCGCCGCCCAGGCACACATCGCCCTGGTACAGCACGGCAGACTGGCCCGGTGTGACGGCGAACTGCGGCTGCGCAAAGTGCAAAGCCACCTCGCTGGCGCTGCTGGCCGTGACCTCGCAGGCCGAGTCCGCCTGGCGGTAGCGCGACTTGGCGCCCACGCCTTCACTGCCCACGGCAGGGCCGTGTCCGGCCACCCAGCTCAGGTCTTGGGCGACCAGGCTGTGTTGCTGCAACCAGGGGTGCTCGTGGCCCTGCACGATGTAGAGCGTGTTGGTGGACATGTCTTTGCGGGCGACGAACCAGGGCTCGTGCTCACCGGCACCGCGTGGGGCGCCTTTTTCTTTGACGCCACCGATGCCAATGCCCTTGCGCTGGCCCAGCGTGTAAAAGCTCAAGCCCACGTGCTCGCCCAGCTTGCGACCGCGGTCGTCTTTGATCGGTCCGGGTGAGTTGCTCAGGTAGCGGTTGAGGAACTCGCGGAAAGGGCGCTCGCCGATGAAGCAGATGCCGGTCGAGTCCTTCTTCTTGGCATTGGGCAAGTTGATCTCGGCCGCGATGCGCCGCACCTCGGTCTTGGGGAGCTCGCCCACGGGGAACAAGGTCTTGCTCAGCTGCGCCTGGTTCAGGCGGTGCAAAAAGTAGCTCTGGTCCTTCAAGGGGTCCAGGCCTTTGAGCAGCTGGAACTGGCCTTGGTCGCCCAGCTCGCCCTGAGGCCCGACCTCGCGCACCCGGGCGTAGTGCCCGGTGGCGATTTTTTCGGCGCCCAGGCGCATGGCGTGGTCCAAGAAGGCCTTGAACTTGATCTCGGCGTTGCACAGCACGTCGGGGTTGGGCGTGCGCCCGGCCTGGTATTCGCGCAGGAACTCGGCAAAGACGCGGTCTTTGTAGTCGGCGGCGAAGTTGACGTGTTCGATCTCGATGCCCAGCACGTCGGCCACGCTGGCGGCGTCCAGGAAGTCTTGCCGCGACGAGCAGTACTCGCTGTCGTCGTCGTCTTCCCAGTTCTTCATGAAGATGCCGATGACCTCGTGGCCTTGCTGCTTCAAGAGCCAGGCCGACACGGCGGAATCGACGCCACCGCTGAGGCCCACCACCACGCGCTGCGGGCGGTCGGCTCGGGGCAGGGGGAAGGTCATGCCGCGCGGGTGTAAGCCGGCGCGATGTACAGGCTTTCGTGCACCGTGACGATGTCCAGCGGGAAGCGCTGGCCGGCCAGGTAGCTCTCCAGGCACTCCACCACCAGCGGGCTGCGGTGGCGCTCGGGGCAGGCACGGATCTCGTCGGCCGTCATCCACACGGTGCGCACGATGCCTTCGTCCAGCGCCAGCGCCGGGTCGGCCTCACCCACGTCGCCCACAAAGGCCAGGCGCAGGTAGGTGGTGTCTTCGCCGGTGCGGGTGCGCCGAAAGCGCGACATGTACATGCCCAGGAAGCCCGTGGGCGTGAAGCCGCAGGCGGTTTCTTCCAGGGTTTCGCGGATCACGGCCTGCAAGGGCGATTCGCCCGGGTCCAGGTGGCCGGCCGGGTTGTTGAGCAGCAGGCCGTCCGAGGTTTCTTCTTCAACCAGCAGGAACAGGCCGTCGCGTTCGATGACCGCCGCGACCGTGACGTTGGGCTTCCAGCGCACCGGGTGCTGCGCAGGCGGTGCGCCGGCCCCACCTGGAGACGCCGACGCTCCTGCCGGTGCGTTGGACACGGCATCTGGCGCAGCACCGGACACAGCACTGGAGGCAGGGGAAGGGGCGGATCCGAGGTCGTCGGACTGCAGCACGGTCTGAACGGATTTCATGAACCCAGCATTATCCGCGAATGCTGTGACGCCTGCAGCATTTGTGAAAGCAAGGTGGTCGGCCAAAGCCCCGTGTGTGCGGGGCGGGGCGATTTTGACAACGCCGCACATCAGTTTGAGGGGGGTGGGGCCTCGGGGCTGGCTTTGCCCGACCGCAAAAGGGTGTTTCTCACAGATCTTTGTGTATGCTGGCGGGTTTGGCCCTCATGCCAAGACCGAATTAGGAGACACACATGCTGATTGGCGTCCCCCTGGAGACCCTCGTGGGCGAGACCCGCGTCGCCGCGACCCCGGAGACCGTCAAGAAACTCAAGGCCCAAGGCCACACCCTGCGCGTGCAGTCGGGTGCAGGCATCGTGGCCAGTGTGACGGACGAAGCCTATGTGGCCGCCGGTGCCGAGATCACCGACGTGGCTGGCGCCTTGGGCGCCGACATGGTGCTCAAGGTGCGCAGCCCTTTCCCCAATGAGCTCGCGCTGATGAAACCTGGCGCTGTGCTGGTGGGCATGCTCAACCCGCATGACAAGGCTGGCCTGCAGTCATTGGCGGACGCCAAGCTCACCAGCTTCGCCCTGGAAGCCGCGCCCCGCACCACCCGTGCCCAGAGCATGGACGTGCTGTCATCCCAAGCCAACATCGCCGGCTACAAGGCCGTGATGATCGCCGCCGACAAGTACCAGCGCCTCTTTCCCATGCTGATGACGGCTGCCGGCACCATCAAGGCCGCCCGCGTGGTGATCCTGGGCGTGGGCGTGGCCGGTCTGCAGGCCATTGCCACGGCCAAGCGCCTGGGTGCCGTCATCGAGGCGTCCGATGTGCGCCCTTCGGTGAAAGAGCAGGTTGAATCCCTGGGTGCCAAGTTCATCGACGTGCCGTATGAAACGGCCGAAGAGAAGGAAGCTGCCGAAGGCGTGGGCGGTTACGCCCGCCCCATGCCGCAAAGCTGGCTGGACCGCCAGAAGGCGGAAGTCGCCAAGCGCGTGGCCGCTGCCGACATCGTCATCACCACCGCCCTGATCCCCGGCCGCGCCGCGCCCGTGCTGGTGACGGAAGAGATGGTCAAGTCCATGAAGCCCGGCTCGGTCATCGTCGACCTGGCCGCACCGGCTGGCGGCAACTGCCCGCTGACCGAAGCCGGCCAGACCGTGGTCAAGCATGGCGTGACCCTGGTGGGCGAGACCAACCTGCCGGCCCTGGTGGCCGCTGACTCGTCGTCGCTGTACGCCCGCAACGTGCTGGATTTCCTCAAGCTGGTCTTCAACAAGGAAGCCCAGTTCCACATCGACCTTGAAGACGACATCGTCAAGGCCTGCTTGATGAGCCGAGACGGCCAACTGCTGCGCGCCTGAAGTACCGCGCCAGCCAGGAGACAAGATATGCAACGCGTCATGCTGCGTGCCAAGCTGCACCGTGCCACGGTCACCGAGGCTGACCTGAACTACGAAGGCTCTTGCGGGATCGATGAAGACCTGCTGGATGCCGCCGACATGAAAGAGTTCGAGTACATCGAGCTCTACAACATCAACAACGGCGAGCGCTTTTCCACCTACGTCATCAAGGCCCCTCGGGGTTCGGGTGTGATCTCGCTCAACGGCGCTGCGGCGCGCAAGGCGCATGTGGGCGACCTGCTCATCATCTGCACCTATGCCCCGATGAGCGACGCCGAAGTGGCTGCCTACAAGCCCAAGGTCGTGTTGCTCGACGAGGGCAACCAGATCAAAGAAATCCGCAAGTTCTGATCAGTTTCTGATTCACGCATCCAGGAGACCGCGATGGAAGCCCTTGAGCCCGTCAGCCACATCGTCATCAACCTCAGCATCTTCGTGCTGGCCATCTATGTGGGCTACCACGTGGTCTGGACGGTGACGCCCGCGCTGCACACCCCCCTGATGGCCGTGACCAATGCGGTGTCGGCCATCGTCATCGTGGGCGCCATGCTGGCGGCCGCACTCACCGTCACGCCGCTGGGCAAGACCATGGGCGTGCTGGCCGTGGCGCTGGCCGCGGTGAACGTCTTCGGCGGCTTCCTGGTCACGCGCCGGATGCTGGAGATGTTCAAGAAGAAGGAAAAGAAGGCGGGGGCCAAGTAAATGAGCTTGAATCTGATTGCACTGCTGTACCTGTTCGCGTCGGTCTGCTTCATCCAGGCCCTCAAAGGCCTGAGCCATCCGACCACCTCCATCCGCGGCAACTTCTTCGGCATGGTCGGCATGACCATCGCTGTGCTCACCACGGTTGGCCTCATCCAGGGCCAGGCCGAGCACCTGCACGTGGCCTTTGGCGAAGGCCTGGCCTATGTGCTGGGCGCTTTGGTGGTGGGCGGCGCCGCCGGCTCCATCATGGCCAAGCGCGTCGAGATGACCAAGATGCCCGAGCTGGTGGCCTTCATGCACAGCATGATCGGCCTGGCCGCGGTGTTCATCGCCATCGCCGTGGTGGCCGAGCCCTGGGCCCTGCTGCAAGAGGTGCAGCAAGGCCAGCCCATCCCCACGGGTAACAGGCTGGAAGTGGCCCTGGGCGCCGCCATCGGCGCCATCACCTTCTCGGGCTCGGTGATCGCCTTCGGCAAGCTGAGCGGCAAGTACAAGTTCCGCCTGTTCCAGGGCGCGCCGGTGAACTTCCCCGGCCAGCACCAGCTCAACCTGGTGCTGGGCCTGGGCGCCGTGGCCCTGATCGGCCTGTTCATGGCCACCCAGAGCTTCGAGGCCTTCATGGGCCTGGTGGCCCTGAGCTTCGTGCTGGGCGTGCTGATCATCATCCCCATCGGTGGCGCCGACATGCCCGTGGTGGTGTCGATGCTCAACAGCTATTCGGGTTGGGCGGCGGCCGGCATCGGCTTCTCGCTGAACAACTCGATGCTGATCATTGCCGGCTCGCTGGTGGGCAGCTCGGGCGCGATCCTGAGCTACATCATGTGCAAGGCCATGAACCGCTCGTTCTTCAACGTGATCCTGGGTGGCTTCGGTGGTGAGGCTGGCCCGGCCGCGGTGGCTGGTGCGCAAGCGCAGCGCCCGGTCAAGAGCGGCTCGGCCGACGACGCCGCCTTCGTGCTGGGCAACGCCGAGACCGTGATCATCGTGCCCGGCTACGGCCTGGCCGTGGCGCGCGCGCAGCATGCCGTGAAGGAACTGGCCGCCAAGCTCACCGAGAAGGGCATCAACGTCAAGTACGCCATCCACCCGGTGGCGGGCCGCATGCCTGGCCACATGAACGTGCTGCTGGCCGAAGCCGAAGTGCCCTACGACCAGGTGCACGAGATGGAAGACATCAACGGCGAGTTCGGCCAGGCCGACGTGGCCATCATCCTGGGCGCCAACGACGTGGTGAACCCCGCGGCCCATGTGAAGGGCAGCCCGATCTACGGCATGCCCATCCTGGAAGCCTACAAGGCCAAGACCGTGATCGTGAACAAGCGCTCCATGGCCAGCGGTTATGCCGGTCTGGACAACGAGCTGTTCTACATGGACAAGACCATGATGGTGTTCGGCGACGCCAAGAAGGTGG
>CANCFV010000060.1 GCA_947377275.1 Burkholderiales bacterium | reverse complement strand
GGCGAGAAGGCCCTGACCGCCATCGCGCTGGTCTTTGCCATCTTCCAGCTCAACCCGGCCCCGTTCTGTTTGCTGGACGAGGTCGACGCGCCCCTGGACGACGCCAACACCGAGCGCTATGCGCGCTTGGTCAAGTCGATGTCCAGCGGCACCCAATTCCTGTTCATCTCTCACAACAAGATCGCCATGGAAATGGCCGAGCAGTTGGTGGGGGTGACCATGCACGAACAAGGCGTGTCCCGCATCGTGGCGGTGGACATGGAAGCGGCACTGGGCATGGCCCAAACCGCTTGAGGACTGACGAGACATGAACCATTCTTTGACAATGTACCTGGCCATTTTGGGCGGCGTGGTCTTGGCCGCCGTGGTGGCCCATGGCGCCTGGACGGCCCGCCGTGCCGCCGCGCGTGCGCCCAAGCGCGCGGCGCTGGAGCCCATTGACAGCCAAGCTGCTGCGACGCCAACGGGCAGCCCGCTGGACGCCTTGCCCACCCAGCCCATGGACGGCCCGGCCTTTGAGCGTGATGCCTCAAGCGCCCCTGGCGTGCCCCCGCTCAAACGGGGCGGTGCGCGTCTGGACGCGCTGGTCGATGCCATTGCAACGTTGACGCTGGACGCCCCCATGAGCGGCGATCACATCCAGCTGCACTTGCCGCCCTCGCGCCGTGCGGGCAGCAAGAGCGTGCTGATCGAAGGCCTACGCAGCGACCTGGCCGAGTGGGAGCAGCCTCAGCTCGGCGTGACCTACACCGAGCTGCAAGCCGGCGTGCTCATGGCCAATCGCACCGGCGGCCTCAACGAAATCGAGTACTCCGAGTTCGTGCAAAAAATCCAGGCCATGGCCGATGCCCTGGGCGCCTCGGCCGAGTTTCCCGACATGTTGGACGTGGTCGCGCGCGCTCGCGAAATCGACGCATTTGCCAGCACCCACGATGCACAGCTCGCTTTGCGCTTGCACGCCCGTGGCAGCGCCTGGTCGGTGGGCTATGTGCAGCAGCAGGCCGCACGCCACGGCTTCATCCCTGGCGCCATGCCGGGCCGCTTGGTGTTGCCTTCGACCGAAGAGGGCGCGCCGCCCGTGCTGACCTTGCACTTTGACGCCCAAGCCGCCTTTGCCGAAGACCCCGAGCAGGCCACCCTGCGCGAGCTGGTGCTGGCTTTTGACGTGCCCCAGACCGCCATCGAACACTCGCCTTACCAAGCTTGGTGTGCGGCTGGCGAGGCGCTGTCGTTGAGCATGGACGCCCACATGGCCGACGACCAAGGGCAGCTGTTCACCGCAGCGGCGTTTGAAGCCATTGGTGGCGAGTTGGCCAAGCTGTATGAATCCCTGGCGGCGCGAGATTTGGCTGCAGGTGCGCCATCGACCCGTCGCTTGTTCAGCTGACCACAGCCTTCGGCAAACCGGCAGCCCGCAGCATGTCTCAAAACGATTTCTTCAGCGACGAGCCTCAACCCATTGGCGCGGGCGACGCCAGCCCCGCCGCGCAGGCGGCCAACTTGCGCGCCACCTTGCACCAACTGGCCCACAGCTACTACGTGCTCGACGCGCCCACCGTGCCCGACGCCGAGTACGACCGCCTCTTCCAGCAGCTGCAAGCCCTGGAAGACGCCGACCCCAGCCTGCGCACACCCGACTCGCCCACCCAGCGCGTGCTGGGCCAGGTGCTGGATGGCTTCGCCCCGGTGCGCCACGCGGTGCCCATGCTGTCGATCCGCACCGAGACCGACACCGAGGCTACCGGCGCAGAGGCCTTTGATGCCCGTGTGCGCCGCGAGCTGGCCTTGCCAGAAGACGCGCCTGCCGTGGCCTATGCCGCCGAGCTGAAGTTCGATGGCCTGGCCATCAACCTGCGCTACGAGCACGGCGTGCTGGTGCAAGCGGCCACGCGAGGCGATGGCGAAACTGGCGAAGACGTCACGCAGAACATCCGCACCGTGGGACAGATCCCGCTCAAGCTGCAAGGGCAGGGCGATGCCCTGCCCGCCGTGCTGGAAGTGCGCGGTGAGGTCTACATGCGCCGCGATGATTTCGAGCGCCTCAACGAGCAACAACGCGAGCGCGGCGACAAGACCTTCGTCAACCCGCGCAACGCCGCAGCCGGGGCCGTGCGCCAGCTCGACCCTGCCATTGCCGCACAACGCCCCTTGAGCTTTTTTGCCTATGGCTTGGGCGAAGTGCAGGGCTGGGACATCCCGCCCACGCACAGTGGTCTGCTGGACACCCTGGCCGCTTTGGGCCTGCCGGTCTGTGCCGAGCGCACCGTGGCGCAAGGCGCATCGGGCCCGCAAGGGCTGGTTGCCTTTCACCAGGCCATGGGTGCCAAGCGCGACCAGCTGCCGTTTGACATCGATGGCGTTGTCTACAAAGTCAACAACCGCGCCCTGCAAGAGCAGCTCGGTTTCGTCACCCGCGAGCCGCGTTGGGCCGTGGCCCACAAATACCCCGCGCAAGAGCAGCTCACGCAGGTCGATGGCATCGACATCCAAGTGGGCCGTACCGGTAAGCTCACGCCCGTGGCCCGGCTCAAGCCTGTGTTTGTGGGCGGTGTGACCGTCACCAACGCCACGCTGCACAACCTGTTTGAGCTGCGCCGCAAGGGCGTTCGGGTGGGTGACACGGCCATCGTGCGCCGCGCGGGCGACGTGATCCCCGAGGTGGTGGGCGTGATGCGGCCAGACCCCTTGGCCGCGCGCTCGCCCTATGTGCCCAACTTCCGCATGCCGCGCCATTGCCCGATCTGCGGCAGCACCGTGGTGCGCGAGCGCGAAGAGGTCAACCACCGCTGCACCGGCGGGCTGTTCTGTGCGGCACAGCGCAAACAGGCACTGCTGCACTTTGCCCAACGCCGCGCGGTGGAAGTCGAAGGTCTGGGCGACAAGCTGGTGGACCAGTTGGTGGACGGTGGCCTGGTGCGCACCTTGCCCGACCTCTACAAGCTGGGCCTGATGAAGCTGGCCGCCTTGGACCGCATGGCCGACAAAAGCGCCCAGAACATCCTGGCCGCGCTGGAAAAGAGCAAGCAAACCACGCTGCCGCGCTTCTTGTTTGGCCTGGGCATTCGGCACGTGGGCGAAGCCACTGCCAAGGATTTGGCCAAGCACTTTGGCGGCATCGACCGCATCATGGACGCGCCCGAAGACCAGTTGCTGGCCGTGCGAGACGTGGGCCCCGTGGTGGCCAAAAGCATCCGCACCTTTTTCGACCAAGCCCACAACCGCGAGGTGGTCGAACAGTTGCGCGCCGCTGGCATCACGTGGGCTGAGCACGAGCCATCGGCTGCCGCCGATGCCGCCGCGCTGCCCTTGTCTGGCAAGACCCTGGTGCTGACCGGCACGCTGCCCACCTTGTCGCGCGACGAGGCCAAAGACCTGATCGAAGCGCAAGGCGGTAAGGTGGCCGGTTCTGTGTCCAAAAAGACCAGCTACGTGGTGGCGGGCGCCGAGGCCGGCAGCAAACTTGAAAAAGCCCAAAGCCTGGGCTTGCCCATCGTGGACGAGGCCGGTTTGTTGGCCCTGCTGGCATCGTTTGCCGAAGCCCCCCCATCCACCGAGGTTTGACCGGAGAGCCCCATGGCCGTGCGCGAGATTTTGAAAATGGGTGACCCGCGCCTCCTGCGCGTGGCGCAAGCGGTGACGGCCTTTGACACGCCCGAGTTGCACGCCCTGATCGCCGACCTCAAAGACACCATGGCCGCCGCGCAAGGGGCGGGCTTGGCCGCGCCGCAAATGGGCGTGGACTTGTCGGTGGTGGTGTTTGGCTTTGGCCGCAGCCAGCGCTACCCAGACGCACCAGCCGTGCCCGAGACCGTGTTGATCAACCCGGTGATCACGCCACTGCCCAACGAGGCGGGCGAGCTGCAAGAAGAGGCAGGCTGGGAAGGGTGCTTGTCGGTGCCCGGTTTGCGCGGCGTGGTGCACCGCCATGCCCGGATCCGCTATACCGGCTTTGACCCGATGGGGCAGCCGATAGACCGCATCGCCGAGGGCTTCCATGCCCGCGTGGTGCAGCACGAGTGCGATCACCTGTTCGGCAAGCTCTACCCCATGCGGGTGCGCGATTTCAGGCTGTTTGGCTACACCTCGGTGCTGTTCCCGGGGCTGGGTGCCGACTCAGACGACTGACGCGCCTCAGTTCAGTTGCTGCTGGACCGGTCGGCCTGCCAGGCGTGGGTCTGCAGCACGTTCAAAGGGATCACTTCCAGCGCTTTTTCGTGGGTGCTGTCCAGCACCACCGGTGGTGCGACGCCCGCATGCCAAGCCTCCAGCCAACGGTTGGCGCACAAGCACCAGCGCTGACCCGGCTCAAGGCCTTGGAAGCGCCATTCGGGGCGGGGCGTGCTCAGGTCGTTGCCGCGCTGCATTGAAAAGGCCAGGAAATCGGCCGTGACGCGCGCGCAGACCACGTGCAGGCCGGAGTCATCTTCGCGGGTGCGGCAGCAGCCGTCTCGGAAATAGCCGGTGACCGGGTCGAATGAGCAAGCCCTGAGGGGGGCTCCCAACACGTTGCGGCCAGAGGTCAGTTCAACGCTCACGCTCAGGCCTGTTCCAACACCAGGTGGTCGGTCTCGATGGCCATGATCCGGTGTGCGCCCACTTTGGGCACAAAGGGCCCGTGGTGCAGGGCGACCCATTCGGCGCCTCTGTAATTGACCAGAGCGGTGCCACGCGACGACCAACGCTCGACGGTGACTTCCTCGCCCAGATCGAGCTGGCTCAGGCCGGCGGTGGTGTAGCTGTCGAGGTCGATGGCGCCGCGCTTGAGCAAACGACGGTGCCACGCCATGACGGCCAGGCCGCCAGTTGCCGCGGCGATCAAGAGTTGCTCAGACTGAGGCACGCCCATCGAGGCGGCAGCGCCAGCGGCCGCTGCTCCGGCAGCCAGCATCAGGAAGTGGAGAGAGCCCGTCAACAGCTCCAGGCTCACCAAAAAGGCCATGATCACCCACCACAGAGTCGATTCGTACATCGCTCGATCCCCCTCGTCCCCCTAGTTTACGTCCGTCTGAGCGCATTCGGGCTTATTTGGCGTTTTCGTGAGGGAAATATCTGGTCTTCGTCAAAAAAATGAAGTATCCGAGCCCCTACACTTCGCGGTCTTTTGGATCTTCTGCCATTTCGCACCGAGGGGTTTGGCCATGCTGCGTTTCCGTTTCCCGATCGTCATCATCGACGAAGACTTCCGCTCCGAGAACACCTCAGGTTTGGGCATCCGCGCGCTGGCTGAGGCCATCGAGAAGGAAGGCTTTGAAGTCCTGGGCGTGACCAGTTATGGCGACCTGTCGCAGTTCGCGCAGCAGCAAAGCCGCGCCAGTGCCTTCATCTTGTCGATCGACGACGAGGAGTTTGGTTCGGGCTCGAAGGCCGAAGTCGACACGGCTTTGAAGGCATTGCGCGCCTTCGTCAGCGAAATCCGCTTCAAAAACGCCGAAATCCCGATTTACCTCTACGGCGAGACGCGCACCTCCGAGCACATCCCCAACGACATCCTGCGCGAGCTGCACGGCTTCATCCACATGTTCGAAGACACGCCCGAGTTCGTGGCGCGTCACATCATCCGCGAAGCCAAGAGCTACCTCGACTCGCTGGCCCCCCCGTTCTTCAAGGCGCTGATGGACTACGCGCAAGACGGGTCTTACTCATGGCACTGCCCAGGTCACTCGGGCGGCGTGGCGTTTTTGAAGAGCCCTGTGGGCCAGATGTTCCACCAGTTCTTTGGCGAGAACATGCTGCGTGCCGACGTGTGCAACGCCGTGGAAGAGTTGGGCCAGTTGTTGGACCACACCGGCCCCATCTATGAGTCGGAAAAGAACGCGGCCCGCATCTTCAATGCCGACCATTGCTTCTTCGTCACCAACGGCACGTCCACGTCCAACAAAATGGTGTGGCACCACACCGTGGCGCCCGGCGACATCGTGGTCGTTGACCGCAACTGCCACAAGTCGATTCTGCACAGCATCATCATGACGGGTGCGGTACCCGTGTTTCTCACGCCCACGCGCAACCATTTCGGCTTGATTGGCCCGATCCCGCAAAGCGAGTTCAAGGCCGAGACCATCCGCAAGAAGATCGCGGCTAACCCATTGCTCAAGGGTGTTGACGCAAAGGCCGCCAAGCCACGCATCATGACCTTGACGCAAAGCACTTACGACGGTGTGCTCTACAACACCGAGACCATCAAGGGCATGCTCGATGGCTGGATCGACACGCTGCACTTTGACGAAGCCTGGTTGCCGCACGCCGCCTTCCACAAGTTCTATGGCGAGTTCCACGCCATGGGCAAAGGCCGTGTGAGGCCTAAGGAGGCCGTGGTCTACGCCACGCAGTCGACCCACAAGCTGCTCGCGGGCATTTCGCAGGCATCGCAAGTGCTCGTGCAGGACTCGCAAAACACCAAGCTCGACCGCAACCTCTTCAACGAGGCTTACCTGATGCACACGTCGACATCGCCGCAGTACGCGATCATCGCGTCGTGCGACGTGGCTGCGGCCATGATGGAGCCTCCGGGCGGTACTGCGTTGGTGGAAGAGAGCATCCGCGAGGCGCTCGACTTCCGCCGCGCCATGCGCAAGGTCGACAAGGAATACGGCAAGGACTGGTGGTTCAAGGTCTGGGGCCCAGACAAGATCCCCGCTGACGACATCGGCAAGCCCGAAGACTGGGTGCTCAAGGCCAATGACAAGTGGCATGGCTTTGGCAATCTGGCCGAAGGCTTCAACATGCTCGACCCGATCAAGTCGACCATCATCAACCCTGGCCTTGATGTGTCTGGCAAGTTCGCCAAGACCGGCATCCCCGCCAGCATCGTCACCAAGTACCTGGCCGAGCACGGTGTGGTGGTTGAGAAGACCGGGCTGTACAGCTTCTTCATCATGTTCACCATCGGCATCACCAAGGGCCGCTGGAACACCATGTTGACCGCGCTGCAGCAGTTTAAGGACGACTACGACAAGAACGCCCCGATGTGGCGCGTGCTGCCTGAGTTCTGCCAGAAGCACCCCAAGTACGAACGCATGGGCCTGCAAGAGCTTTGCCAAAGCATCCATGAGATGTACGCCAAGGGCGACATCGCGCGCCTGACGACCGAGATGTACTTGTCAGACCTGCAACCCGCGATGACCCCGAGCGACGCCTATGCGCACATCGCGCGCCGCCAGACAGAGCGTGTCGACATCGACGAGCTGGAAGGCCGCATCACCACCGCCTTGCTGACGCCTTACCCGCCCGGCATCCCACTGCTGGTGCCCGGCGAGCGCTTCAACAAGAAGATCTGCGACTTCTTGAAGTTCACGCGCGAGTTCAACGGCGCCTTCCCCGGCTTTGCCACCGACGTGCACGGCTTGGTGGCCGAAGACCTGCCAAGTGGTGGCAAGCGCTACTACGTGGACTGCGTGGCCGCCACACAGTCGCCGACGGCGCTGGTGAGCGAGGTCGCGGCCAAGCCTGCTGCCAAGGTGGCCCGCAAGGCCAAGCCCAAGGCCTGAATTGCCCTGATTCAGGGCAGACGCAACTCAAAAAGCGTGCCGTTGCCATCGGTGGAGAGCAGGGTCACGTGACCTTGTCTGCCACCGAGTTGGTGGGCCTTTGCCACCGCGTCAGCCAGCGCGGTGCCAAGCCCGGTGGCGTTGGCGCGACCGGGGTCAGCGCTGCCGAGGCCGGCGCCGTCGTCGCTGACGCGCCAGCACAACCAAGGCCCTTCTTGAACGACGCGCAGCTCAATCCGGCGCTTGGCAAAGCGAACGGCGTTGTGGATGGCCGCGTCCAGGGCCAGTTGCACCAGTCGGCGGTCAAAGTACCAAAAGGCCGGTGGGCAGTCATCGCCCGCCAGGCTGATTTGCAGCGGGCTGTCCTCGTGCAGCAGTTTGAGCTTCCATGTGTGCACCAAAGAGCCCAGCATTTCGGCTGGCGATTCGTCTTCGCACAAGGCCCGCAACTCGTTCGACTCTGCGCTGTAGAGCATCAGAAACTGGGTGAACTGGCGTCGCAGGTCGGCACAGTGCAGGTGGGCTTTTTGCGCCAGCACGGGGCTGGGCTCGTCGATGAGGTGCCCCAACTCAGATTCGAGCGCACCCAAGGCGTTCTTGAGATCGTGTGAGATCAGTGCCAGGGGGGTGGACATGGCCTGGCTTTGCCGTCAGTGTTGCAAGGCGCTCGCTTCGAGCATGCCGATGGTCTCGCGGAAGTAGCGCCTCATCATGATGACGCGGTCGTTGGCGGGCATGAGTTTTTCGAGGCGCGTCAGGTAGGTGCGCACCCGCTCGATGCGGTCGGCGTTGAGGTCCTTTTTCAGGCGCAGCGCCATGCAGTTGATCTGCGTGGCTTGCAGCAGCACGCCGGTGTTCTCGGGGTAGTCGCGCACGGCTTGTTCGATGGTGGCCACGGCCTCGTCGATGTTGCTGTTGCGCAGCAGCTTGCGGGCGTCAGACACCTTGGTTTCCAGGCCCGCTGCGGCCGACTCGATCACGGCTTTGATCTTGTCTTCGTGACCGGTGTCGCGCAGCGCTTTGCCGATCATTTGCTTGATGCGGCGGTTTTCATGGTCGGCGCTGACGGCGCTTTCCAGCAACTTGAGGCCGGCCTCTTCGTTGCCCGTCATGATCTCGGCTTTGGCCAGGGCGATGGTGGCGAAGTCGGCTTTGCCCTTGCGCAAGGTTTCGCGGGCGCGGGCCATGGTTTTGGCTGCTTGTTCGGTGGCACCTGTGGCGACCTCGGCTTGTGCCTGAATGGCCAGCGCCACGCTGGTGAAGCTGGGCGCGGTTTTGAAGCTGCCAGCGCCTTCGGCCAGGACCTTCAACGCTTCGGCGGCGTCCCCCAGGTCCACATGGGTCTGCGCGAGCAACAGGCTGTCTTGCGGGTTGGCGACGACCGAGCCTTTGCTGGCTTTGGTGGCCTTTGTAAGTGCTTCTTTCGCGGTGTCGAGGTCGCCATTGCGGTAAGCGCTTTCGCCCACGATGCGGTAGCGGCGTGCCGAGGGCACCACCTGGGCCGCTTCTTTGAGCACCCACATGGCACCTTCGGGGTCGCCGGTGGCTTCCATGGACTCGGCGATCACGTCGTATGCGGCCACGTTCTTCTCGCCCTCGCGGGTGTCGACGATGTCGCGTGCAGCCTGGATGGCCTGCTCGTGCTGGCCTGCGGCTTTGAACGCACGGGCCAAGCCCAAGCGGGCCCAGGTAAGGTCATTGCGCAACTCCAGAGCCGCGCGGTACACGGCCTTGGCGTCTTCGTGCTTGCCCAGCTTGAGCAAGGCCTGGGCTTTGGATTGCAGGGCGCTCATGTACCAGCGGCTCTTGCCCGCCATGACCTTGTCGCACTCTTCAATGGCGCCTTGCATGTCGTCTTTGCTGAGCTTGAGCGTGATCGGCAGCAGGGCGTCGCGCTTGTCGAGCATCGCCTTGAGACGGTCTTCCAGGTCACCGGCCGTGATGGGCTTGAGCAGGTAGGCATCGGGGTGATGCTCTGTGGCGGCTGCGACCGAGGCATAGGTGCTCTCGGCTGTGATCATGAAAAACAGGGTGTCGGGCGGCAGCAGTTGTTGGTCGCGCAGGTACTCAAAGAGTTGCTGTCCGTCGGTTTTTTGATTGAGGTTGTAGTCGCACAGGATCAGGTTGTAGCGCTTGGCCTTGATGTTGCGCACCGCGTCTTCGGCGGTCGATACGGCCTCGGTCTTGGTGATCCCAAGCAGTGTCAGGTGCCCCCGCAAGGTGGTTTGCTGCACGGCCATGTCATCGATGACCAAGGCGGTGAGATTGGAGTAGGGGGTGACAATGGCCATGTTTTTTCACTCATTCGCTGGACGACGACATCGTGTGACAACGCCTGGTGTGCGCTGTAAGAACCGAAAAGCCAGTCACGACAGCGACGCAGTCGCAGATGAACGTTCTTTTCGGCAGGCGACTCCGCGCACTTGAGCCAAGCCGGCACATGAATCATCGGCGTGCGCTGTCCATTTCATCCAAAGAAAAAGGCACCCGAAGGTGCCTTGTTCACATCTGGTGGGCTTTTGCCGCTCACTTGAAGATGTTTTTGACGCGATCTGTCCAGCTCTTCGAGTTAGGCGAGTGCTTTTCGCCACCCTTTTTGAAGGACTCGTCCAGCTCTTTGAGCAGCTTGCGCTGGTGTTCGGTGAGCTTGACGGGCGTTTCGACCACGATGTGGCAGTACAGGTCGCCGGGATAGCTGGCGCGGATGCCTTTGACGCCCTTGCCGCGCAGGCGGAAGGTTTTGCCGTGCTGCGTGCCTTCAGGGATCTCGATTTCGGCCTTGCCGCCCAGGGTGGGCACCTCGATCGAGCCACCCAGCGCCGCGCTGGTCAGGGGCACGGGCACCGAGCAGTGCAGGTCGTCACCATCGCGCTCGAAGATGTCGTGCTGCTTGATGCGGATCTCGATGTAGAGGTCGCCCGCTGGGCCGCCATTGGTGCCTGGCTCGCCATTGCCGGCAGAGCGGATGCGCATGCCCTCGTTGATGCCCGCCGGGATCTTGACTTCCAGCGTCTTGGTTTTTTTAACGCGGCCTTGGCCGTTGCAAGCCGTGCAAGGCTCAGGGATGACCTTGCCCGTGCCTTGTCAGTGCGGACAGGTTTGCTGCACGCTGAAGAAGCCCTGGCGCATGTGCACCGTGCCGGCGCCATTGCAGGTGGGGCAGGTTTTGGCGCTGGTGCCGGGCTTGGCGCCCGAGCCGTGGCAGACGCCGCATTCGTCCCACGAGGGGATGCGGATCTGCGTGTCTTTGCCCAGCGCAGCTTCTTCGAGCGAGATCTCCATGGCGTACGACAGGTCGCTGCCACGGTAGACCTGAGGGCCACCGCCACGGCGCTGTCCGCCGCCACCACCGCCTTGGCCGAAGATGTCGCCAAAGATGTCACCAAAGGCATCGGCAAAGCCGCCGAAGCCTTCGGGGCCACCGCGTCCGCCGCCCATGTTGGGGTCGACGCCGGCGTGGCCATATTGGTCGTAAGCAGCCTTCTTCTTGGGGTCCGAGAGCATCTCGTAGGCCTCTTTGACCTCCTTGAACTTCTCTTCGGCTTCCTTGGCCTTGTCACCCTGGTTGCGGTCAGGGTGGTGCTTCATGGCCAGCTTGCGGTAGGCCTTCTTGATCTCTTCGTCGGTGGCGCTTTTGGCCAGGCCGAGTACTTCGTAAAAATCGCGTTTTGCCATGATCTGCAGGGTCTGTGGGGCTAGATCCGACAAAGGCACAGGGCATGAGCGCGTGGCTCACACAACCTGTGCCCCGTCGGCCAAAGTCTGACCGGGATCAGTCCTTCTTGACTTCCTTGAACTCGGCGTCGACCACGTTGTCGTCGGCAGGCTTGGCTTGCTCGCCACCTGCACCAGCGGCATGCGCGCCTTCGGCACCGGCGGCGGCTTGCGCAGCTTGTGTGTCAGCGTACATCTTCTCGCCCAGCTTTTGGCTGGCGGTCATCAGCGCATTGGTCTTGGCCTCGATGTCGTCCTTGTCGTCGCCCTTGATGGCTTCTTCGACGTCCTTGATCGCGGCTTCGATCTTGTCCTTTTCACCGGCATCGAGCTTGTCGCCGTATTCGGTCAGGGACTTGCGCACGCTGTGAACCAGGCCATCGCCTTGGTTCTTGGCCTGCACCAGCTCCAGCTTTTTCTTGTCTTCGGTGGCGTTGAGTTCAGCGTCCTTGACCATCTTCTGGATCTCGTCTTCCGACAGACCCGAGTTGGCCTTGATGGTGATCTTGTTCTCTTTGCCAGTGCCCTTGTCCTTGGCGCCCACGTGCAAGATGCCGTTGGCGTCGATGTCGAACGACACTTCGATTTGGGGCACGCCGCGCGGTGCGGGTGGGATGCCTTCGAGGTTGAACTCGCCCAGAGCCTTGTTGCCCGAAGCCATTTCACGCTCGCCCTGGAAGACCTTGATGGTCACGGCAGGCTGGTTGTCATCGGCCGTCGAGAAGGTCTGAGCGAACTTCGTGGGGATGGTCGTGTTCTTGGTGATCATTTTGGTCATGACGCCACCCATGGTCTCGATGCCCAGCGACAGCGGGGTCACGTCCAGCAGCAGCACGTCGGTGCGATCGCCGGCCAGAACCTGGCCTTGGATGGCGGCGCCCACGGCCACGGCTTCGTCAGGGTTGACGTCCTTGCGGGGTTCCTTGCCGAAGAATTCCTTGACCTTTTCTTGCACCTTGGGCATGCGGCTCATGCCACCGACCAAGATGATGTCTTGGATGTCGCCCACGGCCACACCGGCGTCCTTGATGGCCATGCGGCAAGGGGCGATGGTGCGCTCGATCAGCTCTTCGACCAGGCTTTCCAGCTTGGCGCGCGTGAGCTTGATGTTCATGTGCTTGGGGCCGCTCGCATCTGCCGTGATGTAGGGCAGGTTGATGTCGGTCTGCGAGTTGCTGGAGAGCTCGATCTTGGCCTTTTCAGCGGCTTCCTTCAGGCGCTGCAGGGCCAGCACGTCCTTGGACAGGTCAACGCCTTGTTCTTTCTTGAACTCGGTGATGATGAAATCGATGATGCGTTGGTCGAAGTCTTCGCCGCCCAGGAAGGTGTCGCCGTTGGTCGACAGCACTTCGAATTGCTTTTCACCGTCCACGTCGGCGATTTCAATGATGGACACGTCGAACGTGCCGCCGCCCAAGTCGTACACCGCGATCTTGCGGTCGCCGGTGCCGTGCTTGTCCAGGCCGAATGCCAGGGCCGCTGCGGTGGGCTCGTTGATGATGCGCTTGACTTCCAGACCGGCGATGCGGCCGGCATCTTTGGTGGCTTGGCGCTGGGCGTCGTTGAAGTAAGCGGGCACGGTGATGACGGCCTCGGTGACTTCTTCACCCAGGTAGTCTTCTGCCGTCTTCTTCATCTTGCGCAGCACTTCGGCCGACACTTGAGGAGGCGCGATTTTCTTGCCACGCACTTCCACCCAGGCGTCGCCGTTGTCAGCGCCAGCGATGGTGTAGGGCATCAGGTCGATGTCCTTTTGCACTTCTTTTTCGGTGAACTTGCGACCGATCAAGCGCTTGACGGCATACAGCGTGTTGCGGGGGTTGGTCACAGCCTGGCGCTTTGCCGAGGCGCCGACCAACACTTCACCGTCTTCTTGGTAGGCAATGATCGAGGGCGTGGTGCGTGCACCTTCGCTGTTTTCGATCACTTTGGTGGTGTTGCCTTCCATGATGGCCACGCACGAGTTGGTGGTGCCCAGGTCAATGCCGATGATTTTGCCCATGATGTGTGCTCCTAGCGGGTGTTTGGTTCGGGGGCCTCAAAAGGCGACCCATTGATGGGGTAAGTGCGAACGCTGCCGGGGTTTTCAAGAGGCCCTGATTGAAAAAGGGCATCTGTTTGAGGGCAGCAGTGCCCAGCGGTGTCTTTATTTGGGGGCGGCCACGGTGACCAGGGCCGGGCGCAACACGCGATCGAAGATCGAATAGCCCTTTTGCAGCACGCCCACCACGGTGTTGGCTTCTTGGTCGGCGGGCACCATGCTGATGGCTTGGTGGAAGGCCGGGTCGAACTTGGTGGCGGCGGCGGGGTTGATCTCAATCACCTTGTTGCGCTCAAGTGCCGCAGCCAGTTGGCGCAGCGTGGCGGTCACGCCTTCGAGCACGGTTTCCACCGGGGTGTCGGGCTTTGCAGCGTGCGAGGCCAGCGCGGCTTCCAGGCTGTCGCGCACGGGCAGCAGGCTGTCGGCGAAGGACTCGACCGCGAACTTGCGGGCCTTGGCGATCTCGTCTTCAGAGCGGCGGCGGATGTTCTCGGCCTCGGCCTTGGCGCGCAGGTAGGCGTCCGACATTTCGGCGTGCTTGGCCTGCAGTTCGGCGAGTTGTTGCTCCAGCGAGGGCGCTTGGTCGGCGGTGCTTGCTTGGGCGGCCAGGTCTTGCTCGGGCGTGTTGGGTGTGTCGCTCATCTCTGATTCGGTTCGTTGTTTGCCAAAACCCTGCGCAGATCAGGGCTGCCATCCTGGTTTCAAGAGGGCGGCTGAGAAAAATCGCTTGGCGAGGGCCAAACGCGTATTGTCAGGCCAGATCCGTGCGGCGTCTGCCCCCTAGGGAGCAGACAAACGCAGGATCACTCCTCGCTGGTGGCTGACCAGCGTTGCCAGTCGGCCAGCTGGCGGCGGTCGCGCTTGGTGGGGCGACCTTGTTCAATGGCATCGGCCGGCTCTGCACCCAAGCGCCGCTCTTCGGCAAACGCCGCTTTGCGTTGGAGGCTCTCGGGTGTCTCTTCAAACAACAGGGCCGCCTGAGTGGCGGGGCCCCGGATGGTGCTCAAGGCGAGCACCACGACGGTGCGGGTCAGGGCCTGCTGGCGGATGTCGATGCGGTCGCCGGCTTTCAGCTCGCGCGATGCCTTGGCCACTTGTTCGTTGACCTGGACGCGGCCTTTGTCGATGTCGTCCACCGCCAGCGCGCGTGTTTTGTAAAAGCGGGCGGCCCAGAGCCATTTGTCCAGGCGAAGGCGGTCGGTCAGGCCGGGTAGGGGGCGGTTGTCGGCGCTCATGCGGCGTTGGGCTGAGGGGTTGCGTTGGGTTTGCGCTGTTCGCGCGCCAGGAAGCGGGCGGGGTCGAGCGCGTCGCGCAGTTCGGTTTCGATGGGGCAGGGGGATCCGGTCACCCAGTGTGCCAGCAGCTCGCCGGCCAGTGGCGCCCAGGTGATGCCGCGCGAGCCCAGCCCGGTGATGGCGTACAGGCCGCCTTGTGCTGTGCGCTCACGCGGGATCAGCCTGGCCTGGTCCAACCGTGCGCGTTGGGGGGCGGCCGCCAGCCGTTGTGCCGACCAGGGCAGGGCGCCCACCAAGGGCAGTCGATCTGGCGTGGTGGCGCGCCATCCGGTTCGGCCCTGCAGGCCTTCGGGCAAGGGGCCATCGCCTGTCGACATGGCAAGGTCGACGGCGCCCAGGCGCTGCGCTTGGGTGAGGTTGTGGCGGTGGTCGGCGTCACGCACGCTGGGGTCCGCATCGTGGTGTTGTGTGGTGGCACCGAACAGCAGGCCCTGCTCGCCCAGTGGCAGGACATAACCGCTGCCGGCCACTGGCAGCCGTGGCACCGTCACGTTTGCAAACTGCGGCGAGGTGCGGGGCCAGGCGGAGATCTGGCCTCGCACCTGGCTCATGGGCAGTGCGGCAACGGCTTGCTCTGGGGGCAGCGTGTCGAGCAGCGCCTGGGCCGCGTGTGCGTTGGCCAGCACGAGGGTCGGTGCGCTGGCCAGCACTGCGCCTGTGGCGTCGAACACCTGCCATTGGAGGTCGTCAGGATGGCGTACGATGCGATGGGCCGCGCGCCCGAGCACCTGGCTTAGTAAGGAGTTGCCCTGGGCATCGTGCTGCGAGCTGGCATCTGCAAGCATCAGTCTGGCGAATGCCGGAGGCTGCAACCAACCCCCTTGCACGAACAACCATCCGCCAGAAGGCACATGGATGCCGGCCAGTGCGCCGGCCTCGTCTTGTGTCACCCATCGCACATGGTCGTCGCCGAGGTGCTGCTTGCGCAACAGCGCCAGAGCCTGTTCGTCGGTCGTCTTGCCGTCCAGCCTGAGCAGTCCATCGCATTGGCCTGGCAGGGCTTGCGTTCGCATCCAAGGGCAGGCCAATGCCCAGGTGGCCAGGGCGGCCGCCCGGTGAGCCCGTGCGTGGATGCCGTCATCGCCGTGCAAGATGCTGTGAAAGAGCCCGCCCGGGTTGCCTGAAGCCCCTTGCGCGGGGGCGCCATGCGCGTCGAGCAGGGTCACGCGCCAGCCCTGCCGGGTCAAGGCGCGCGCGGCGCTGCAGCCGGCCAGGCCTGCACCGATCACGATGGCGTACCGGTTGCTTTCGGGCACCGCAGGCCACAGTCCGCCGGGCAGTGGTGCGGGGGTGTGGCGGGGCTCGAAGCGCCCGCACAGCATGTTGCGCTCGCCACCCGGGCCTGCGCGCTGCGCCAGGGTGAAACCCGCTTGCGTCAGTGCGTCCTGCACAGGCCCTGCTTCACACCAAGTCGCCACGGTGGCGCCGGGGGCGGCCAGGCGGTGCAGGCGCGAGAGCATGCCTGCGTCCCACATGGCTGGGTTGCGTTCGGGTGTGAATCCGTCGAGGTAGAAAGCATCTGCTTGCAGCATCAGGCTGGGCAGCACCACGGCCACGTCGCCGTAGGCCAGCGTCACTTCAACCCGAGGCGTTTGCCCGCTGGGTGAGGGCAGTTCAGGGTGCTCGAAGGTCAGCGTGTGAAAGCCTGACGTCAGCGGTGGCCACTTGGCATGCAGGCGGGCGGCCAAGGCCGGGTGCACATGCAGATGTGCTTGTGAGCACGCGACCGTGTCTGCATCTGCGGCCTGTCTGGCCGTCAGGCCATGCACGTGGGCCAGATCGTCTGCACGCAAGGGGTGCTTTTCAACCGACACGAACACCAGGCGATCGCATCGTTGTGGGTCTGCCAACCAAGCAGCCCAGGTGCACAAGAAGTTGTTGCCCAACCCGAAGCCGGTTTCAAGGACCACGAACTGTGTGCGTTGCTTCCAGCGCTTGGGCAACTCGTTGCCACTCAAGAACACACGCTCGGCCTGAGTTTGAGCGCCTTGCTCAGGGTGATACGCGTCGCCATACGGCACCGAGTACGGCACGCTCTGGCCTCGACCCTCGGAGCGGTCACCGAGGGTCGCTGGCTCCACCCCCATGCTTATTGGGCCACCCAGCCGCCGTCCATGTTCCAGGCCACGCCACGCACTTGGTCAGCGCCCGGTGAGCACATGAACACGGCCAGGTCACCCAGTTGGCCAGGGGTCACAAACTGCAGGGAGGGTTGTTTTTCACCCAGCAGGTCTACTTGGGCCTCTTCAGCCGAAATGCCCATCTTGGCTGCCTTGTCGTCGATCTGTTTTTGCACCAAGGGCGTGAGCACCCAGCCTGGGCAAATGGCGTTCACCGTCACGCCGGTTTTGGCGGTTTCAAGGGCGATCGATTTGGTGAAGCCGACCAGACCGTGCTTGGCTGCCACGTAGGCCGACTTGCCAGCCGAGGCCACCAGGCCATGGGCCGACGCCAGGTTGATGACCCGCCCCCAGTTCTTGGCACGCATGCCGGGCATGGCCAGGCGCGTGGTGTGGAAGGCCGATGTCAGGTTGATGGCGATGATGGCGTCCCACTTTTCTGGTGGGAAGTCTTCGACGTTGGCCACGAACTGGATGCCCGCGTTGTTGACCAGGATGTCCACGCCGCCAAATTCGGCTTGTGCATAGGCAAACAAAGCCTCAATCTCTGCGGGCTTGGACATGTCTGCGCCGTTGTAGCCCACCTTGACACCATGGGCTTGGCCTGCGGCCAGCACGGCTGCCTTGGGGGCTTCGACGTCACCGAACCCGTTGAGAATGACGTTGGCGCCTTGCGCTGCGAGCTTTTCGGCAATGCCCAGACCGATGCCGCTGGTCGATCCGGTCACGAGGGCAGTTTTTCCATTCAACATTTCGGGCTCCTGGCTCCAAGAACAAACACAATGTGGACTGGCCCATTATCTGACGACGCTCTGCCATGACAAGCTTTCCAGCCAATCAAACTTCCGCCCCCAGTCAGCCTGTGCTGAAGCATGTGACCTGCATGGGCGCGAGCAAGACCGATGCCCAGTCGCACCGCATGGCCTATTGGTCCTGGGGCGATGCGTCCAACCCGAACATCTTGTTGTGCGTGCATGGCTTGAGCCGCCAGGGCCGCGACTTCGACGCGCTGGCACAACGCCTGTCGTCTCGCTACCACGTTGTGTGCCCCGATGTGGTCGGGCGTGGCGAGTCCGACTGGCTGGCCGATCCCAAGGGCTACCAAGTTTTTGGCTATGTGTCTGACATGGTCACCTTGGTCCAGCACCTGCGCGCGCAGATCCACGCCACCGAACCGATCGACATCGACTGGGTCGGCACCTCCATGGGCGGCCTGATTGGCCTTGGTTTTTCAACCCTGCCACCTGCCGTGTCGGGTGTGCGCCTGCGCAAGTTCGTGCTCAACGACGTGGGCCCGCGTCTGCGCCACGAGGCCATCGTGCGCATTGGCGAGTACCTGGGGCAGCCCAAGCGCTTTGCCACCGAGCAAGAAGCGGCCGACTACCTCTGGTCCATTTCCACCGGCTTTGGGCCCCACACGCCGGAGCAGTGGCTGGCCCTGTCGCGCCCCCTGTTGCGCCCCGCCCCCGATGGCAACGGCCTGGTCTTGCATTACGACCCGGCCATTGCCGAGCCCTTCAAGACCATGACCGCCGAAAGCGCTGCCAGCGGCGAGGCCATGCTCTGGCAGGTGTACGACGCCATCACGGCCCAGGTGCTGTTGCTGCGTGGCCAAAACTCTGACCTGTTGGATGTGGACACCGCCAAGCAAATGACCGAGCGCGGCCCCAAGGCCCGTTTGGTGGCGTTTGAAGGTGTGGGCCACGCGCCCACCCTGATCGCCCTCGACCAGATCCGTGCCATAGAGGACTTCTTGAGCGCATGAAGACCGGTTTGCTCAGTCCGGCGCAACTCATGCCGGACCCTTCTGCTCATGCCACCATCGTGGCTTTGGCCGAGATGGCGCCCGGCGGCGACAGCCTCACCGAAGCGGGCAGCGCCCAGGCGCTCGACCAGGTGCTGATCAAGGCTCGCGCTTTTGCCGAGCCGCTGCTGGTCGGCCACTTGTTCGACACGGGCGAAGACGCCGTGGCCCACGCGGATGGCGTGAGCCACATCTTGCTGGGCATCGGCGCGCCGCCTTCATTGAGGGCCGCCGCCTACCTGGTCTACGCCAGCGAATACCTCACGCAACCCGAAGACGTGATCAGCCGCGCCTTTGGGCCCGACGCTGCTGGCCTGGTCGCCCACACCCGCAAGCTGGTGCAGGTGCAACGCAATGCCCGCGATGCCTTGGGGGACGATGCCGATGGCCCCTTGCAGGCCGAGCAAATCGAACGCATCCGCAAGATGCTGCTGGCCTTCTCGCGCGACCTGCGCGTGGTCTTGCTGCGCCTGGCCTCGCGCTTGCAAACCCTGCGTCACTATGCTGAGACCAAGCTGCCTTGCCCTCGGGCTTTGGCGCGCGAAAGCCTGCAGGTGTTCGCGCCTTTGGCCAACCGCCTGGGCATCTGGCAGATCAAGTGGGAGCTTGAAGACCTGTCCTTCCGCTTCTTGCAGCCCGACACCTACCGCAGCATCGCCAAGTCGCTCGACGAGAAGCGCCTTGAGCGCGAGCGCCACATCGAGCAGGTGCGCCAGCAGTTGATGCAGGCGCTGCACGAGGCGGGTGTCGATGCACAGGTGCAAGGCCGCCCCAAGCACCTCTACAGCATCTACAAAAAGATGCAGGGCAAGAACCTGCCGATCGACCGCGTGTTCGACATCCGCGCCCTGCGCGTCTTGGTGGCCGACGTGCCCGCGTGCTATGCGGCACTGAGCCGTGTCCACGAGTTGTGGCAAGCCTTGCCCGACGAGTTCTCGGACTACATCGCGCGGCCCAAAGCCAACGGCTACCAGTCACTGCACACGGTGGTGCGCGACGACCAAGGCCGCAGCATCGAGATCCAGATCCGCACGCAGGCCATGCACGACCACGCCGAGTCAGGCGTGGCGGCGCACTGGGCCTACAAAGAAGCCGGCAGCAAAGGCTATGCGGGCGTGCAGGCCGCGGGTCACTTCGAGAGCCGCGTGGCCGAGGCCCGCAAAACCGTGCTGCGCCAGTTGCTGGCGTGGGAGCGTGACTTGGCCAGTGCCGACGATGCCCAAGGCGCAGACCAGCGCGGCCTGTTCGACGACCGCATCTACGTGTTCACGCCCGGTGGCGAGATCATCGACCTGCCCGCAGGCGCCACTCCTGTTGACATGGCCTACAGCCTGCACACCAACCTGGGACACCGCTGCCGTGGCGCCAAGGTCGATGGCGCCATGGTGCCGCTCAACACGCCCCTGCAAAGTGGCCAAACGGTGGAGATCACGGCGCTCAAAGATGGCGGCCCCTCGCTTGACTGGCTCAACCCAGAGTTGGGCTACCTGCGCAGCCAGCGCGCCCGATCCAAGGTGCGTGCCTGGTTCAATGCGCTGGCACAGCAGGCCACCATTGCACGGGGCCGTGATGCGGTTGAGCGCGTGTTGCAACGCGAGGGCAAGACCGCGATCAAGCTCGACGATCTGGCCTCAGATCTGGGCTTTCGCAACGCCGATGCCTTGTTTGATGTGGTGGGTAAGGACGAGTTCTCGCTACGGCACATCGAGCAGCACCTGCGCCCGGCAGAGCCCGAGCCCGATCCCGACGAGTTTTTGGCCAACCGCCTCACGCGCGGCAACGATGCCCACAGCGCAGGCGATGGCCGAGGCGTGCTCGTGGTCGGCATGGACTCTTTGTTGACGCAACTGGCGCGTTGCTGCAAGCCCGCGCCCCCTGACGCCATCGGGGGCTACGTCACCCGAGGCAAGGGCGTGGCCGTGCACCGCGTCGATTGCAGCAACTTCAGGCAGATGGCCGGTCGTGAGGCCGAACGCATCATCCCTGTCACCTGGGGGCGTCAGGCCACGGCCGATGCCGCGCAATACGCGGTGGACTTGCTGGTCGAGGCGCATGACCGTCCAGGCCTGCTGCGCGACGTGTGCGACGTGTTGGCGCAGGGCAAAACGCACGTGGTGTCGATGAACAGCCAGGCTCAGCGCGACAGGGTCACCATCACGCTCACCGTGCACACAGCAGACACGGCCAAGCTCAATGCGATTTTGTCGAAAGTGTTGCAAGTGAACGGTGTCTTGCGAGCACGTCGAAAATAGTGTTATAGTATCGGTCTTGAAGGCGCATAGCTCAGTTGGTTAGAGCACCACCTTGACATGGTGGGGGTCGTTGGTTCGAATCCAATTGCGCCTACCAAATTCCAGTGATGTCGTAGTCACCCAGCCAGTTACCCCCAACTCCAGAGTCCCCGTACCCTGGG
>CANCFV010000059.1 GCA_947377275.1 Burkholderiales bacterium | reverse complement strand
TTTGTCGTGCCCACCTCACGCCCCGTGCGTGGACGTGCGCAAGACGCCCGACCTGCCCGTGCAGGTCGATGTCAGGAAAGAGCTGGGCGCGCACAACAAACGGAGAATGAACCCGTGCTGCCCGTACTGCCCCAAGCTCTTCTGGCCCTCGCAGACGGCACGGTCTTTCTAGGCACTTCGATCGGCGCTGCCGGTCACACAGTCGGCGAAGTGGTGTTCAACACCTCGCTCACCGGCTACCAAGAAATCCTCACCGACCCCAGCTACAGCCGCCAGATCGTCACCCTGACGTATCCGCACATCGGCAACTACGGCGTCAACGGTGAAGACATCGAAGCCTCGAAAGTCCATGCCGCTGGTCTGATCATCAAAGACCTGCCCATCCGCGTTTCCAACTTCCGCCAGACGCGTACGCTGTCGCAGTACCTTCAGGACGAAGGCACGGTTGGCATTGCCAACATCGACACCCGCAAGCTGACCCGCCTGCTGCGCACCAAGGGCGCGCAAAACGGCGCGATCGTCGCTTTGCCTGTCGGCCAAGCCATCACCGATGCCGTGATCGCCGACGCGATCGCCAAGGCCAAGGCTGCCCCGAGCATGGCTGGCCAAGACTTGGCCCAGGTGGTCACGCGCACTGACGTGGTCGAGTGGCTTGAAACCGAATGGAAGCTCAACAACCCTGAGTTGGGTGGCAAGCCCGGTTTTGGCAAGTTGACCAACGCGAAATTCCACGTCGTGGCCTACGACTTCGGCGTCAAGCGCAATATCTTGCGCATGCTGGCCGAGCGTGGCTGCAAGGTCACCGTGGTGCCTGCCAAAACGCCTGCCGCTGACGTGCTCAAGCACAAGCCCGATGGCATCTTCTTGTCGAACGGCCCTGGGGATCCTGAGCCTTGCGACTACGCCATCGCCGCTGCCAAAGAGCTGATCGAATCCGGCATCCCAACCTTCGGCATCTGCCTGGGTCACCAGATCATGGCCCTGGCCTCTGGCGCCAAGACCTTCAAGATGAAGTTCGGTCACCACGGCGGCAACCACCCTGTGAAAGACCTCGACACCGGCCGCGTCAGCATCACCAGCCAGAACCACGGTTTTGCGGTTGACGAGAAAACGCTGCCCGCCAACCTGCGCGCCACGCACATCTCCTTGTTTGACGGCACGCTGCAAGGTTTGGCTCGCACCGACAAGCCCGCTTTCTGCTTCCAGGGTCACCCTGAGGCATCGCCCGGACCGCATGACATCAGCTACCTGTTCGAACGCTTCGTGGCATTGATGGAGAAGAACAATGCCTAAGCGCACAGACATCAAGAGCATCCTCATCATCGGCGCCGGCCCGATCATCATTGGTCAGGCCTGCGAGTTCGATTACTCCGGCGCCCAGGCCTGCAAGGCCCTGCGCGAAGAAGGCTACAAGGTCATCTTGGTCAACAGCAACCCTGCGACCATCATGACCGACCCGAACACGGCCGACGTCACCTACATCGAGCCCATCACTTGGCAAGTGGTCGAAAAGATCATCGCCAAAGAACGCCCCGATGCGATCCTGCCGACCATGGGTGGTCAGACCGCGCTGAACTGCGCGCTCGACTTGCACAAGCACGGCGTGCTCGACAAGTACAAGGTCGAGATGATCGGTGCCAACGAAAAGGCCATCGAGAAAGCAGAAGACCGCCTGAAGTTCAAGGACGCGATGACCTCCATCGGCCTGGAATCGGCCAAGTCGGGCATCGCGCACTCGTTGGAAGAAGCTTGGGCGGTGCAAAAGCGCATCCAGGCTGACATTGGTGGCGCTGGCTTCCCGATGGTGATTCGCCCCAGCTTCACGCTGGGCGGCACGGGCGGCGGCATTGCCTACAACCCCGAAGAGTTTGAAGAGATCTGCAAGCGTGGTCTGGACCTGTCCCCCACCAAAGAGCTGCTGATCGAAGAGTCGCTCATCGGTTGGAAAGAGTACGAGATGGAAGTTGTTCGCGACAAGGCGGACAACTGCATCATCGTGTGCTCGATCGAAAACCTCGACCCCATGGGCGTGCACACCGGTGACTCCATCACCGTGGCCCCAGCTCAAACGCTGACCGACCGCGAATACCAGCTGCTGCGCAACGCCTCGATCGCCATCCTGCGCGAAATCGGCGTGGAGACCGGCGGCTCCAACGTGCAGTTCTCGATCAACCCCGAGAACGGCCGCATGACCGTGATCGAGATGAACCCACGCGTGTCGCGCTCATCCGCTTTGGCCTCCAAGGCCACCGGCTTCCCGATCGCCAAGATCGCGGCCAAGCTGGCCGTGGGCTACACGCTGGACGAGCTCAAGAACGACATCACGGGCGGCGCCACCCCCGCATCGTTTGAGCCTTCGATCGACTACGTCGTCACCAAGATCCCGCGTTTCGCTTTCGAGAAGTTCCCGGCAGCCGACTCGCGCCTGACCACGCAGATGAAGTCGGTGGGCGAAGTGATGGCCATGGGCCGCACCTTCCAAGAGTCCTTCCAGAAGGCCCTGCGCGGTCTGGAAACTGGCATCGACGGCTTGACCGAGATCAGCACCGATCGCGAAGAAATCATCCAAGAAATCGGCGAGCCTGGCCCCGAGCGCATCCGCTTCCTGGGCGATGCTTTCCGTCTGGGCATGAGCCTTGACGAAGTCTTCGAAGAAACCAAAATCGACCCCTGGTTCCTGGCCCAGATCGAAGACATCATCAAGACCGAAGCTGACGTCAAGGCCCGCAAGCTCGAAACCTTGACGGCCGCCGAAGTGCGTTACCTCAAGCAAAAGGGCTTCTCGGACCGCCGCTTGGCCAAGCTGATGGGCACCAACCAGCACGACGTGCGTCGCGCTCGCCACGCCCTGAACGTGCGCCCGGTCTACAAGCGCGTCGACACCTGCGCGGCAGAGTTCTCGACCGAAACCGCCTACCTGTACTCGTGCTACGAGACCGAAGGCGGCGAGTGCGAGGCCGAGCCCACCAACAAGAAGAAGATCATGGTGCTGGGCGGTGGCCCGAACCGCATCGGTCAAGGCATTGAGTTCGACTACTGCTGCGTCCACGCCGCCCACGCCATGCGCGAAGACGGCTACGAGACCATCATGGTCAACTGCAACCCGGAGACGGTTTCCACCGACTACGACACTTCGGATCGCCTGTACTTCGAGCCCGTGACGCTGGAAGACGTGCTCGAAATCGTCGACAAGGAAAAGCCAGTCGGCGTGATCGTGCAGTACGGCGGCCAAACGCCTTTGAAGCTCGCACTCGACCTCGAAGCCAACGGTGTGCCCATCATCGGCACTTCGCCTGACAGCATCGACATTGCCGAAGACCGCGAACGCTTCCAAGCCCTGCTGCACACGTTGGGCTTGAAGCAGCCGCCCAACCGCACGGCCCGCACCGAAGAAGCGGCGCTGGTTCTGGCGCAAGAGATTGGCTACCCCCTGGTGGTTCGCCCGTCTTACGTGCTGGGTGGCCGCGCCATGGAAATCGTGCATGGCGACAAGGACCTCGAGCGCTACATGCGCGAAGCCGTCCGCGTCTCTGACAAATCGCCTGTGCTGCTTGATCGCTTCTTGAACGACGCGGTTGAAGTCGACGTCGACTGCATCTCTGACGGCACCGAGGTCATGATCGGCGGCATCATGGAGCACATCGAACAAGCTGGCGTGCACTCGGGTGACTCGGCTTGCTCGCTGCCACCTTACACGCTGTCAGCAGAGATCCAGGACGAGCTGCGTCGCCAGACCGCACAGATGGCCTTGGCCCTCAATGTGGTCGGCCTGATGAACGTGCAGTTCGCCATCCAGGGCGATGTCACCAAGGGCCTCGCTGACGCCACCGTCTACGTGCTTGAAGTGAACCCACGTGCCTCGCGCACCGTGCCTTACGTGTCCAAGGCCACGGGTCAGCCCCTGGCCAAGATCGCGGCACGCTGCATGGCCGGCCAAAAGCTGTCGTCGCAAACATCGCCCGATGGCAAAGCCCCTCGCGAAGTGGTGCCGCCTTACTTCACTGTCAAGGAAGCCGTCTTCCCGTTCAACAAGTTCCCAGGCGTGGACCCCGTCCTCGGCCCTGAAATGCGTTCGACCGGTGAAGTCATGGGTGTGGGCGAGACCTTCGGCGAAGCCATGCTCAAGAGCCAGTTGGGTGCCGGCTCGCGTCTGCCTGAAAAGGGCACGGTCTGCATCTCCGTCAAAGACGGCGACAAGGCCCGCGCCGTTGGCGTCGCGCGCGACCTGATCGCCCTGGGCTTCAGTGTTGTGGCCACCAAGGGCACGGCGGCTGCCATTGCCGCTGCCGGTTTGGCAGTCAAGCCGGTGAACAAGGTCAAGGATGGCCGTCCGCACATTTCGGACGCCATCAAGGCCGGTGAAATCCAGCTGGTCTTCACCACGGTGGACGAAACCCGCACAGCGATTGCCGATTCGCGCAGCATCCGTCAGGCCGCTTTGGCCAACCGGATCACGTACTACACGACCATGGCCGGCTGCGAAGCCGCCGTTGAGGCGCTCAAGCACCAAGACGATTTGGTGGTGTATTCGCTGCAAGAGTTGCACGCCAAACTGCACTAAACTGAGGTTTTGCGGGCTGCGGCTCGCAAAGATCCCAGACCCACGTGGGCCGCGCCCGGCCAGCCACTGCAAAGCGGCTTGAAGGGCGCGGCTCCGTTCATTTCAGGGGCTCGCCGCTTGGCGCACCCGCGAACACCGCACCGAGAGACATCCCATGTCCACCATTCCCATCACCAAGTTCGGCGCTGAAAAGCTCAAGGAAGAGCTGCATCGCCTCAAGCACGTTGAGCGTCCCGCTGTCGTTCAGGCGATCGCCGAAGCGCGCGCCCAAGGCGACTTGTCTGAAAACGCCGAGTACGACGCTGCCAAAGACAAGCAAGGCTTCATTGAAGGCCGCATCAACGAGGTCGAAGGCAAGCTGTCGGCCGCTCAAATCATCGACCCGGCTGCGCTTGACGCTGGCGGTCGCGTGGTGTTTGGCGCCACCGTTGACCTCGAAGAAGAAGAGTCGGGCGACGCCGTGACCTACCAAATCGTGGGTGACGACGAGGCCGACCTCAAGGAAGGCAAGATCTCGATTGGCTCACCCATCGCCCGCGCCATGATCGGCAAAGAGGCTGGCGATGTGGCCGCTGTGCAGGCCCCTGGCGGCGTGCGCAACTACGAAATCATCGAAGTTCGCTACATCTGAGGCGCACACAAGCCATGAAGCTCTTGCGCTTTCAATCGTGGCTGGCCGGCCTGTGGGCCGGTGCGACCGTGGCTGTGGGTGGCATTGCCGCTCCGAGCCTGTTCATGGTGCTGGAGCGTCAGCAGGCTGGCATGGGGGCAGGGCGCATTTTTGCGACCGAGGCCAACGTCAGCCTGGTGGTGGCCGTCGTGTTGTTCCTGATCGAGCGCCGTCGCGTCCGTGAGCTGGCACGCGCGCAGGGCAGCCGCAGCGTCATGACGGGCAATTTGATGCTGACGCTCGCGGCGCTTTTTTTGACGGTGTTCGGCCAACACGCCTTGCACCCCATGATCGAGGCCGCAAAGGCGGGGCAAGCCACCGCGTTGTCATTTGGTGCCCTGCACGGTATCTCGGCGGGCCTTTACTGGCTCAAGGCCGTGGTCATTGCGACCTTGGCTTGGCGCTTGAGCGATCGCTCGGTGTGACGAGCGATCCGCGGCGGTGACATCGGCCCGAAGTGGGCCGGTCACCTTTGAGACCTCAAGCAGGCTTTTTGCTGGGCGAGCGTTTTTTGGCGCGCTTGATCAGGCCGCCAGCGGTCACGCGCTGATTGCCCATCACTTGCACTTTTTTGATCTCTGGGCGACGCAAGCCGCTCTTGGAGAACTTCAAGATCTTCACCTCGCGTGGTCCCGGCATGCGAGACTCATTGCTTTCAACGGCTTCTTTTTCCGGAATCGGGCGCCACAGCACGAGCAGCTTGCCAATGTGTTGAATGGGCGCGGCGTTGAGTTCGTCGCACAATTGGGCGAACACCTCTTCACGCTTGGCGCGGTCGTCGCCCAGCACGCGGACCTTGATCAGACCGTGCGCCTTGAGGGCGTTGTCGGTCTCTTTGGTGACGGCAGGGGTGAGGCCATCACCACCGATCATCACGACGGGGTCCAGGTGGTGCGCATCGGCGCGAAAAGCGCGGCGCTCGGCAGTAGTCAGTTGAATAGCAGGCATACCTCTATTATCGAGCCATGAAAGTCAAAACCAAAAGCAAAAAGCTCAACAAAGCCTGGTTGAATGAGCATATCCACGATCCTTACGTTCGTCAGGCGCAAAAAGAGGGCTATCGCTCACGTGCGGCTTTCAAGCTCAAAGAGATCGACGACGCCTTGCATTTGATCAAACCCGGCCAATTGGTCGTGGACTTGGGCGCATGTCCAGGGGCCTGGAGTCAGTACGTTCGGCGCAAGTTCGCCCCCAAAGATGCCGGTGTGGGGGGGGCCGCAACGGGTGAGCTCAATGGCACGATCATCGCGCTCGACCTGCTGGAGTTCGAGCCCATCGAGGGCGTGCAGTTCATCCAGGGCGATTTCCGCGAGGACGAGGTGCTGGCCCAATTGCAAGCCGCCGTCGGCGATCGGCAGGTGGACGTGGTCATCTCCGACATGGCGCCCAACCTCAGTGGCATCGACGTGACAGACGCCGCGCGGATCTCGCACCTGATCGAATTGGCCATTGAATTTTCGCAAAACCACCTGAAAAAAGACGGTGCTTTGGTCTGCAAGGTCTTCCACGGCACCGGCTACAGCCAGCTGGTCGAGATGTTCAAGACGAACTTCCGTTTGTGCAAGCCGATCAAGCCCAAGTCCTCGCGGGACAAGTCCTCTGAGACCTTTTTGGTGGGCATTGGCCTGAAAAGCCGGTGACTGTGTTTGAGCCGCCTCACTTGCAGGCAAAAACTGGTGTTTCAGAGGGGATTGGAATCTGCCGCGCCCCTCTTGACTCGTCTAGAATCGTCCCCATGTACCGCGAAGACCACGTGTGTCTGCCGTCCGTTTGATGGTTCGGCATGTGGTTTTTGAGACCCGTTTCAGTGTTTTGGCGCATCCTGCGGCAGCTGCAATGGGCGTGAATGGGAAGAAGGAGCCGCGGTGAACAATCAATGGTTCTCTAAGATCGCAGTTTGGCTGGTTGTTGCGCTGGTGTTGTTCACCGTGTTCAAGCAGTTCGACCGTGCCAGCACGGGCGGAAGCCAAGTCGGCTACTCTGATTTCCTGGAAGAGGTGCGCGCCAAACGCATCAAGGCCGTCACCTTGCAAGAGGGCGGCGGCGGTACCGAAATCATCGCTACCACCAACGACGACAAGCGCATCCGCAGCACGGCCACTTACCTTGACCGCGGTCTGGTCGGCGACCTCATCAGCAACGGCGTCAAGTTCGACGTCAAGCCCCGCGAAGAGCCCTCGCTCATCATGAGCCTGCTGGTGTCCTGGGGCCCCATGCTGCTGCTGATCGGCGTGTGGGTGTACTTCATGCGCCAGATGCAAGGCGGCGGCAAGGGCGGTGCGTTCAGCTTCGGCAAGAGCAAGGCCCGCATGCTGGACGAGTCCAACAACAGCGTCACCTTCGCTGACGTGGCCGGCTGCGACGAAGCCAAGGAAGAAGTCAAAGAACTGGTCGACTTCCTGCGTGATCCGCAGAAGTTCCAAAAGCTCGGCGGCCGCATCCCACGTGGCGTGCTGATGGTCGGCCCTCCTGGCACCGGCAAAACGCTGCTGGCCAAGTCGATTGCCGGCGAAGCCAAGGTGCCTTTCTTCACCATTTCGGGTTCTGACTTCGTTGAAATGTTTGTGGGCGTGGGTGCATCCCGCGTGCGCGACATGTTCGAGCAAGCCAAGAAAAACGCACCCTGCATCATCTTCATCGACGAAATCGATGCGGTGGGTCGTCACCGTGGTGCTGGCCTGGGTGGCGGCAACGACGAACGTGAGCAAACCCTCAACCAGATGCTGGTCGAGATGGACGGCTTCGACACCAATGCGGGTGTGATCGTCATCGCGGCGACCAACCGCCCTGACATCTTGGATCCAGCTCTGCTGCGCCCAGGTCGCTTTGACCGTCAGGTCTACGTCACGCTGCCTGATGTGCGTGGTCGTGAGCAGATTTTGAACGTGCACATCCGCAAGGTGCCGGTGGGGCAAGACGTTCGCGCCGACATCCTGGCGCGTGGCACGCCTGGTTTTTCGGGTGCCGATCTGGCCAACTTGGTCAACGAATCTGCGTTGTTTGCTGCACGCCGCAATGGCCGTGTCGTCGAGATGCAAGACTTCGAAAAGGCCAAAGACAAGATTATGATGGGCCCTGAGCGCAAGTCCATGATCATGCCCGAGGAAGAGCGCAAGAACACGGCCTATCACGAGGCTGGTCATGCGTTGGTGGCGCGGCTGCTGCCCAATACCGACCCTGTGCACAAGGTCACCATCATCCCTCGCGGTCGCGCGTTGGGTGTGACCATGCAGTTGCCCGTGGGTGACCGCTACAGCATGGACAAGACCCGCATGCTGGACACCATTTCGGTGCTGTTCGGTGGCCGGATTGCCGAAGAAGTCTTCATGCACCAGATGACCACCGGTGCGTCGAACGACTTCGAGCGCGCCACGGCCATTGCCCGTGACATGGTCACCCGCTACGGCATGACCGACGAGTTGGGCCCCATGGTCTATGCCGACAACGAAGGCGAAGTCTTCCTGGGTCGCTCGATCACCAAGACCACCAACATGTCTGAAGAGACGATGCAAAAGGTGGACAAGCAGATCCGCAAGATCATCGATGAGCAGTACGCCATTGCGCGCAAGCTGATCGAAGACAGCCAGGACAAGATGCACGCGATGGCCAAGGCCTTGCTGGAATGGGAAACCATCGATGCGGACCAGATCGAGGACATCATGCAAGGGCGCGAGCCCCATCCTCCCAAGGATTGGAACCCGCCTGCCAATAAGCCCAACGGCGGCACGCCCAAGCCCCCCGTCAGCACCGACGGCGCGCCTGCTGCGGTCTGATCTGTCGTGATGCATGTGACAACGGGGCTTCGGCCCCGTTGTGTTTTTGGGGCGCCATGGCCCCGGCCTTTCAGCGCAATTGACCATGCCCATTTGGCAAACCACCCGATTTCGCATTGACCTCGCCCGGCCTCAGGTCATGGGCATCGTCAATGTGACCCCTGACTCGTTCTCTGATGGCGGTCGCCACATGACCGCGCAAGATGCCATTGCCCATTGCGAGCGGCTCGTCCGCGAAGGCGCTGACATCCTGGACATCGGTGGCGAATCCACCCGACCAGGTGCGCCGGTGTTGAGCGCGTCTGATGAGTGGGGGCGCTTGCAACCCGTTCTGGAGGCCGTGGTCGGTTTCGGTGTGCCCATTTCGGTGGACACGAGCAAGCCTGAAGTGATTGCCCGGGCGTTGGCCCTGGGCGTCGACATCATCAACGATGTGCGTGCGCTGCAGGTCCCTGGTGCTTTGACGGCGTTGGCGCAGCACCCAAGCTGTGGTGTCTGTTTGATGCACATGCAAGGTCAGCCCCAAAACATGCAGTCTGGGAACTTGCAGTACGAGGACGTGGTCAGCGAGGTCGCCAGGTTCTTGCAAGAGCGCATCGACGCCTTGCGCGAGCAGGGAGTGGGCCCAGATCGAATCACGCTCGATCCGGGCATTGGTTTTGGCAAAACCCCAGACCACAACATCGCCTTGCTCAAACGCCAGCGCGAGTTGCTGAGCCTGGGCTTGCCCTTGCTGGTGGGTTGGTCACGCAAGTCCACTCTGGGGCACATCACCGGACAGGACGTTGACCAGCGGCTGGCGGCCAGCCTCGCTGCGGCCCTCGCAGGGGTAAGCCATGGTGCCAAGGTCGTGCGTGTGCACGATGTGCGACAAACACGCGATGCCCTTGCCGTCTGGGCAGCGGCTGGCCTGTTGTCATGAGCCTCTTTGAGGTGACAATCTCGTGAAAATCAAAGGTTGTCAAAACCAGGTAACACCCATGACGAGACAGTATTTCGGCACCGACGGCATTCGCGGCACCGTGGGCCAAGCCCCAATCACCCCCGATTTCATGCTCCGTTTGGGCCATGCCGTTGGGCAGGTCTTGCGGCGCACCGACAAGCACCCGACGGTGTTGATCGGCAAGGACACGCGAATCTCTGGCTACATGTTGGAGTCTGCGCTGGAGGCCGGTTTCGCCTCTGCAGGCGTGGATGTGCTTTTGACCGGCCCGCTGCCGACGCCCGGTGTGGCCTACCTCACGCGCGCCCTGCGCTTGAACTTGGGCGTGGTGATCAGCGCATCACACAACCCATACGCCGACAACGGCATCAAGTTCTTCTCGGCCAAAGGCGAGAAGTTGCCCGATGAGTGGGAGCTGGCGGTTGAGGCCGCGTTGATGGACGCCCCCACATGGGTCGACTCTCGCAGCCTGGGCAAGGCCAAGCGCCTTGAAGACGCGCGTGGCCGTTACATTGAGTTTTGCAAGGCGAGCTTTGGCTCAAACCTGTCGCTCAAGGGACTCAAGCTTGTGATCGACGCTGCCCACGGCGCGGCTTACCAAGTGGCGCCAAGCGTGTTCCACGAGTTGGGCGCGGAGGTCATCTCGATTGGTTGTTCGCCCGACGGCTTGAACATCAATGATGGCGTCGGCGCAACCCACCCGGAGGCCTTGGTGGCTGCGGTGAAGGCACATGGTGCGCACTACGGCATCGCTTTGGATGGTGACGCAGACCGCTTGCAGGTCGTGGACGCTTCAGGTCGCACCTTCAACGGCGATGAGCTGTTGTACGTGATGGTGGCCGATCGCCTTGCGCAAGGCGAGTCGGTGCCGGGGGCGGTCGGCACCTTGATGACCAACATGGCGGTGGAATTGGCGCTGGGTCGCTTGGGCGTGGATTTCGTTCGCGCCAAAGTGGGCGACCGCTATGTGTTGGAAGACCTGGTTGCCAGAGGGTGGCAGTTGGGTGGCGAAGGTTCTGGCCACCTTATCGCACTGGACCGTCACACCACAGGCGACGGCATCGTCAGCTCGCTGCAGGTGTTGCAGGCCGTTGTGCGCAGTGAACGCTCGATCGCGCAGTGGCTTGAAGGTGTGAGCCTGTTCCCTCAGCGTTTGATCAACGTGCGCTTGCAGCCGGGGCATGATTGGAAGAACAGTGCCGCTTTGGCCGACGTTCAGTCCAAGGCCAATGCCGCGCTGGCGGGCAAGGGGCGGGTCTTGATTCGACCGTCGGGTACCGAACCCCTGCTGCGCGTCATGGTTGAGGCCCAAGACCAGGCCCTGGCCGACCAATGGGCCCAAGCGCTGGCCGAGGCGGCCGTTCGCTGAGCAAGTTTCTCAGATCGCAAAAAGGCCGGGTCGCCCTGATGGACGCCCGGCCTTTTTGCCGATGACGGCGACGTTTCGTCTTATTTCTTGGGGGCAGTCAGCACGCGGTCGATGGTGTGGATCACGCCATTGCCTGCGCTCAGGTTGGCCGTGACCACCATGCCGTCGTCCACCGTCACGAAGTCGCCGGCTTTGGACACAGCCAGTTTGGCGCCGTAGACGGTGTTCAGTGTGCTGTTGATGGTGACGTCTGATGACTTCACCAGGCCGGGCACCACGTGGTAGCTCAGGGTGGCCTTGAGGAACTCGGGGTCTTTGCTCAGCTTGTCGAGCGTGGCGGCAGGCACGGCTTTGAATGCCTCATCGGTCGGGGCGAACACGGTGACAGGGCCTGGGCCTTCCAGTTGCGCGCTCAAACCAGATTGTTGCAACAGCTTGGTGAAGGTGCTGAGCTCTGGATTGGCGCTGACGGCAGCCACGACCGTGGCAGGTGCGCTGGCGGTGGTGCTGGTGGCGCAGCCCGTCAGTGCGATCAGGGTGGCGGCCATGACACAGGTCAGCAGCGATTGGAATGGGCGTTGGATGCGCATGGTTTGCTCCGTATGCATTGCGAAAAATGGCGGTAAGCGCTCGGGATGGCGAGCGATGAGCGCACAATAAAATCACTGTGTGACGGTTTCGTGAATGCGGTGTGACAGCACCCCAGTCCCATTGACGCGCCCTACGGGCGTGCATTTGTGACAACCCGCGCCCGCACTGTCATGTGGCCGTCACAATGAAGATCTAAAGTCCGCCACATAGGAATTTGTCTGTCACATGACAGGAAAGGCGTAGACATGAGCTTTCAAATGATTCGCACCACCGCCGCGGCAGTTTTGGCCCTGGTTTCGTTCAGCGCATTGGCTGACGATGTGACCGGCGCAGGCGCAACGTTCCCAGCACCGCTGTATGCCAAGTGGGCTTCGGCGTTCAACACGGCGACTGGCGTGCGCATCAACTACCAGTCGGTCGGTTCGGGCGCTGGCATCAAGCAGATCAAGGCCAAGACCGTGGACTTCGGTGCCTCTGACATGCCTTTGAAAGACGACGAGTTGGCCAAAGATGGTCTGATCCAGTTCCCCACCGTGATCGGTGGCGTGGTGCCTGTGGTCAACATCAAGGGCATCCAGCCTGGCCAGATCAAGATGACCGGCGAAGTGCTGGGCAACATCTACCTGGGCAAGATCACCAAGTGGAACGACCCCGCGCTGGTGGCTTTGAACCCCGGCGTGCCATTGCCTGACGCCTCGATCGCTGCGGTTCGCCGTGCCGACGGTTCGGGCACCAGCTTCATCTTCACCAACTACCTGTCCAAGGTCAACGCTGAGTGGAAGTCCAAAGTGGGCGAGGGCACTGCTGTGAACTGGCCTACCGGTGCGGGCGGCAAGGGCAATGAGGGCGTTTCGGCTTTCGTGCAGCGTCTGCCCAACTCGATTGGCTACGTGGAATACGCCTACGCCAAGCAAAACAAGATGTCTCACGTGGCGATCAAGAACGCCGCTGGCAACTTTGTGGAGCCTGACGACCTGACGTTCAAGGCTGCGGCCGCCGGCGCCGAGTGGAACAAGTCGTTCTACCAAGTGCTGACCAACCAAGCCGACAAGAACGCATGGCCTCTGAGCGGCGCCACCTTCATCTTGATGCACAAGTCGCAGGACAAGCCGCAGCAAGCGGGCGCCACACTGAAGTTCTTCGATTGGGCGTATGCCGGCGGTGACAAGTCTGCTGCCGACCTGGAATACGTGCCTTTGCCTGCAGCGGTCAAGGACCTGGTGCGCAAGCAGTGGATGTCGGTGACCGACACGGCTGGCAAGGTCATCTCCTACAAGTGATCTGATCCACTGTTGATCATGCTGGCTGGGTGCCCGGTGTCCGTGTGCCCAGCCTGTTGTGTTGTAACCAATCGGATGCACCGCTAGCCGGAGGCTTTCCATGACCGCCATTCTTACTTCTGACATCGACAACGCAGGCCTGCCGCCTCACCAGGGTGCCGCGCAGCGGCGCTCTGCGCCCACGCCCCCGGCCCGCAAAGTCAACGCACCTTGGGCAGACCAGGTGTTTGCTTTGCTGGCGCGCGCCGCTGCTGTTCTGACGCTCTCCTTGCTGTTCGGGATCATTTTGTCGCTGGTGGTCGGGGCTTGGCCTGCGATCCACGAGTACGGCCTGAGCTTCTTGTGGCGCACGGAGTGGGACCCGGTGCAGAACCAGTTCGGTGGGCTGGTCATGATTTACGGCACCTTGATGACGTCGTTCATCGCGCTGTTGATTGCCGTGCCCGTGAGTTTTGGCATCGCGATGTTCCTCACCGAGCTCTCGCCCTCGTGGCTCAAGCGCCCATTGGGCATCGCTGTGGAGTTACTGGCTGCGGTGCCGTCCATCGTCTATGGCATGTGGGGCTTGCTGGTGTTCGGGCCGATCTTGGCAACCTATGTGCAGCAGCCTTTGCAGTCTTTGACGCAGGGCATCCCCTACATCGGTGCGTTTTTCTCTGGGCCTCCTGTGGGCATCGGCATTTTGTCGGCCGGCATCATCCTGGCCATCATGATCATTCCGTTCATCGCCTCGGTGATGCGCGATGTGTTCGAAGTCACCCCCCCAATGTTGAAAGAGTCGGCCTATGGCTTGGGCTCGACCACTTGGGAGGTGGTGTGGAAGGTTGTGCTGCCATACACCAAGACCGGTGTGGTTGGCGGGGTCATGCTCGGTTTGGGGCGTGCGCTGGGTGAAACCATGGCGGTGACCTTCGTGATCGGCAATATGAACCAGCTCAATTCGCTGTCGGTTTTTGAGGCTGCCAACAGCATCACTTCCGCGCTGGCCAACGAATTTGCCGAAGCCGGTGAAGGCTTGCACCAAGCCTCCCTGATCTATCTGGGTCTGGTCCTGTTTTTCATCACCTTCGTGGTGCTGGCTTGCTCCAAGGTGCTGCTGGCCCGCCTGAAGAAGTCTGAAGGAGCGCGTTCATGAGCGCCGAACTACAAGCCATCCGTGCGAGGCGCTTTGCGTCGCGCAAGCGCACCAACATCCTTGCCTTGGCCTTGTCCTTGGCTGCCATGGCCTTTGGCTTGGTCTGGCTGGTCTGGATCCTGATTGAAACCGTGCGTTTGGGTGTGGGTGGCTTGGCGCTGGCCACGTTCACAGAGATGACGCCGCCTCCCATGGAGGACGGCGGTCTGGCCAACGCCATCTTGGGCTCTTTGATGATGGTCGGCTTGGCCACCTTCATTGGCACACCGGTGGGTGTGATGGCAGGCATCTACCTGGCTGAGTATGGCGAGAAGGGTTGGCTGGGCAGCGTCACGCGCTTCATCAACGACATCTTGCTGTCGGCTCCCTCCATCGTCGTGGGCTTGTTCATCTACTCGGCCGTGGTGGCCCGCATGCACAGCTTCTCGGGCATGGCCGGTGTGCTGGCCCTGGCCTTGATCGTGGTGCCAGTGGTCATTCGCACGACCGAAAACATGCTGAGCTTGGTGCCACATGCACTGCGTGAAGCCGCCTATGCGCTGGGCACGCCCAAGTGGCGTGTGATCCTGACGATCACGCTGAAGTCGGCCCGCGCTGGCGTCATCACCGGCATCTTGCTGGCTGTGGCCCGCATCTCGGGTGAGACCGCACCGCTGTTGTTCACGGCACTGTCCAACCAGTTCTGGTCGGCCGACCTGAGTCAGCCGATGGCCAGCCTGCCCGTGACGATTTTCAAGTTCGCGATGAGTCCGTATGAAAACTGGCAGAAGCTGGCCTGGGCAGGTGTGTTCCTGATCACGGTGGGTGTGCTGGTGCTCAACATCATCGCTCGCACGATGTTCCGCCAGCGCTGATCGGCGTGGCAAATCAGATTTGACGGAGACGCTTCCCATGGATGCCAAGGTGCAAACCGCTTCCCCCGTGCAGGCCAAACTGGCCGTGCACAACCTCAACTTTTACTACGGCAAGTTCCACGCTCTCAAGAACGTGAACATGCAACTGCCGGCCAACAAGGTCACCGCTTTCATCGGCCCCTCCGGCTGCGGCAAGTCGACACTGTTGCGCACCTTCAACCGCATGTTCGAGCTGTACCCAGAGCAGCGCGCCGAGGGTCAGATCTTGCTCGATGGCCAAGACATCCTGGCCAGTAAAGAAGACGTGTCGCTGATCCGTGCCCGCGTTGGCATGGTGTTCCAAAAGCCCACACCCTTCCCGATGTCGATCTACGAGAACATCTCGTTTGGCGTCAAGCTGTTTGAGAACCTCTCTCGCAGCGAGATGGACGAGCGTGTGGAGTGGGCCTTGAAGAAGGCCGCACTGTGGAACGAGGTCAAAGACAAGTTGAACCAAAGCGGTTCGGGCCTGTCGGGTGGTCAGCAACAGCGCTTGTGCATTGCCCGCGGCATTGCGATCAAGCCCGAGGTGCTGCTGCTGGATGAGCCTTGCTCGGCCCTGGACCCGATCTCGACCGGCAAGATCGAAGAGCTGATCCATGAACTCAAGGACGACTACACCGTGCTGATCGTGACCCACAACATGCAGCAGGCCGCACGTTGCTCGGATTACACCGCCTACATGTACCTGGGCGAGTTGATCGAGTTCGGTGCGACCACCGACATCTTCATGAAGCCCAAGCGCACCGAGACCGAGGACTACATCACCGGTCGTTTCGGTTGATCCGCTGTCCATCGCACAACACCAACAACAGGATTTGAAGGAGCTGCACCATGTCGGAAAAGCATTTGTCCAGTCAGTTTGATGTCGAACTCAGCGGCATCTCCACGCGCGTGCTGGAGATGGGCGGCTTGGTCGAGCAGCAGGTGGCTCATGCCATCGATGCCTTGACGCATTTCAATGGCGAGACCGCCAGCCAAGTCCTGATCCAAGAAGAGCGTGTGAACCAGCTCGAGATGGACATCGACGCTGACTTGTCGGCCATCATCGCGCGTCGTCAGCCCACGGCGCGTGACTTGCGCTTGCTGATCGCCATCTCGAAGACGATCGGTAATCTGGAACGCGTGGGTGACGAAGCGGCCCGCGTGGCGCGCACGGTGCAGCGTTTGATCAACACCGGCGTGTCGAGCCGCCTGCGCTTGCCTGTGAACGATGTGTCGTTCGAGGCCGCGCTGGCGACTGCTTCGCTGCGCCGTGCGCTGGACGCCTTTGCGCGCCTGGACACGCAAACCGCATTGGAAGTGATCAAGAACGACAACGAGATCGACGCCGAGTTCGACGGTCTCATGCGCAAGCTGATCACCTACATGATGGAAGATCCCCGCACGATTTCGGCTTCGATCGACCTGGTGTTCGTGGCCAAGGCCATCGAACGCGTGGGCGACCACGCCAAGAACCTGGCTGAGCAGGTCATCTACATCGTCAAGGGCACCGATGTGCGACACAACACGCCTGAGGCGGTTGAGTCCATCATCAAGTAAGCCTGACAAGGGAGCGTACCCATGAGCCGTGTGCTGGTGGTTGAAGACGAAATGGCGATCGCCGAGTTGATCGCCTTGAACCTGCGACATTCAGGTTTTGAGGTCACGGTGGCCAATGATGCCGAGCAGGCGCAAAGTGAGCTCGACAAGGTCTTGCCCGACCTCGTGTTGCTGGACTGGATGTTGCCAGGGCAATCTGGCCTCGCGCTGGCCAAGCGCTGGCGCGGTGCCACGCGCACCCGCGATCTGCCCATCATCATGTTGACCGCGCGTGCCGAAGAGGTCGACAAGGTTGCGGGCTTGGATGCCGGCGCTGACGACTACCTGACCAAGCCCTTCTCAACCCATGAGTTGATGGCGCGCGTGCGTGCCGTCTTGCGTCGCAAGGCGCCTCAGGCACTCGATTCAGCGGTGGAAGTTGCCGGCCTGAAGTTGGACCCGTCGACCCGTCGCGTGTGTCGCGGTGACCAGGAGGTCAAGATTGGGCCGACCGAGTTCAAGCTCTTGCACTTCTTGATGACCCACCCAGAGCGCGTGCACAGCCGTGCGCAGTTGCTCGACCGTGTGTGGGGCGACCATGTGTTCATTGAAGAGCGCACGGTGGATGTGCACGTCAAACGCTTGCGCGAGGCCTTGACGCCTGTGCAGCGTGCTCAGTTGATCGAGACCGTGCGTGGCGCGGGCTACCGACTCACCCAGCAAGTGGCCGACGTGGCTGCCTGAACCTGACATTCATCGTGAACCTCAGTGATTCGTGGCTGCTGTCGCGGGTGAGCACCCGAGTCCTGACGGCTTCTGTCGGTGGCCTTTTGGGTTGGTGGTTGGGTGAGCGATTGGGCTACCCCTTTGGCATGAGTGTGGCGGGTGCCGCCAGCGCCATGGTCACACTCAGTGTGCTTGACACGCTCAATGGTCACCGGGTTCTTGACTGGCTTCGCACCCCCGAGTTGGATGCGCCTGAACTGCCAGGCTTGTGGGGCGAGGTGGCGACGCGTGTTCAGCGCGTCACCAACGGGCTGCGCAACGATGTGGCGCAAGAGCGTGCCCGTCTGGACCAGTTCTTGTCCGCCATCGATGCTTCCCCGAACGGTGTGTTGCTGCTCGACGCGGCAGACCACATCAGCTGGATCAGCTCAAGTTCTGCCGATCATTTCGGGTTGAACCCACAGCGTGACCTGCAGCAGCGTGTGACCAACCTGATCCGTCAACCGGCCTTCGTGCAGTACCTGGCCGCAGGAGACTTTCGTGAGCCGGTGAAGTGCCCGATGTCTCGTGGCAACCAGTCTTACCTGCTGATCCAGGTCAAGCCGTATGGCGAGGGCCTCAAGCTGGTGATTTCGCAGGACATCACCGAGCGTGAGCGTGCCGACACCATGCGCCGCGATTTCGTGGCCAATGTGTCGCACGAGATTCGCACGCCTTTGACGGTGCTCAATGGCTTCATCGAGACCATGGGCGCGTTGCCCTTGACGGAAGTCGAGCGCACGCGCGTCATCAGCTTGATGGCGCAGCAGGCCGAGCGCATGCAGTCGCTCGTGTCCGACCTGCTGACCCTCGCGCAGATCGAGGGCAGCCCCAGGCCCGCCTCGGACCGTTGGCTGAAGGTGGACAAGCTCATGCAGCGCATCGAGAGCGACGCGCATGGCTTGTCGCGCGAGCGGCATCCCATGGTGTTCCGCACCGATGCCGATGGGCGACAGATCGAACTGGCGGGTATCGAGTCGGAGTGGCTGAGTGCCATGCTCAACTTGGTGTCCAACGCCGTTCGCTACACCCCAGAGGGCAAGCCCATCGACGTCAGTTGGACGATGCTTCCCGAGGGTGGCGCAGAGTTCAGTGTGAAAGACGGTGGCATCGGCATTTCTGCTGAGCACATACCCCGCTTGACCGAGCGCTTCTACCGTGTGGACGGCAGCCGTTCGCGTGACACCGGAGGCACTGGTTTGGGCCTGTCGATCGTCAAGCACGTGGTGCAACGCCATGGTGGCGAGTTGCGTGTGACCAGCGAGTCGGGCAAGGGCTCGGTCTTCACCTTGGTGGTGCCCGCCGTTCGGGTTCGCTTGGTCTGATCAGCCGACTGAGGTCACTGGCTGTTGGCCTGGGACGCGCGGCGGTAGATCACGATTTGCTCTGAATTGTGCGTGCGCTGGTTGTATTGCGCGACCTTGGTCCAACCCGCGACCTGGGGACTTTGGGTGTGCGCTGGCACCCGCAGCACCAGTGCACTGCACAGGCGGGCTTGTTTGCGTGCACTCAGTGCCTCACCATTGACGCTGTAACCGCCGAAGTACTCCAGCGCGGTCAGCAGACCCACGGGGGCCTCGGGGGAGCAGACCATTTCGCCGCGTGCCATCTGCGGCGCCATGCGTGAGAGCAGCAGGCGATAGCTCTTGGCCTGATCGAGCAAGGGCAGCCACAGCGTCATGAACAGCAGCCAGCACAAAGCCACACCGCCTGCCGGTAGAACGAGGCTCTTCCACAAGGCGTGGGCGTTGCGAGCCGTGCGCCAACGCACGAGGCCCAGCCACAAGACGGTACCAATGGCTGCAAAGGCCAACGCCAACCAAGAAAAATGGGGCGCAAAGCCTGGCACCAGCTTGTTGATGTTGGCCACGATGACCTTTGGTGCGCCGGTTTGCATGGCCGCGTAGTAGATCCAGATGGCGGTGGCGCACACGGTGAAGAAGAACACCGAAAACCAGTCGAGCGCCGAGCCCAAGCTGCGCTGCAAGATGGGCAGGGCAAAAGCGGCCAACACCGCCAGGGCGGGCAGGGCGGTCAGCAAAGCGCGCTCGTTGCCGCCCATGATCACGCAGGCCAGCATGCTGACCGAGGCCGTGACCAATGGCACCGCGATGTGCCTGCGGCTGATCTGGCGGCGCCAGTGCCACACGGTCAAGCCAGCCAAGGGCAGGGTGGGCCACGCGAACCAGGTCATCAGCTGGATGATCTCTTTGACGCTGACATCGGTATCGATACGCCAGGCCCAGCCCGAGAGTCCTGTGGCCGTCAGTGTGCTGGCCAGCGCGACAGCCAAGGCCGTGGCCGCAGCGATCCAGGGCAGATGCGCCCGCATGTGGGCTTGCTTGGAGCGCATGCACACCACGACGCCCACCAGGCCCAGCGCGGCGCCAACCGCTGGGCTGCCACTCGCGGCCATGATGGCGAGCCCGCCAAGGGCCGAAGCGCGAGCCCGCACGGCACTGGTTTGCACCGCGGCCAAGCTGTAGAGGAACAAGGTGCTGCCCAGCAGTTGGAGCAACTCAGGCGTGGTCTCGTGGCCCAGTTGGAGCAGGCCGAGGCTGGCAATGAGTGCCAACAAGGCGCCATCGGCAACGGCACGCGCATAGTCCTGGGGTTTGGCCTCACCGCCAAATGCCAGTCGCAGTGGCTGTGCGGCGTCGGTTCTGGCCAGGTGGTAGGCGCTGTACCAGGTCAATGCCAGCACGGCGCACAGCAGCATGGCAAAGGGAAGTCGTGCCGCCAGGGCTGGGTCTACCCAGGGGCTGAGCGTGGCGATGAAGGCGCCGCCCAGCCAATACGGCAGCACGCCACCGGTGGTGGGTGGGACACCGCCCACATGGGGATGAAGCCACGATGCTTGGCCCAGGGCCAGGCTCCACATCTGTCCGAACGAGGCAATGTCTTCGTTCTTCCAGGGGTCGCGGCCCAGCAAGCCCGGGATGACATAGGCCGCGCAAAACAGCAGCAAAGCCCAGCGCGGAACACGCTGAACGGCCTTCTGGGTGACCAGGGCCGGTGAGATGAGGTGAGCCTGTGAGTGGGCGTTCATGCGGGGGGCTTGGGGCTGCGGCAACGGAGCGATGCAACTGGGCGGTGGGCTGTGTAGAGATGCGGTCTGAGCGCAAATGCAAAAGGGTAGCCTGAGCTACCCTTTTCGTGTGCGTCCAAGACGCGGGCGCTGCGAGAGCGCAACGCCCAGATCGCCCGATTACTTGCGGAACTGAGCGAACTTGTTGCGGAACTTCTCGACGCGACCGCCCAGGGAGTCGACCGACTTTTGGGTGCCGGTGTAGAAAGGGTGCGATTCGGAAGAGGTTTCGAGCTTGAACAACGGCAGATCACGGCCGTCTTCGTGCTTGATGGTTTCCTTCGTGGGGGCGCACGAACGGGTCACGAACTTGAAACCGTTCGATTGGTCCACGAACACCACGTCGCGATAGTTAGGGTGGATACCGTCTTTTGGCATGTCAAAACCTCTTGCTGCTGTTTGCTGAAATCGCATCATCGGGAGCCACCTGACACCATGTCAGGCACTTTCCGACAGCCGGAAAACCAAAGATTATATACCGGCTTTAGCCGCCACGACGCATCATGTCGAAGAAGTCATGGTTGTTCTTCGAGGCGCGCATCTTGTCGAGCACGAACTCCATCGCGTCGATCTCGTCCATGGGGTAGAGCAGCTTGCGCAGGATCCAGCTCTTTTGCAGGATTTCTGCCTTGAGCAGCAACTCTTCGCGGCGGGTGCCCGACTTGTTGATCAAGATGGACGGGTACACGCGCTTTTCGGCCATGCGACGGTCCAGGTGGATTTCGCAGTTGCCGGTGCCCTTGAACTCTTCGTAGATCACTTCGTCCATGCGGCTGCCGGTGTCGACCAGGGCGGTGCCGATGATGGTGAGCGAGCCACCTTCTTCGAT
>CANCFV010000058.1 GCA_947377275.1 Burkholderiales bacterium | reverse complement strand
CAGCAACGGCGCGCTGGTGCCCTTGTCGCAACTGGCGCACTGGTCGGCCACCAGCACACCGCTGGCCATCAACCACCAAGGCAGCTTTGTGGCCAGCACACTGTCTTTCAACCTGGCGGCGGGTGCATCGCTGTCGCAAGCCAGCGCGGCGATCAACGAGGCGCTGCGGGCCTTGGGCGTGCCCAGCTCGGTGCATGGCAGCTTCCAGGGCACGGCCAAGGCGTATGAGGCCTCCAACAGCAGCCAGCCTTGGTTGATCTTGACGGCGCTGGTGGCCGTCTACATCGTGCTGGGCGTGCTGTACGAAAGCCTGGTGCACCCCATCACCATCTTGTCGACGCTGCCTTCGGCCGGCGTGGGCGCGCTGCTGGCCTTGTTGGCCACGGGCACCGAGTTCAGCCTGATCGCCCTGATTGGCGTGATCTTGCTCATTGGCATCGTCAAGAAGAACGCGATCATGATGGTGGACTTCGCCCTCGACGCCCAGCGCCAGCAAGGCCTCAGCGCCCACGAGGCCATCCACCAAGCCGGCGTGCTGCGCCTGCGGCCCATCTTGATGACCACGATGGCCGCCCTGCTGGGCGCCGTGCCGCTGGCCATGGGCGGTGGCGAAGGCGCCGAGCTGCGCACGCCCCTGGGCATCGCCATCGTGGGCGGGCTGCTGGTGAGCCAGGTGCTCACGCTCTACACGACGCCGGTGGTCTACCTGCAGCTTGAGCGCCTGCGCGCCAAGGTGTTGAAGCGGCCCACAGCCGCCTTGCTCTCGGGGGGCGCTTAAACTGCCGCCGATGAGCTCTGACCCACACACGCCACCCGGCCCACGCCTGCACTGGACCACCGCTGAAGGCCAAGCTGCCAGTGCCTTGTGGCGATCGGAGGCCGGCGTGGCGCCACCCCAGCGCGTGCAAGTGGTCGACGACACCACCCCCGCCGATGTGGCCTACAAGCTGGCCTGCGAAGGCACTGGCCTGCTGTGGCAAGGCGACTTCCAGAACGCGCGCCACCTGCTGCAGGCCTTGGTGCGGCGCCTGGACCGCAAGAAGCCGCGCGCACCGGCCGCAACGGCCAAGGCCGTGACACCAGCCCACCCCGCCACGCAGGCCTTCCACCAGCACCGCAAGCAACAAGGCCAGCGCGCCGCCGTGCTCGGCCAGGTGTTGATCCCCTTGAGCGCCGAGCTGCAAATCCCGCTGCGCCGCGCGCCCGATGTGCAGCAAGCCTGCCTGGAGGCCTACGGCCCCGCCACCGAGCCCAGCGTGGCCTCGCTTCGCGAGCTGCTGGGCCTGATCGGCGCGCACGAGTGGCGCAAGAAGGGCGTCGAGATCGCGGCCGTGAAAGGCCGCATCCATGCGCACTACGGCGTGTTCTCGCCCGTGCGGGGCGAGTACGTTGACCTCGTCGCCCAAGCGCCCTTGCCGGCCAAGACCCTGGCCTTTGACATCGGCGTGGGCAGTGGCGTGCTGTCGGCCGTGCTGGCGCGCCGAGGCGTGCAACGCGTGGTCGCCACCGACCAAGACCCACGCGCCCTGGCCTGCGCCCAAGACAATCTCGCCCGCCTGGGCTTGATCGGGCAGGTCGACCTGCAAACGGCCGACCTCTTCCCGGCCGGCCAAGCGCCCCTGGTGGTGTGCAACCCGCCCTGGGTGCCCGCCAAGCCCAGCTCGCCCATCGAGCACGCCGTGTACGACCCCGACAGCCGCATGCTGCGCGGCTTCCTCAAAGGTTTGGCCGCGCACCTCAGCCCCGGTGGCGAGGGCTGGCTGATCCTGTCGGACCTGGCCGAGCACCTGGGCCTGCGCTCGCGCGACGAGCTGCTGGGCTGGATCGAAGCCGCCGGCCTGCGCGTGCTGGGCCGGCTGGACGCCAAGCCGCGTCACCCCAAAGCCAGCGACCCGAACGACCCGCTGCACCGTGCCCGCGCGGCCGAGGTCACATCGCTGTGGCGACTCGTGCACGCGGCCTGAAGCGCGCCTAGACTGGGGGCATCGACACTGCCACGCTGACAAGGTGCCCCCGTGAGCCACACCCCCGCCCCCACCGCACACGACCGCATCCCCCACTGGATTGACGGCGCCGCCCACTTGGCGCTGCCAGAGGCCGCTGCAGGCGCCAGCCAAGGCGTCTTCAACCCCGCCACCGGCCAAGTGATCCGGCACGTGCCTTTGGGTGACGCCAGCGATGTGGCCCGCGCCGTGGCCGCCGCCCGCGCGGCCTGGCCCGCCTGGTCAGACACCCCACCGATTCGCCGCGCGCGGGTCATGAACCGCTTCCTGGCCCTGCTCAACGAACACCGCGACGCCCTGGCCGCCCTGATCACGCAAGAGCACGGCAAGGTCTTCAGCGACGCGCAAGGCGAGGTCATGCGCGGCATCGACATCGTCGAGTTCGCCTGCGGCATCCCGCAACTGCTCAAGGGGGACTACACCGAGCAGGTGTCCACCGGCATCGACAACTGGACGGTGCGCCAAAGCCTGGGCGTGGTCGCCGGCATCACGCCCTTCAACTTCCCGTGCATGGTGCCGTGCTGGATGTTCCCGGTGGCCATTGCCTGCGGCAACACCTTCGTGCTCAAGCCCAGCGAGCGCGATCCATCGGCGTCCATTTTCATGGCCGAGCTGTTCCAGCAAGCAGGCCTGCCCGATGGCGTCTTCAACGTGGTGCACGGCGGGCGCGAGGTGGTCGAAGCCTTGGTGGACCACCCCGATGTGAAGGCCATCAGCTTCGTGGGCTCCACGCCCATTGCGCACAGCCTCTACCAACGCGGCGCGCAGCAAGGCAAGCGCGTGCAGGCCTTGGGCGGCGCCAAGAACCACATGGTGGTCATGCCCGATGCCGACCTCGACGGCGCGGTCGATGCCCTGGTGGGCGCGGCCTATGGCTCAGCCGGCGAGCGCTGCATGGCCATTTCGGTGGCCGTGCTGGTGGGCGATGTGGCCGAGCGCATCGTGCCCCTGCTGGCCCAGCGCGCCCGCAGCCTGAAGGTGAACAACGGCATGGTGGCTGAGGCCGAAATGGGCCCCATCGTCACGCGCGAGGCTTTGGCGCGCATCGAGGGCTACATCGCGCTGGGCGCGCAAGAAGGCGCCTCGCTGGTGGTCGATGGGCGCGGCCTGCAGGTGCCTGGGCACGAGCAAGGCTTCTTCACGGGCGGCACGCTGTTTGACCACGTCACGCCCAGCATGCGCATCTACCGCGAAGAGATCTTCGGGCCGGTGCTGTGTTGCGTGCGCGTGCCCGACCTGGCGCAGGCCATTGAACTGGTCAACCGACACGAGTTTGGCAACGGCGTGGCCTGCTTCACCAGCGACGGCCAAACGGCACGCGAGTTCAGCCGCCAGATCGAGGTCGGCATGGTGGGCATCAATGTGCCCATCCCCGTGCCCATGGCCTGGCACGGCTTTGGCGGCTGGAAGCGCAGCCTGTTTGGTGACACACATGCCTACGGCGAAGAGGGCGTGCGTTTTTACACCCGCCAAAAATCGGTGATGCAGCGCTGGCCGACGGGTGCCAGCAAGGGCGCTGAGTTCGCCATGCCCACGGCCAAGTGAAGCCCACCGCCGCGCAAAAAAAAACCGACCGGCTTGACGCTGGTCGGTTTGATGGCCATGGGTACGAGCCCATGGTCCCCCTCCTTGATTTGATGCTGAGCTGGTGTCGCCCTGCTGTTTGACGAGGTCCCCATCCCCTGAGGCCTGTTCTTGTGCTTGTCTCCGCTCCCTCTGGTATCCATTCCTTTTGTCAGAGGCGCTGCGTTTGAAACGCCCCCTTTGTTGAGTGGGGACTATACGGACGGGCCGCGGTTGAGCCCTCCCCCCCGAGGAGGGCTCTGTGTAAGCAAACGAACGCCCACCAGCGAGGCCTGGGCACCTGCCGAGCCTCCCACACGCAGGGGGTATTCGCTTGACAGCGCTCAGCGCATAATCAAATGTGACAAATCTCACAATTTCCGCCTCCCAAAGGCGACAATCGGAACACAACATGCGTGAACTCAACACCACCGAAGTGGCCGCCGTCAGCGGTGGCACTTGCGTCAAGCCCGCGGCACCTGCCTGCGGCTGCCACACCAAGCCCCTGGCCTTCTTGCTGGGCTTCCTGGGCGGCGCCATCAAGCTGCTGACCACCGGCGTGCCTTCGAACGGCACCCCTTGCCCCACCCCCAAGCCCACCACGCCACCCGTGCTGCTGTGAGGCTTGACGCTGGGGCCGCATCGACCTGATGCCACCCAGCGCACCAAAGCGAAGGGCCAAGCCGCCGTGTGCGCTTGGCCCTTTTGTTTTGCTTTGGCGCCCCCGTGAGGCGCCCGCCCACGGTCAGCGCGGGGCCATGCGGGCCACGACCTGATCGCCAGCCATCGAGGTCACGCCGCCCACCGTGGCACCTTGGCTGCTGCCCACGGCCTTGCCGCTGCACTTGACGAAGTGGTAGTCCGCCTGGTTCACGGTGCGGGTTTCGAGCCAGTACTTCCAGGTCGACTTGGGCCAGATGGCGAAATTGATGCCATCGGCGGTCTGGTACCAGCTCTTGCAGCCCGAACTCCACACCGTGCCCTTGAGCGCCTCGGTGACTTCGCCCAGGAAGCGCGTCATGGCCTGGGGCTTGACGTCGATGTAGTCCACGCCCTTGTCCTTGACCAGCTTCATGCACTGGATGATGTAGTCCACCTGCGCCTCGATCATGAAGATGATGGAGTTGTGGCCCAAGCCCGTGTGCGGTCCCACCAGTTGGTACATGTTGGGGTAGTTCGAGGTGGTGATGCCCAGGTAGGACGTGGGGCTGACCTTCCAGTCCTCTTGCACCGTGTGGCCGTTCAGGCCGCGCAGCTCGAAGCTCTTCATGTAGATGCGCGGGTCCACGATGAAGCCCGTGCCAAGGATCACGCAGTCGAGCGAGCGCTCCTTGCCATCTTGCGTGACGATGCCCGTGGGCGTGAACGCCTTGACGGCGTCGGTCACCAGTTCCACGTTCTGGCGGTTGAAGGTGGGGTACCACTTGTTGGAGATCAGGATGCGCTTGCAACCCAGGGTGTGGTCGGGCGTGAGCTTCTTGACCAGCGCGGGGTCCTTGACCTGGTACGAGATGAACTTCTTGAGGAAGAACTCGCCGACCTTGGCCAGCTTGGGGTTGAAGATGGGCCACACGCGGGACTCGTTGGTCCAGTAGCAGCGCCAGCGGTGCAGCGTGCGCGTGAAGGGCAGGGCCGAGAACATCCACTTGCTGAAGGCCGAGTAGCTGCGCTCGTCACGCGGGATGACCCAAGCGGGCGTGCGCTGGAACACATGCAACTGGCCCACCTGGGGCGCGATTTCGGGCACGTATTGGATGGCCGAGCCGCCGGTGCCCAAGGAGGCCACCGTCTTGCCGCGCAGGTCGTAGCTGTGGTCCCACTGGGCCGAGTGCATGACCTTGCCCTGGAAGGCCGACAGCCCGGGGATGTCAGGGATCGAGGGCACATGCAAAGGGCCCGAGGCCAGCACCCAGTGGCGCGCCATGATGGTCTCGCCCCCGGCGGTCTTGATGACCCACTTGCCAATGCCTTCGTTGAACACGGCACTGACCACCTCTTGCTTAAAGTGGATTTTGCTGCGCAGCTTGTGCTTGCTCACCACATCGAGGATGTATTGCTGGATCTCGCTGTAAGGCGCATAGCGCTTGGTCCAGTCGGCCTTGGTCTCGAACGAGTACGAGTACATGTGCGACTGCACGTCGCAGGCAGCACCGGGGTAGTGGTTGTCACGCCAAGCGCCACCGACCTCGGCGGCCTTTTCCAGGATCACGAAGTCGTTGATGCCGTTTTGCTGCAATTGCACGGCCATGCACAGGCCGCCGAAGCCGGCTCCGGCGATGGCCACTTCCACGTGGCGCACGGGGGTCGAAGGGGCGATGGTTTCGGTCATGGTGGACACCTTTTGTTCTGCTCAGTTGCCTTCATGTTGCCGGACAGCCCTCGGGGGTGGCCATGCTAGATTCGACCAAAAGTTGATCGTTTCGGCCAAATACCCGGCTGAAAGGGTCCCTGCAGCCTCCACAGTTGACACACATCAAACATGGGCACCCGCTCTATCCTTGGCTTGATCTACCTGGTGCAAGGGCTCAAGCAAATGGGCGAAGACCCCGCACCTGTTCTGGCCCGACACGGCCTGAGCTTGGACAAGCTCGACCCCAGCACCCGCATCGAACGCTCGCGCGAACTGCGCATCTATGGCGACTTGGCTGAGCACCTGCACGACCCGCTGGTGGGCCTCAAGCTGGGCGGCTTTTACGGCCTGGCGGGCTACGGGCCCTTGGTGATGCTGCTGATGACCTGCACCACCGCCTACGAGGCCATCCAGACCGGTGTGCGCTTTCAGCGCCTGACCTACCTGTTTGGCACGCTGCGCTTTGAGCCCGGCGACAAGCTCAGCGCACTGGTGCTCAGCCCCATGCCCATGGAGGCCAAGGTCTTTCGGTTCCGCATCGATGGTGAGGTGTCAGGCACCTACAAGATGGTGCGCGACATGCAGCTCTCACTGGGCATGGACATCCGCGCCGACCGCATCGACATGCCCTACGCGCGTCCGCCGAACGCCGCGGCCTACGAGGCGTATTTCAACTGCCCCGTGCGTTTTGGCGAAACCGAAGCGCGCTTTTGGATCCGCAACGAGCACCTGCAACTGCGCCTGCCTTCGGCCGACCCCAACGCCCACGGCATGTACCGCGCCATGTGCGACCAGCAACTGGTCGCACAACAAGCCAGCAAGGACACCCTGAGCGATCGGGTGCTGACGCACCTGGCGCTGTTCAGCGGCAGCTACCCCAGCGCCGACCAGGTGGCCAAGACACTTGACCTGTCCGAGCGCAGCCTGCGGCGCCAGCTCAGCGAAGAAGGCCACAACTTCCGCGACCTGTTGGCTCAGGCACGTTACCAAAAGGCCCAGCACCTGCTCAAGCACACGGCCTTGCCCATTGAGGCCATCGCCCAGCAGCTGGGGTACGCCGAGTCGGCCGCGTTCATCCACGCCTTCCAGCGCTGGGCGGGCACCAGCCCCTCGGCCTTCCGGAACCAGGCAGCCAAATGAAGCATCACGGCCGGACAAGGGCCGCGCCGCCCGGGCAACAAGTGACATGCGTTCAAAACAAGGCCTGAACAACGCTTCATCAGAGCTTAGGTCCTTCACGCAGAGGCCGATATTGGACACAGCCGTGAGCACATTCGTCCCACGACGCAACACCCGTGTTCCCCTTTGTTCAATGTGAAAAAGGACCGCCCATGTACCCAACTTCCCGTCGCTCGATCCTGACCGCCCTGGTCGCCACCACGGCCGCCCTGGCCATGCCTGCCTGGGCAGGTGAGACCGCCACCAAGGACGAAGCCGTCGCCATGGTCAAAAAGACCATCGCCTACTACAAGGCCAACGGCAAGGACAAAACGATCGCTGACGTGAATGCGAAGGCCCCTCAGTTTGTCGACCGCGACCTGTACGTCTACATCGCCTCGCTGGAAGGCGTGGCCGTGGCCCATGCCGTGAACCCCAAGATCGTGGGCAAAAACATGGCCCAGCTCAAAGACGCGGACGGCTTCGCTTTTGTGGAAGACATCATCAAGCACGCCCGTGCCGGCAAGTCTGGCTGGGTCGACTACAAATGGCCCAACCCTTTGACCAAGGCCATTGACGAAAAGACCACCTATTACGAAGCTTTCGACGGCCACGTGTTCTGCGCCGGCGTCTATCGCTGATTGCACAGGCACCTGCAGTCCTTCGCGCACGGCCCGTGGGCATGGGCCGCGCGCGTCGACACTGTTCTGATTTGAGGTTCTCGTATGAAAGCTTTGTTGAAGCTGCGCGTGGTTGACCGCCTGAGGCTGGGTTTTGGCCTGATGGCCGGCTTGTTGGTGCTGGTTTCAGGCGTCGGCCTGTTCAATGCCCACCGCGTTCAAGGTGTCGTGCAAGACCAGTTGCAAGCCTTTCAGATGAAGCAAACGCTGGCCGCCCGCATGCTGGCCGCGGCGACGACGCAAGACCTGGACATCAGAAACATTGGCCTGTTGAGCGACCCCGTCGCCATGCAAACCCACGCCAAAGAAGCCCGCGGGGCCAACAAAGCGCTGCTGGGCGCCATCGACGAATTCAAGGCCTTGGCCCCTGACGCGGCCGAGTCCGAGCTGTTGCAACACATCTCTGACATCACGGCCAAGAACCTGCCCGCGGTGGAAGAGGCCGTGGGCTTGGCCGTGTCCTTCCAGCCTGAAGATGCGGTCAAGGTCATCAACGAGCGCATCGACCCCCTCTCCAAAGAGCGCCGTGGCCAGGTCAACAAGCTGGCCGACATGCAGCACGAGCGCGTGATCGCTGCCTCGCAACAACTGGCCAGCAGCTCCACGCAAGCCGGACACATCATGCTGGCAGCAGGTGCACTGGGCCTGCTGGTCGCCGTGATCGCGGCTGTGGTGGTGTCGCGCTCCATCGTGATCCCGCTCAAAATCGCCGTGAACGCCGCCAACCGCGTGGCCGATGGCGACCTGACCGTGCAACTCAAAGCCACCAGCCAGGACGAAATCGGCGAGCTGGTGGGCGCCATGTCGGTGATGTCTGACAAGCTGCGCAAGGTCATCGGCACGATGCGTGATTCGGCCGAATCCATCTTCACCGCGTCCAGCGAGATCGCCTCGGGAAACCAGGACCTGTCAGAGCGCACCGAGCGCCAAGCCAGCTCGCTGCAGTCGACCGTGTCCACGGTGATCGAGATGGGCGAGTCCACCAAACGCAATGCCGAATCGGCCCGCATGGCCAGCCACCTGGCGGTGCAAGCCTCGTCGATCGCGGCCATGGGCGGCGACCGCGTGGGCCAGGTCGTGCAAACCATGAACGAGATCACCGACTCGTCGCGCAAGATTTCTGACATCGTCAGCGTGATCGACGGCATCGCCTTCCAGACCAACATCCTGGCCCTGAACGCCGCCGTGGAAGCGGCCCGTGCCGGTGAGCAAGGGCGCGGCTTTGCCGTGGTGGCCTCTGAGGTGCGTTCGCTGGCGCAGCGATCGGCCAATGCCGCCAAGGAAATCAAAACCCTGATCAACAACAACGTTGAGAAAGTCACCGTGGGCTCGCAACTGGTGGACGAAGCCGGTGCGACCATGGCCGAGATCGTCGAGTCGAGCCAGAAGGTGGTCTCGATCGTGGCCGAAATCACCGAAGCCACCGACGCGCAGGCGCACAACCTGCAATCGGTGAACCAAGCGATTGGGCAGATCGAGCAAACCACCCAACAAAATGCCGCGCTGGTCGAGCAAGCGGCCGCTGCGGCGGGCAGCCTGCAGCACCAAACGCGCAGCCTGAACGAGGCCGTCAGCATTTTCAGAGTGCAACACGCTTGAGCGCCTAAAATCGCGCCCCTGCTGTTACCTTTGCATGCCTGACCCGGCTCGACCCCATGACTTTTTGCGCCATCGACTTCGGCACCTCCAATTCGGCCATTGCCATTGCCCGCGCACCCGGTGACGCGCAGGGCCCCGGCATGCGCCTGGTGCCGCTGGAGGGCGATCAGCTGACCATGCCCACCGCGGTGTTTTACTGCACCGACGCCGACGACCTGCCGCCCGGCACCTGGAAGGGCCGCACCTTCGACGACAGCCTGCCGCGCACCTTTGGCCGCGCCGCCATGAAGGCCTACATCGATGGCTACGAAGGCCGCCTGATGCGCTCGATGAAGAGCATCTTGGGCACCGCTTTGGTCGACCAAACCACCGAAGTGGGCAATGGCCTGGGTGTGAAGTACCTCGACATCATCACCGGCTACCTGCGCCACCTGCGCAGCCTGGCCGAAGCCAGCGGTGGCCAGCCGCTCGACAGCGTGGTGATGGGCCGCCCCGTGTTTTTTGTGGACGACGAGCCCGAGCGCGATGCCGCCGCGCAAGCGTCTTTGGAAGCGGCAGCCCGCGCGGTGGGCTTCCAAAACGTGTCGTTCCAGTTCGAACCCATCGCCGCGGCATTCGACTACGAACAACAAGCCACGCACGAAGAGCTGGTGCTCGTGGCCGACATTGGCGGCGGCACCTCTGACTTTTCGGTGGTGCGCGTGGGCCCCGAGCGCGCCGGCCGCATCGACCGCCGCGACGACATCTTGGCCAACCACGGCGTGCACATTGCCGGCACTGACTTTGACCGCCACGTCTCGCTGGCCAGCGTGATGCCGCCCATGGGCTACGGCGGCTTTGGCCCCAGCATCAAAGGCCAGGCGCCGCGCCCGGTGCCCAGCCGTGTCTACTTTGACCTGACGACCTGGCACCTGATCAACACCGTGTACCAGCCGCAGCGCGTGGCCGAGCTGCGGGCCATGGCCGATTTTTATGGTGACGCGGCGCAACACCAGCGCCTGCTCAAGGTGGTGCAAGAACGCCTGGGCCACGCCTTGGTGGGCCGCGCTGAAACGGCCAAGATCGCGGTGGCACAAGGTGGCGACACCGACCTCGACCTGGGCCTGATCGAAAAGGGCTTGCACAGCCCCTTGAGCGCCACCCAAGTGGTGCAAGCCTTGGGACACGACCTGGGCCGCATCACCACCTGCGCACGCGAAGCCGTGGCCCAGGCGGGCGTGAAAGAGAGCGACATCAGCGCGCTGTATTTCACCGGCGGCTCGACCGGGCTCAAGCTCTTGACCGATCAGCTCGAAGCGGCCTTCCCGCACGCCAAGGCCGTGCGCGGCGACCGGCTGGCCTCGGTGGCCACGGGGCTGGGGCTGCATGCGGGGCGGGTGTACGGGCGCTGAGCCCGCATCCCTGCGCAAGACGATGCCCTCGTTGCCACGCATCCTGTTGGCTTTTTGCGCAGCGGTGCTGTGCATCGCTGGTGCGCCGAGCCACGCCACGGTCTACAAATGGGTGGACGTGCAAGGCCAGACCCATTACGGCGAGCGCCCACCCGAGGCGGGCAAGCAAGCCACCCAGGTCAAGGTGCATCCCCCGGGCCCAACCCGCGTGCCCAATGAGCCTTCGACCGACTACCTGGTCTCGCCCAGCAAGTTCGCTGCGCCGGTCAAGCCCCCCGTGCGTGCACCGCAGCCCATGCAGCCCACGGCACCACGCTACGACCAAGGCACACCCGAGTCACGTTGCGCTTTGGCCCGCGACGTGCTGAGCGGCGCTGCCCGCCACCGCAACGGCAAACCCACCGATGCCTATGACCGCGAGGTTGCGCGCAATGATGTGAAAGAGGCCTGCAGCGGGCACCCGCGGTAGCGGCTCACAAGCGCTGAGGCTTCACTGCTTGATCAAGCGCTTCAATGCCCTGCGCATTGCGATGGAACTTGGCGCCGTGGTGTGTGACCGCGCTCGGACTGCCTCACAACTTGATCAACCGCTCCAGCGCCTGCTCCAGCGTCGCCGCTGACTTGGCAAAGCAAAAGCGGATCACGCCGTGGTCATCGCCCTTTGGGTAAAACGCCGACACAGGGATGGCCGCCACGCCGTGTTCGCGCGTGAGGCGCTCGACAAAAGCGCGGTCGCCTTCGTCGCTGATGGCACTGTAGCCCACGCACTGGAAGTAGGTGCCCTCGCAAGGCAGCAGCTCAAAACGTGAGCCACTGAGCGCTTGCCGGAAGATGTCGCGCTTGCCTTGGTACAGCGCCTTGAGCTGCGCGTACCAACCGGGCTTGCGCATGAAGGCCGCCAGCGCGTGCTGCGAAGGCGCGTGCACCGTGAACACGTTGAACTGGTGCACCTTGCGGAACTCGGCCATCAACTCTTGCGGCCCTAAGCAGTAAGCCACCTTCCAGCCGGTGATGTGGTACGTCTTGCCAAAGCTGGACACCACCAAGCTGCGTTCGGCCAAGGCCGGGTAGCGCATCACGCTTTCGTGCCGGGCCTGGTCAAACACCATGTGTTCGTAGACCTCGTCGCTCAAGATGACGATGTCGGTGTCTTGCACCAAGGCCTGCAATGCGGCCATGTCATCGGCGGTCCACACCGTGCCCGTGGGGTTGTGCGGCGTGTTGATGATGATCATGCGCGTGCGCGGCGTGATCAGGGCTTTGACCTGTGCCCAGTCGGGTCGGTAGTCGGGGTAGGCCAGCGTGGCGTAGACCACCTTGCCGCCTTGCAGCTCGACCGAAGGCGCGTAGCTGTCGTACACCGGGGCGAACACGATCACCTCGTCGCCGGGGTGCACCAGCGCCGCAATGGCCGTGAACAAAGCCTGTGTGGCCCCGGCCGTGACCGTGACCTCGCTGGCCACGTCGTAAGCCGCACCGTACAGCGCCTGCACTTTGGCTGTGATGGCCTCGCGCAAGGCCGGCACGCCGGTCATGGGCGCGTACTGGTTGTGGCCAGCGCGCGTGGCTTCGTCCAGCAAGGCCAACAAGTCTGCGGGAGCATCGAAATCAGGGAAGCCCTGCGACAGGTTGATGGCACCGTGCTGCTGGGCGAGCGCCGACATCACCGAAAAAATGGTGGTGCCCACCTGGGGCAGGCGGGACGCGAAGGGGCGGGTGTAGCGAGGCATGCGCCAAGGATAGCTGCCCCCTCAGCGCTCAATCAAGGCTGGCTGGTTGCAGACGCTCGCTTGCGTGCGCTCAGGGCCAGCACAAGCAAGCCCGCGCCCACCAGCGCGATGGCGCCTGGCTCAGGCACGGCCGAGGCGGTCAGGCCACTGAAAAACACCGTGTTGGCGTAGTAATCGGCATTGGCTGTGTTGAGCGGGTCAGAGGCCAATGCAAAGTCCAGCGCCACGCGCCCTTGGAAGCTGGGCAGGGCAGAGGGCAATGCAAAGCTGTTGAGGAAGGCGGGCGAACCATCGGCCTGTGTCCAGAACAGGCGCACGTTCTTGAGCACGTAATCACCCACCTGGAAGCCACTCAGCGGCCGCGTGGTCGATGCCCCGACGTTTTTCCCAAGCAGGGGCGCAGGGTCGGCGCTCAGTGACACGGTGTCGCCGGGCAAATTAGGGTTGGGGTTGTCATTGGCAACCAAAGCCGAACCCACCTGGTCGGTGAAGCTGTGCCCACCGACATTGCCACTCAAGCCAAAGAAGGCCAAGTTGCTGATGTTGTTGCCCACGTAAATGGCAAAGCCCGGCGCAAACCCCAAAGCGCCCGATCCGCCCAGCAGCGGCGCTTGTGGGTTGTAGCTGAACTGCCCCGACACCGTGCTGCCCTGAAGCAAAGCCGCCACCGGCGAAGCCGAATTGCCGGAGGTGATGACCGACGAGGTCGAGAAGTGGTAAACCACCGGCGCCGCTTGAGCCACCGACACGCTTGCGCCCATGGCCACAGCCACCAGCGCCTGTTTGAACACAGACATGGACACTCCCATTTTTTTGATCCGAGCGTCTAGCTTAGCCGCAACCGAGTGCGCTCTTCAAGCGACGAGCTCACTCCGCCTGGGCCGCGATCTCTCTGAGCGCCCGCACGTAGTTGGCCACCGGCTGCCCGCCCGAGATCAGGTGGCGCTGGTTCACCACCACCGCTGGCACCGCCCGGATGCCCGCCTCGGCGATCTCGGCCTCGGCCTGGCGCACCTCTTCGGCGTAGCGGCCGTCGTTCAGCACGCCTTCGGCTTGCTCGGGGTCCAAGCCCGCTTGGCTCACGCAGGCCAGCAGCACGGCGCGCTGGTCCATGGCCTGTTGCTCGCCGTGGCAAGCCACCAGCAAGGCTTGCTTGAAAGTCAATTGCTGGACCTGGCCTTGCAGACCGGCCCAATGCAGCAAACGGTGCGCATGGAAGGTGTTGTAGATGCGGCCGCGCCCTTCGGGGTTGAAGGCAAAGCCCACCTCGGCACCGCGCTGGCGGATGGTTTCGCGGATCTGCGCTTGCTGCTCGGGCGTGCTGCCGTACTTCTGCGTGAGGTGCTCGCCGATGTCCTGACCGCCTTGGGGCATGTCGGGGTTGAGCTCAAAGGGCAAGAAGGCCAGCGACACCTGGAAGGCGCCAGGTGTTTCGCGTTGCACTTGCTGCAAGGCCTGCAGCAGCGCATTGAGCCCGATGGCGCACCATGGGCAGGACACGTCAGAGATGAAGTCGATGTGCAACTGCTTCATGGGGGCGCTCATTGGGCCAGCTCAGCGCGCATGGCGTCGATCACGGCTTTGTAATCAGGCTGACCAAAGATGGCGCTGCCGGCCACGAAGGTGTCGGCACCGGCGTCGGCAATGCGGCGGATGTTGTCGACCTTGACGCCACCGTCGATTTCCAGGCGGATGTCTCGACCTGACGCCTCAATGACCTTGCGCACCTTCTCGGCCTTGCGCAGGGTGCTGTCGATGAAGCTCTGGCCGCCAAAGCCCGGGTTCACGCTCATCAGCAGCACCACGTCGACCTTGTCGATCACCCACTCCAGCACGTCAATGGGCATGGCAGGGTTGAACACCAAGCCAGCTTGCACGCCTTCGGCCTTGATGAGCTGCAAGGTGCGGTCCACGTGGGTGGAGGCATCGGGGTGGAAGGTGATGATGTCGGCACCGGCCTTGGCAAAGGCCACGGCCAAGGCGTCAACAGGCTGCACCATCAGGTGCACGTCAATCGGCACCTTGGTGCCATCGGCCTTGACGCTGTGCTTGCGCAGCGCCTGGCAAATCATCGGCCCGAAGGTCAAGTTGGGCACGTAATGGTTGTCCATCACGTCAAAGTGGATCCAGTCGGCACCCGCGTCGATCACGTTGCGAACTTCGTCGCCCAGACGGGCGAAATCGGCGGACAAGATGCTGGGGGCGATGCGGAACGTGCGCGGCATGGGGGCCTTCAATCAAGCGACAAGGCCGCCATTGTAGAAAGCTGCCGTGCTTTTCGCCAGGGTCGACTGGGGAAAACCCAGCGCACCAGATGGGCGCGCCATGCGTTGACAGGCAGATGACACGCTCATCCTTGCGCCATGGTTTGCTGACGGTCTCGGCGGCGTTCTGCCTGCTGAGCCCGCTTGTTGCACACGCTGCCGACGCCAACGCCATCGCCTGGCAGCGCGACAGCGACGCGCACGACATCACCATTTACACCCGCAAGCCTGCCGACAGCCTTTACAAAGAGTTCAAAGGCTCGATGCAGATCAATGCGCCGATGAAGCAGGTGGTGGCCACGCTGGCCGATGTCACCACCATGCACGAGTGGTTCTTCATGCTGCGTGAGGCGCGATTCATCCAAGGCGAAAACGCCGGCGAAGCCTACGTCTACATGGCCATCAATGGGATCTGGCCCGTCGGTGCACGCGACGTGGTGGGCCATGTCGTGGTCCGCCAGGACCCGAGCACGCATGTGATCCATGTGGACGTGCGCAGCCGCGATGGCATCTTGCCGCCACAAGCAGGCTATGTGCGCATGCCCAGCATGACGTCGTCGTGGACGCTGCGCCCCGTCTCACCCACCCAAACAGCCATCGAGCTGGAAGGGCATGGCGACCCGGGAGGCTGGGTCCCCTTGTCTTTGGCGAACCTGGTCATCGCGACCGTGCCGCGCCAGTCGATGGAGAAGATGCGCGACTACGTCATGACGGCCAACTACACCGATGTCGAAAAGCTCTACGCGCAAAGCCCGCCGCTGCGCGAGCTTGGCAAACGTCTGGTGTTTCCGTGATCGCTGATCAGCGCATCCATCAATACCCGCTGGTGCTTTGCGCCAGCAACCAAGGCAGGCCCATGTGCTTGCGCTGGCGGGCCACACAGGTGCGGCTCACGGTGGCGTCATTGACCGACTTGTCCACGGCGTAAGCCACCCACTCGGCGTAGCCATCGGTCAGCTCCAGCGTCGAATAGCCCTGCTGGTTGCTGTTGAAGTACTGGATGTGCGGGTTGTTGACGCGCACGGCCGGAGCCGCCAGGCCTTGCATCACCAGCGTGCGCTGCTGCGCATTGAGCTTGGCGCCCAGCATCTCGCCCAGGTTGGACGAGGTCACCGCCGGCGTCATGAACTCGGCACCCAGGTGGTTGCCAAAGTCCAGCGGGTTGAGGTTGCCGTAGTTGTGCTTGATGTTGCTGGCCATGTAGGTGTGCAGGTCGCCCGTCACCACCAAGAAGTTGCTGACCTTGGCATCGCGCAGCGCGGTGCTGAGCAGGTTGCGCTCGGCGTTGTAGCCGTCCCAGGCGTCGACATTGAGCGGGGCCAGTGGGGCACCCAGGAAGGTCAGGGCCAAACGACCAAAGAAGGTCTGGTTGCCCATGAGCTTCCAGGTGGCCGTTGAATGGGTCAGGCCATCCACCAACCAGCTGTGCTGTTGCTGGCCCAGCAGCGTTTGCTCGGCCTTGTTGAGCGTGGTGCAGCCCAGGGGCACGTAGCGCTGGCCAAAGTCGGCCTCGCCGCAAGGGTGGGGGCTGCGGTAGCTGCGGTTCTCGATCATGAAGAGATCAAGGAAGCGGCCAAAGGCAAAGCGGCGGTACACGCGCAACGCTTCGTGCGGGTGCGTGGCCAGCGGGTTGTAGGCCACGCGGGCAGGCACGTACTCGGTCCAGGCGCGTTGCGAATCGAGCTTGAGCTGCTTGAGCAAGGCCGGGCTGTTGCCATAGGCCGGGTCTTTGGTGAAGGGGTGGTCGGGCGCGCCCAGGGTGTCGCGGGCGTAGTCCCAATAGCAGTCGTTGGCGGTTTCGTGGTCGTCGGGCACGCAGATGAAGGTGTGACGCTCCATCGCGGCTTGCAGCTGCGGGTCGCTGCGGTAACGGCGGTAAATGGCGCGGTAGTCCTGCAGGTTCAAAGCCACCGTACCGCCTGAAGGCAAGACCACGCTGCGGTCGGCAAAGGGCAGGCTTTGGAAGCGAGGGTCGCCCGCAGTCTCATAGATGAAGTCGCCCAGGTGCAGCACAAAGTCCAGGCTGTCGTCCTTGGCCACATGGCTCAAGGCGCCGTAATAACCATTGGTGTAATCCTGGCAGGTCAGCAGGCCCAGCTTGAGGCGCTTGAGCGCGTTGCTGGCTTGCGGCAGCGTGCGGCAACGGCCCGTGCGGCTGAGGCTGCGGTCGTAAATGAAGCGGTAAAAGTAAGGGCCGCCCGACAGGGTCTCAGGCAACTGCCCGTCCAGGTCGATCTTGACGGTGTGGTCGCGTTCAGGGCCGATGTCTTGCGGGCCCACCTGCGCTTGCAGCAGCAGGGTCTGAAACTGCGCGTCCAAGGCCACTTGCACGATCAGGGGCTCCCCCACGCGCACGGCGTCTGGGGCAATGTGTGTCCACAGGATCACGCCGGTGAGGCTGGGGTCGGCCGACGAGACCGAGAGGTCAAACACCCGGCCCGTGTCCACCCGAAAGCCCGTGGTGTCGATGGGGGTGTTGCCCAGGTTCATCCAAGGCAAGGCCTGGGCTTGCCAGGTCACCAACAGGCCTCCACCCAGGGCACTTGCGGCTGACAAGAAGCGACGACGGTCCATTTTTTTGATCCTCCTGAAATTTGGCGGCCAGTAGAACGAAGCCACAGCATGCCGACAATGGGTGACATCCCCATGAAAGCGCACTCCGTGCCTAGAATGGGCCCATGAGCCAAGCCCAATTCAGCTGCACCGTCACGCCCACCTACCTGGAAGACCAGAGCAACCCGGCGCGCCACGAATACGCGTTTTCGTACACGGTCGTGATCGTCAACAGCGGCGATGTCGCGGCGCAACTGGTCGGGCGCCATTGGCTCATCACCGATGCCACCGGACGCGAGCAAGAAGTGCGCGGCCTGGGCGTGGTGGGGCAACAGCCCTTCCTCAAACCCGGCGAGCGTTTTGAGTACAGCAGCTGGACGCAGCTCGACACGCCACACGGCCTGATGCAGGGCAGCTACTTCTGCATGACCGAAGACGCGCATTGGTTTGAAGTGCCCATCGCGCCCTTCACGCTGGCTCGATCGCAGTCGCTGCACTGAAGGGATGGCATGACGGCACCGCGCGCCTTGCCCATCGAGTTGGAAACCCTGCTGGACCAGACCGATGCCAGCGCACCGCTGGTTGAACGCCACCTGTGGTTGATCGCCCTGCTGGACTGGGTTCGCCAGGGCGAGCCCATCAGCGGCACCCAATGCGTGCTGCGCATGCTCAACGAGCAGCCCGAGCGGCGCGCCCGCGTGGTGGCCCTGCTGGCCGCCTTCTGGCGTGACATGGACATGGCCGCGCTGTGGGCCGACCATGGCTTTTCACCGCGCAGTGCCTTCTTGAGCGAGCTGGGCGAGCGTCTGCGCCGCCACCTGCTGCCGCAAAGCCCGGACACCGGCGACTTGGCCGTGCTGTTCGACCTGCTGCTCGATGTGCGGCACGACTGCGCGTGGCTGAGCGCACTCGATGCGCGCGCCCAAGGCGATTTGACCGCACTGTGGCAAGAAGCCGTGGCGCTGGCCTTGAGCCAAAACGCCGCACTCAGCCCACTGGGCTGGCAAGAGCCCTTCTGGGACGCCATCACCTACCTGGTCTCGCAGGTGCGCTCGGCCGGCATGTCACCGGCCTTCCGCAGCCGCCTGGGCACCCGGGTGGACACGCAGTTCGACGGCCCTGCATCAGATGCATCTGGCCACCACGCCTTTCGGCAATTGGCCCGCGCCACCGACCGCCTGCACGAACACGCGCTGGCGCAAGCCAGGTTGGCCCAAGACGCCCCCGATCCCCTAGAGGGCCGTGCCGCTGACCCTGCTGCGCACCAAGCCTTGCTGCACGAGGCCCAGTACCTGCGCGCGCTGCTGGACCAATGCGCCCAGGCCGCGCGTGGCCTGCACGGGCACCTGGAAAGCCAGGGCATCTCGGTGGATCTGGTCTTCCAAATCGACCAGTTGTGCGCTCGTTGCCAGCGCGTTGAGCGCTTGTTGGAGGTGGTGCTGGCACCGCAAGCGGCCGGGCCTGTTTACCAACTGGTGCTGCACCTGCTGGACGAGGGCAAGCAGCGCCTGAGCGTGCGCGCGCTGTTCAAGCAGCACTACTCGATGCTGGCGCGCAAGGTGGCCGAGCGCAGCGCCGAAACCGGCGAGCACTACATCACCCGCAACCGCAGCGAGTACCGCGACATGCTGTGGCGGGCCGGCGGTGGCGGTGCCATCATCGCGGGCACTACCTACATGAAGTTCGTGGTGCTGTCGCTGGCCCTGTCGCCCTTCTGGTCGGGCATGGGCGCAGGCCTGAACTACGCCATCAGCTTTGTCATCGTGCAACTGCTGCACTGGACCGTGGCCACCAAACAACCCGCCATGACCGCACCCGCACTGGCCGCGCGCCTGGCCGACACCCGCACCGACACCGCCATCGAAGGGTTCGTGGACGAAGTCGCCCACCTGATCCGCTCGCAAATGGCCGGCATCGTGGGCAACCTGGCCGCCGTCATCCCGCTGGTGCTGGCCGCGCAAGGCCTGGCCTGGCTGGCCCTGGGCAGGCCCTTGATTGGCGAACACGCCGCCCACCATGTGCTGGAAACGCTCACGCTCAAAGGCCCCACCGCCTGGTACGCGGCCTTCACCGGGGTGCTGCTGTTTGCGTCCAGCCTGATCGCTGGCTGGGTCGAGAACTGGTTCGTGCTGCACCGCCTGGACAGCGCCTTGCGCTGGAACCCCCGCATCCGTGCGCTGTTGGGCGAGGCGCGTGCGGCGCGCTGGTCGCTTTGGTGGCGAGACAACATCTCGGGGCTGGCGGCCAACGTCTCGCTGGGCTTGTTGCTGGGGCTGGTGCCCGTGATCGCCGGCTTCGTGGCCGCACCACTGGACGTGCGCCACGTGACCTTGTCCAGCGGACAGCTGATGGCCGCGCTGGGCACGCTGGGCGCCAGCGCCTGGCACGACCCCAACTTCTGGTGGTGCGTGGTCGCCATCCCGGTCACGGGCGTGCTCAATGTGGGCGTGAGTTTCGTGCTGGCCCTGCGTGTGGCCGTGCGCTCGCGCGACGTGCGTGTCAAAGACCGGGCGCTGCTGCGCGCCGCCGTGTGGCGCCGCCTGCGGCGTCAGCCCTTGAGCTTCTTGCTGCCACCCCGGTCGACCTGATCGGACGGTGGGGCCGCCTCGGGCTGCGCGGCATCTTCCGGCAACAGCTCACCTTGCGGGCGGCCCGAAAACATCGTCCACCACACCACAAACGCCAACACCGCCAGCGCCAGCGCCGCCTCCAGCACAATCAGCCACATGAAGTTCTGTTCCTTGTCCCGTTTGCCCGCCATACCGGGCCTGAGCGCGTTGCGTGAGATCAGCCCCCTGCCCTGGCGCTTGGTGGGCAACGCCTTGATTGTAGGCAGCCTGAGCGCCTGCGGTTTGCTGCCCAGCCTGAACCATCGCCCCGGCCCTGCCGCCCCCATCGAGACACCCAGCAGCCTGCCCGTGCCCGCACCCGGCACGGTGCTGCCCCAGACCGATGGACAAGGCGGACTCATGCGGCCCAAGGCCCATTGGCTGCGCGCCACCTGGACCGACCTGCCCGGCTGGGAGCAAGACACGGTGAGCGCCTGGTGGCCCGCCTTGTACAAAGGCTGCGCCAAGCCCGCTGCCGGCTGGGCCAGCACCTGCGCCGAGGTGCGCAAGCTGGGTCTCAACTGGGGCCAGCAGGTGCAAGACGGCTTTGTGCGCCAGTGGGTGCAAAGCCACTTCCAGCCCTGGCGAGTGACCACGCTGGAAGGCAACACCACCGGCCTGCTGACCGGCTACTTCGAGCCCCTGCTCGATGGCCGCCGCCAAGCCGATGCGCGCTTTGCCTACCCGCTGCACCGCGCGCCGACCGATCTGGGCCAGCGCAAGCCCTACCTCAGCCGCACCGACCTTGAAACCTCACCCGAAGGCCGCGCGGCCATGGCGGGCCGTGAGCTGGTCTACCTGGCCGACCCCTTGGACGTGTTGCTCATCCAGGTGCAAGGCTCGGGTCGCATCCGCCTGCAAGACGAGCTGACGCCGCAAGGCCAGCCCAAGGTGATCCGCATGGCCTTTGCCGGCCACAACGACCAGCCCTACCAATCGGTGGCGCGCTGGCTGGTGGACCAAGGCGCCTTCACGCTCGATCAGGCCTCGTGGCCCGCCATCCGCAACTGGGCGCAGCAAAACCCCGCGCGCGTGGGCGAGATGATGCGTGCCAACCCACGCGTGGTGTTCTTCCGTGAAGAGGCCCTGTTGGACCCCGAGGCCGGCCCGCTGGGTGCGCAAAGCGTGCCGCTCACGCCAGGCCGCTCGGTGGCTGTGGATCGCGACAGCGTGCCCCTTGGCACCCCGCTGTGGATCGACAGCACCTCGCCACTGGCCTGGTCGGCCAACGCCGCTTTGCAAGCCAGCGCACCCGCACCTTTGCAGCGGTTGGTGATGGCGCAAGACACGGGTGGCGCCATCTTGGGGGCCGTGCGCGCCGACTTCTTTTGGGGCTGGGGCGACGAGGCCTTCGCGCAAGCGGGGCGCACCAAACAGCCCCTGGCCATGTGGGCCCTGTGGCCGGTGCAAAGCACGATGCCTTGAACCTGGCGGGTGTGCGGCCTCTGACGGGGGCGTCGGTAGAATCTGCGCACCATACAAAACACAGGGATTCGCATGAAGCACACCCACGCCCATTTTTCGGCCAGATCGACCTGGTTCTCGGTGGCGCTGGCCTTGGCCGGCCTGCACGCCACGGCACAAGCCCAAACGGGCAGCAGCGACGGCAGCATCAGCAAATGCGACCGCGCGCTGGGCACCTTGGCGGTGGCCGAGCCGCAAAACGAAATCATCGCCCGCCTGACGCAGTACAAGCTGGGCTCGCCCTCCACGATGCTGCGCATGATCGCGCA
>CANCFV010000057.1 GCA_947377275.1 Burkholderiales bacterium | reverse complement strand
TTTGGTGGGGTGGCTAATGGGGCTCGAACCCACGACAACCAGAATCACAATCTGGGACTCTACCAACTGAGCTATAGCCACCACAGAAGAATCAAATTATAGCGCGACTTCTTACCTCAAGGCGCACTTCGTGCAGATTTTTGTGAGGCTTCCACCTTGTCTGCTTCTTTCTTGCCTTCATTGATCAACTCGACCTTGTACTGGCGCTTGAGCGCGCGGTAGTAGGCATCGGCCTCAGCCTTGCCCCAGTAGTTGCCGAACTGGGCTTGGGTTTCCTTGATTTCCTGGGGCGAGATCTGCAAAGGCAAGACCTGGTTCACCTTGATCAGGGCTTGGCCATCGGCACCCAGGTCCACCACCGTCCAAGCAGGCAGTTGCTTCACAGGGATCCGCATGACCGCGTCCAGCACCTGAGGTGGTTGAGCGAACACCGTGCGACGCGACATCTGAACGGCAGCAGGCAACGCAGCCTTGTCAGGCGACTGCTTCCACAAAGCCAGCTTGGCTTGCGCATCGGCGCGCGCAGCCTTGATCGACTCTGCGCTCACCCAACGGTCACGCAGCTGAGCCTGCACTTGCTCAAACGCTTGCTTGGCCGCTGGGCTGTATTTGACGATGCGAGCAGAAACCAACTTGCTGGGCCCCACCTCGATGGCTTCGGTGTTGCGGGCCTTGGCACGGTTGTCGGCGTTGAACAAGGCGTCCAGCACACGGCGGTTGCTCAGCACGCCTTGGTCTTTGGCGCCTGGCACATGCAGCACGTCGGTGGCGGTTTGCACAGCGAGCTTGAGCTCATCCGCCACGGGCTTGAGGCTGTCAGACTGCTCGTAAACGGCATTGGTGAACTTCTCAGCCGCTTCGGCATACTGGCGCTGAGCCAATTGCTTGCGAGCGTCGTCTTCAAGCTGTGCGCGAACCGCTTCAAACGACTGGGCAGCCCCACCACGCACAGCGGTCAGCTGGATGATGTGGAAGCCAAAGTCGCTCTCGACCACACCACTGATCTGGCCGGGCTTGAGCGCAAAAGCGGCATCTTCAAAAGGCTTGACCATGGCACCGCGGCCAAAAAAGTCGAGGTCGCCGCCGTTGGACGCTGAGCCAGGGTCATCCGAATTCTTCTTGGCCAGCTCGGCAAATTGCGTGGGAGCCTTCTGCAATTGGGCCAGGAGTTGCTCGGCTTTGGCGCGGGCCGCCTTCTTTTGATCTGCCGAAGCGCTGGCCTCGGCCTTGATCAGGATGTGGCTGGCGCGGCGCTCTTCGGGCACCGTGAACCGGGCCTGGTTCTCTTTGTACGAACGACGCAGGTCGTCCTCGTTGACCGACACGCGTTGTTTGAGGGTGTCGATGTCGAGCACCACATACTGCACATCGGCCTTTTCAGGCGAGGCCAGCCAGGCCGCGTTGGCCGGGTCTTTGTAGAAAGCTTGCAGCTGTTCGGCGGTGGGGTTCAGGCCAGCCGCATATTGCTTGGGTTCGAACTTGGTCCATTGCACTTCGCGCACTTGGAACAAGGCCTCGACCGCCTGGCGGTTGGCCAAGGTTGAGGTCTGGCCGGTGCCTTGAACACCCGAGAGCACCTGGCCCACGGTGAGCTCCTGGCGGAGCAATGCGTCAAATTGCGGTGGCGACATGCCTCGGGCCTCAAGCGCTTGCTTGTTCAAGCCGCCCTCTGGCGTGCGCAAGGCGGCGAACTGCGGGTCGGTGGTGAACACCCGCACCAAACGGGCCGTCGGCGCAGCCAGGTTCTGGTCGCGCGCAGCAGTGCTCAACACAGACTGACGCACCAAGGCATCGAGGGACGAGAGCTTGGCCTGAGGCGAGTCCAGCAAGGCCGGATCGATGTCAGGCTGCTGGGCGCGTGCCGATTCGGCCGTGCGTCGGTGGGCGTTGTCCCACTCGGTTTGAGAGATCTGCTGGCCGGCCACTTTGGCCACTGCACCGTCATCGCCAAACTTGGAATAGCCCTGGATGCCGAACGCCACGAACGAGGGCAGGATCAACAGAACCAAAATGAACTGGAGGGCACGGGTGTGCTTGCGAACGAAATCAAACATGGCAATGGACGGGCTGTGAGCCCATCTGGTGTGGCATGGACCTGCGGCCGCGCTTGAAAACAAACGCGGGCTTCAGACAACACAAAGGCGAACCGGGGTTCGCCTTTCGATCGCTATCGGTGGTGGGTGCTGAGGGGCTCGAACCCCCGACCTACGCCTTGTAAGGGCGCCGCTCTACCAACTGAGCTAAGCACCCGACAGCCTCAAGCGCCTTATTTTAGTTCACGGCGTCCTTCAAAGCTTTGCCCGGACGAAATTTTGGCACTTTGGCTTTCTTGATCTTCACGGGCTCGCCGGTGCGGGGGTTGCGCCCTTCTCGAGCGGCGCGGGTGCTGACGGCGAAGGTGCCAAAACCGAGCAACGACACCGACCCACCCTTGCGCAAGGTGGCGCTGACGCCACCCAAAACGGCCTCAAGGGCGCGCCCCGCGGCCGCCTTGGAGATGTCTGCCTGCTGGGCAATGTGCTCGATCAACTCGGTCTTGTTCACGAAAAACCCCTCAGAAGGTGCCGCCAGACATGGCCCTTGCACAGCACCAACAGCACGCCTGGTCAAGAAAGGACAGCACCGTCAACGCAGCCCTCGAGGGCGCAAGAACCACAAATCATTCTATGCCGAAGGTTTTACAGGCCTCGCCTTGGGATGGCAAGGACATGTTCGTTTGACAGCGTCAGCAGAATTTACAGCGCACAGCACACAGGCGACGTTCAACGAACCTTCGCGCGGATGTCGGGCAGCGACTTCTGGAGGTAGTACACCATCGACCAAATGGTCAGACCGCAGGCCACGTAGATCAGCCAGGTGCCCAAGAGGTGGGTGTGCACACCAGGCAGCACCTCACCGTCGTACAGCAGCAACATGATGGCGGCCATCTGGGCGGCAGTCTTGAGCTTGCCCAGCATGTGAACCGCCACGCTGCGCGAGGCACCGATCTGCGCCATCCATTCGCGAAGGGCAGAGATCGCGATCTCGCGGCCAATGATGACGAAGGCCACCAAAGCGTTGACGCGGTCCAGTTGCAGCAAGATCAGCAGCGAGGCGCAGACCAGGAACTTGTCGGCCACCGGGTCAAGGAAAGCACCGAACGCCGAGGTCTGGTTCAGGCGACGCGCCAGCCAGCCATCGGCCCAGTCGGTCAGGGCCACGATCACGAACATGACGCTGGCGAGCAGGTTCAGCTCGGCCATCGGCCTGTGCAGGTAGTAGACGCCCACAATCAGCGGGATCGCGACGATCCGCGCCCATGTCAGCAGGGTGGGCAAATTCAGAAACATGGTGCATTGTGCCGCGAACGCGGAGGTCAGCGCTGGTCCAGCGTCATTGGCTTGAAACGGCGATCGTCGTTGAACAAGAAAGTCTCGTTGAACTTCCAGGGTTTGGGCAGCCGACTCACATCGCCAAACGGCGCAGCCCGGTAGATCGCCTGCATGGCCATGTCCACGGTGTCGCGGGCTTGGCTGGGGTAGCGCAGCACGGTGATGTGGCGCACGCTGCCGTCGGCATTGAGCTCGATGCTCAGCACAGGAATGGCCAACAAGATGTCGGGCGGGATACTGGCGTACACCTGGTCGGGGTTTGCTGCCATCAGGCGCCGGGCGGCCTGCAAGCGCGCATCGGCCCAACTGCGTGGGCTTTGTGGCGCGGGCAGCTTGACCACAGCACCCGGTTTGCGTGGCGCCGCGCTGGCACCGCTCTGCCCTGTCGAGCCGACTGGCGCGCCGGGCTTGGACGTGGTCGCGCCTGCATCAGGCGAAGGGCTGCTGCTTGGCGCGAACAAACCGCAACTGGCCAGCATCAGGCACACGGCCGATGCCGCCAAACCGCGCAGCCAAGGGGTGAGTGTGTCAACGCAGGGCACGGTAAATCTCCTCGGCCAGGTCATGTGAAATGCCTTCAACGGTGGCGAGCTCTTGGACGGTCGCTGCCGAGACGCCCCGCACACCACCAAAGCGCTGCAGCAGCTTGGCGCGGCGCTTGGGGCCCACACCGGCGATGTCTTCTAGGCGGCTGCCACCGGTGCGCACGCTGGCCCGCTTGGCGCGCATGCCCGTGATCGCAAAGCGGTGCGCCTCGTCACGGATCTGGGCCACCAGCATCAGGGCGGCCGAACTGGGCGAGAGCTGCAGCTTGGGTCGCCCATCGGCAAAGACCAGCTCTTCCAGTCCCACCTTGCGCCCCTCGCCTTTTTCAACGCCCACGATGATCGACAACGGGATGCCCAGGTGCTCAAACACCTGGCGCGCCATCGACACCTGCCCCTTGCCGCCGTCGATCAAAACGATGTCGGGCACGCGGGCGGCCTTGATGCCGCTGGCGCTGTAGCGGCGCTCCAGGGCTTGCTTCATGGCGGCGTAGTCGTCGCCCCCTGTGATGTCGGTGATGTTGTAGCGGCGGTATTGCGAGGACTGCATCTTGTGTCCCTCGTAGACCACGCACGAGGCCTGCGTGGCTTCACCCGCGGTGTGGCTGATGTCAAAGCACTCGATGCGCAGGCTGGCCAAAGGGTCGGTGCTGCGGGGCTTGGTGGCCTTGCTGGCTTCGCCCTCCGGGGACTCGGTGACTTCTTGGGCTGCGGCTGCGTCGTCCAGGCCGGCGTCGCGCGCATCCAAGTCCAACTCGAGACCGAGGGCATCGACCAAAGCACGGGTGCGGGCCTGTTGCGAGCCCTCTTCGCTGAGCAGGCGGGCCAGAGACAGCTCGGCCCCTTTGACGGCCATTTCGAGCCAGGCCCGGCGCTGCTCGCGGGGCTGGTGCACCACGGTGATCTTGCGGCCGCCGTGCTCGCCGAGCGCTTCGATCAACGCGGGGTCGACAGGGTGGCTCAGGATCAACAGGCTGGGCACGGCGCCACCCAGGTAGTGCTGCGCCAGGAAGGCTTCGAGCACGCGCGTTTCGATGGCCGAGACGAGGTCGCTGGCCTGTACCTGAGACGCGTCTGCGGTGGACTCGGCCTCGTCGGGCGCCAGCACATGGTCTTGCACGTGCACCGGGAAATGCGCGCGATCGCCCAGATGGCGTCCGCCACGCACCATGGCCAGGTTCACGCAGGCGCGGCCACCGTCGACCTTGACGGCCAGCACGTCGACATCCTTGTCCATGACCGTGTCCACCGATTGCTGGTGCAGCACGGTCGACAAGGCCGAGATCTGGTTGCGGATCTCGGCGGCTTGCTCGTATTCCATGCGCTCGGCGTAGGCCATCATGCGGACTTGCAGGTCGTCGAGCACGGCCTCGGGCTCGCCCAGCAAGAAGCGCTCGGCCTGGGCCACGCTCAGGGCGTAGTCGGCCTTGCTGATGAGGTCGACGCACGGGCCACTGCAGCGCTTGATTTGGTAGAGCAAGCAGGGTCGCGAGCGGTTGTTGTAGACCGCGTCTTCACAGGTGCGCAGCAAGAACACCTTTTGCAGCAGCTGGATGGTGCCTTTGACGGCCCACGCGTTCGGGTACGGCCCGAAGTAGCGGTGCTTGCGATCGACCGCGCCCCGGTAGTAGGACATGCGCGGGAAGTCGTGCGATGCGATCTTCAAGTAGGGATAGCTCTTGTCGTCACGGAACAGGATGTTGAACCGTGGGTTGAGCGTCTTGATGAGGTTGTTTTCAAGCAGCAGCGCTTCGGCCTCGCTGCGCACCACCGTGGTCTCCATGCGCTGGATGCGCGAGACCATGTGCCCGATGCGGCTGCCACCGTGGTTCTTATGGAAGTAGCTGGAAACGCGCTTTTTGAGGTCGCGCGCCTTGCCGACATACAGCACGTTGTTTTGTGCATCGAAGTAGCGGTAGACGCCGGGCAGGCCGGGCAAGGAGGCGACCTCGAGCAAGAGGCGATCCCAGACCTGTGCGCGTTCGGCCGCCGCAGCCACCGAGGCCTCAAGAGACTCATTGGCCTGTGCGCCCGGCGTGCCACCTGGGGCCTGGTCGGTGATGGGAGCGGGATCGGACGGCAAGCTCATGGGGCCGGATTGTGGCCGACAACGCATCGCCCTGGCCTGCAGGCTTGCCATAATCCGCCCATGCTGTGGGACGTGTTCTGTCGGGTCATCGACAACTTTGGCGACATTGGCGTGTGCTGGCGCCTGGCACGCGACCTGGGTCAGCGCGGCCACGCCGTGCGTTTGTGGATCGACGACCCCGGCGCCCTGGCCTGGATGGCACCCGAGGTGCACTGGGCACCCTGTGAAGCGAGCGAGGCCAACGCACCGTACCTGCAAGGGCTGAATGGCCTGAGCCTGGGACGAGGCCAAGCCGGCGTCACCGTGTTGCGCTGGTCCGAGGCCGAACAACACCTGTCAATGAACGCTGGCTTGCAAGCCGGCGATGTGGTGATCGAAGCCTTTGGCTGCAACCCGCCAGACACGTTTGTGGCGCGCATGCACCGTCCCACCCCGCCAGCTTGGGTCAACCTGGAATACCTGAGCGCCGAGGCATATGTGGAGCGCTGCCACGGCCTGCCCTCGCCTGTGGGATCCGGCCCCGGCAAAGGCCTGGTCAAACGTTTTTTCTACCCCGGCTTCACGCAGGCGACCGGGGGCTTGTTGCGTGAGCCTGGCGTGCTCGATGCCGCGCTGGAAGCCACCTCACACCGCGCCCAGCGCACCGACTGGCTGCGCGCACTGGGCCTGAACGTGCCCGCAGACGCGCCCCTCGTCTGCGTGTTTTGCTACGCCAGTGCCCCCGTCGGTGCCCTGCTGACGCACCTGCAAAGCATCGGCAAGTCGAGGGACTCTGACCAGCACCCCATCCAGGTCCTGCTGACGCCGGGCCATGCACAGCACTTGGCCGAGCAGTGGCTGGCACAACAGGGCTGCGCGCCCGAAGGGGTTCGGCTCCACGCCCTGCCTGCCTTGCCGCAACCTGCGTTCGACCGACTGCTGTGGACCTGCGACCTCAATTTGGTGCGTGGCGAAGACTCGGCCGTGCGCGCTTTGTGGGCCGGCAAACCGCACGTCTGGCAGATTTACGAGCAAGACGATGGCGTGCACGCCGACAAGCTCAACGCCTTCATGGACCGCTGGATGGTCGACTGGCCCGCGCCCTTGCGCGAGTCGGTGATCGCCTGGTGGCGCGGCTGGAATGGCCTGGCGCCTCTGCCCGAGTCGCTGCCCGAGTGGCGAGGTGAGGCCTCGCCATGGGCCCTGTCCAGCCAGGCCTCACGGTCTAAATTGACGCTTCAAGCCGACCTGGCGAGCCAACTCATCCAATTTGTCACGACCTCGGGTTAAAATCCGAGGCTTTGCTTCTGGCTCAGGAATCGCCACACGGCGACGCGCCGATGGATGCGCAACCTGAACTGCACCGCTTGGCGTCTGGTGACGCGAGCAGCGCCGGCGCCGGGGCTCCCCACCGTTTGAACAGACCCCAATCGGGAATCCACCATGAAAATCGCACAAGAAATCCGCGCTGGCAACGTGATCATGCAGGGTAAGGACCCGATGGTCGTCCTCAAGACCGAGTACAGCCGCGGCGGTCGCGGTGCTGCCACCGTGCGCATCAAGATGAAGAGCCTGCTGAACGGCTTCGGTCAAGAAACCGTGTTCAAGGCCGACGACAAGATGGACCAAATCATCTTGGATAAGAAGGAAGCGACCTACTCGTACTTCGCTGACCCTCTGTACACGTTCATGGACGCCGAATACAACCAGTTCGAGATCGAAGCCGAAAACATGGGCGACGCGATCAACTACCTGCAAGATGGCATGGAAGCCGAAGTCGTGTTTTACGACGGCAAGGCCATCTCGGTCGAACTGCCCACCACCATCGTGCGTGAAATCGAAACCGAACCCGCCGTCAAGGGTGACACATCGGGCAAGGTCATGAAGCCTGCGCGCATCGCCGGCACCGGCTTTGAAATCTCGGTGCCCATGTTCGTTGATTCGGGCGACAAGATCGAAATCGACACCCGCACCAACGAGTACAAGAAGCGCGTCTGATCGCGTTTGTGCAACGGCGCAGCGCCTCCACGGGAGGCGCGCACGGAAAAGGACACCCCAGGGTGTCCTTTTTTTCGCGCATTTGTCAGCTCGACGTCGGCCAAGCCCTGCCGATATCGAGTTACGCCACCGGCCAAGGGCACTTGCCAGACAAAGACGACGGCCGATGGCGCGCACACAGCAATTGCGCCACCCGACATGCACATCCTCCTGGTTGACGATCAACCCTTGCTGCGCGCCCTCATGCCCACACAATTGATTGGCGTGGGGCATGAAGTGGAGACCGCCGAATCCAACCCAGCACGCCCTGGTGGCTCTGGCACAGCGTCGCCCGGACATGGTGCCGCTCAACGTGGTCATGCCTGGCGAGGACAGCTACGGGCTGGCTCGCCAGATACGCAGCCTGGAAGGCTGCCCCATCATGTTCCTCTCCAGCCTGGGTGCAGGGCGCAATACGCCGCGCGATGGCGCGTCTCCAGCGCATGCGCCTTGAACGGATGCAGACGTCAGACCTCGTAAGACGCACTGACAGGCCTGGGCAACGTGTTGCGCATGGCCTGCCGCCGCCCACCAGACCACGTGGCCCGCTACGGTGGCGAAGAGTTCGACATGATCTTGCCGAACACCACGAAGTCAGGCGCCATGACCTTCGCGCGCGCCTTGCAGCAGTTGTGCAACCGCCAGATGGGCGCGCACCCAGATTCGCTCATTTCTGACCGAGTGCCCCTCCCGGGTGGCATCACCACGGTCATCCCAGATGCCAACACCACCGTGAGCCACCTGGCGATGCGCGCAGACCAGGCCCTCTACGCCGCCAAAGCGCAGGGGCGCAACCGATTTTTCAGCTTCGAGATGCAGCAAGACACGGCAGAGCACCTCTTGGCATCGCCAGCGCCGAACGATTGATCAAGCGTGCTGGTGCGCGATGGCCATCACCTGCGTGGGCGTGTGGTTCTTGAGGTTGTGGTCTGACCAGACCTGGCGCCAGCGGCGGGCACCGTTGATGCCGTGGTACAGACCCAGCACATGGCGCATGACGTGCGGCCAGCGCACCTCGCCGTGCTCCCAGCCTGCGGTGCGGGCCATCTCGCGCTCGGTGTATTCCACCATCGCGGCCTCCACGGCCTCACGGGTCAGGCCGGGGTTGGCATCGGGCTCGCCAAACAGCAGCTCGGCCCACTGCGCCATGATCCAGGGCGAGTGGTAGGCCGCACGCCCCACCATCACGCCATCCAGCGTGACGCCATTGAGCACGGCGTTGGGCTGCAGCTGCGCCACGCAATCTTCAGTGGCGGCCAGACCGCCGTTGATCACCAGGGTCAGGTGCGGGAAATCACGCTTGAGCTGATGCACAAACTCGTAGCGCAGCGGCGGGATGTCGCGGTTTTCTTTGGGGCTCAGGCCTTTGAGCCAGGCATTGCGCGCATGCACGATGAAGACGTGGCAGCCCGCATCGGCCACTGTGCCCACGAAGTCGCGAACGAAGTCGTAAGACTCGATCCTGTCGATGCCAATGCGGTGCTTGACCGTGATGGGCACCTTGGGATCGCCTCCCACCGCATCGACCATGGCCTTGACGCAGTCGGCCACCAAGCTGGCCTCGTTCATCAAACAAGCACCAAAGGCACCGCGCTGCACGCGCTCGCTGGGGCAGCCACAGTTGAGGTTGACCTCGTCATAGCCCCACTGCTGCGCCAGCTTGGCGCTGACAGCCAGATCGGCCGGCTCGCTGCCGCCCAATTGCAGCGCAAGCGGATGTTCCTGATCGTTGTATTCGAGGAAGCGCGTGAGGTTGCCATGCACCAGCGCACCGGTGTTGATCATCTCGGTGTACAGCCGGGCGTGCGGGCTCAACAGGCGATGGAAGTACCGGCAATGGCGGTCAGTCCAGTCCAGCATCGGGGCCACGCAGGCGCGCCAGGGGCTCAAAGCAGGTGTCTTGTCCATGTCCATCGGCAACTTCACAAAGCAAACGCAAACCGCCGCGATTACAACATGCCAAGCCCGCTCCCTGTGCCCCCCGCCCTGCCTCACCACACCGTCAGCGTCTTGGTCAGGAAGCGCTGCGACCGGCTGCGTGAACCCGCATCGGCAATGTCGCCTTGGCCAGCGACCTCGAATCGGGCGTTGAGCACGTCGTTGGACACCACGATGTTGCCCGGCTTGATGTCCCTGGGGTTGCCCGACGAACCCGAGCCTGGGCCGTTGGCGGCGACCTTGTCTTAGCGGCTCGTGGTCGTGTCGACCTTGTTGCTGGCCGTGAGCTTGTCACTGATGTCCGCTTTGGGTGTGTCGCCCAGCGGGCCGCCCAAAGCCATTGCCGCCTGAAAGACGGCCCCCAGTGGGCGCGCGCTCGACGTGCCGAGGCCTTCCGATTGTTGGGAGCGTCATGAGGAGGCTGCATGCCGCGCCGGGCCATGGTGGCGAAACAAGTGGCCGCTTTGGCCTGGGCTTGTCCATCGTGGATGACCTGTGGCGCGGCGCGTTGCAGCTTACTTTTTGGTGCGTCGAGTCATGACACCCATCAGCCCCAGGCCCGCCATGAACATGGCGTAGGTTTCTGGCTCCGGCACGGAAGCAATTTGCTCGGTGAAACCAAAATATCCGGAGTTATTCACAGCGCTTTGACCCGCAATCGCATATTCAGAAAAATAGCTGCTATCCGGATACAGGGTCAAGATGAAAGACGAAGACAGATCGTTAGATGTGAATTTAAAACCTTGGTTTCCGACCTCAATGGCGGCGCTGGACGACAGGTAGCTCACATTGTCAATCAAGTCATGCAACTCAAAATTCACGACCGCAAAGCCGTAGTTCAATGAAAAAGGCTCCGTTAGCACCATGCTGCCGGTGAAAGTAGCATCCCCATTGACATCATCAACTGCACTGATGTTGTAACGATGGTCTGCCAAAGCCACCCCGGTCAAGGCGAACGACATGAGCAATGCCGCGAAAAAAAACTTAATGTGCCTCATGAAAAACTCCAATGAAATCATTTCAGCAGGATGCCCTGCAAAAAAACAGGGCCGGGACCGACCCCATCCTCTTAATATTAAATCAACCTTTTATTTAACCGACACAAAGACCGGGTTAGAGTAAAACCACAGGCTACTGTAATTGCGATCGTTGATGGCATTCACCCGCTCATTGTTGTTCGAACCCGATGTTTTCTGGTCGGCCAAAGGCTCTCCTCTGAGACTCAGGCCTGGCGCATCAACCGCCAGATTGGTCCCACGCAGCCGGAAATACTGGTTCTTATTGGCCACAAGCTGGACGGTCACGGAGGCATAACCGTCACGACCCACCTTCCAGTCGGCGGCAGTAAAGCGCTGCAGAACACGAGTGGAATTATTCGTCGCAACATTGTAGGCTGGCGTGCCAACAACAGCCTTTGGAGTCACATCACCAACAATCAGGTCAACATGGTTCACCACTGGCTTCATGTTGGCCAATTGATCACCATCCACAGGCCTCAGGTAATTGTTAAAATCAGGACTTTTAAAACGGATGGTGAACTTCACCTTCTCACCAGCCCCCACCTCTATTTTCTGCCCCATGTATGCCGTACCGGATGAGCCGACCACCTTGAAATCAAGGTCGTCGATCAAGTCACCAAAAACGCCATACATTCGACCAGCGCGCAGGCTTGAGATGATGCCAACAGAAGTGCCGTAGGTTTGGTAAGGCATCCACACGTGATTTTTTGCGTATTCGCCTGGGTAATAGCCACTGCTGTTGCCGGCTGCGTCAATTTTAAAATGCGAATCAGAATCCGCAATGTTCCATATGCGGCGCCCTTCGCCCAGCAACGCGTCCCACACGCCACCAACCTTGGCCACCATCGCATCCACGCCACCGTAAGCACGGTTCGGCAGGTTGGCATCAACGTAGGCGGAGGTATAACCACCACGGTCTGGCTCCATTTGATTGCCGACCATGCCTTCAATCATGAACATGGTATCTGGCGCCAGGTCATTCATTTGACGCAGGTCGGCGATGGTGTATTTATTGGGATTGCGTGAAGGATGGTTGATTGTGGCCAAGCTGGTCGCAGGGTAATTTGTCTTCAACCATGAAACAGCGGTCAACGCATCGCTCGCCGAACTGTTGTAGCGGCGATTTTCGTACTTGATTTTCCAATTCGCCACATCCACAGGATCAAACAAGCTCTCAGAAAGCGTGGTAAACAAGTACTGAAACTCTTTCGCGCCTTTGGTAGATTCAGCTTTACTGTAAGTATCTTCAAACAATGTCACGCCAACGTGATCATGTGTTGGCACATCCCACTCAAACCCAGAGAATATCAACTTGTCAGCATAAGTTCCGCGCGCCTGCAGGGCCCTGACATGGGGGATTTCAATGGACTCCATGCTGTAAGCAAACGGCACGGGAGCTGGCAGTAAATTGCCATTGCTGTCGTACTTAGACGAGCGCAGGTGATTGGTCAACGCCATCCAGTCCAGCTTGTATTTGTCAAATGCTTTGCTCAGCAAAAAATCCAGCGTCTGCGTCGCGCGCGAGTCGTCCGACTCCACGGTATGGGTGTGTAAATCACCAACCGTCCACCGCCCCAATGGATCAGGTGAAGCCGCAGCACCAAAGCCTGCCGCCATGGCGACTGTCCCGGCAGCGAGGGCGACTGCACCAACGATGAACGGCGCAAATTTTGTTTTGCGAGATGAAAGCATGAATTTACCTTTTTGAGTTACAACAAGAATCAATGGGCATACTCAGGAAATTCTGTTTTCATCCCTGAAAAGCCCATCGAAAACCCTGTCACATCCTCATCTGCAGGCATGACATCACGGTGACGCCTGAGCAATTCTTTACGAAAGATTACAAGCAAACGGCTCTGGAATCTCTGCCTGACATCGGCATGGATTGCGCATCATGAGAAATGATTGCAACTCGAATCTGGGCACCATCTCGAAACTCAAGGCGATGGCAGTCGATGGCGGCAAGCGCTGACACGTTGGCTTGGGCCTGCATCTCGTGGATGAGCTCACACGCCGGCGGGGCGGTGAACTGCTGATTCAGGCTGTTGACGGCCAACGCTGTGGCATTGGCCTCAAGCTCAAACGCCCAAACGCTGAATGCCCGCCGTAGCCATGGCATTGACCGCAGCGACCGTGCCACTCAAGGGCTGGCTGTAGCCAGCATCGGGCGTGAACATGATGGTGCGCAACTCACCTGGAGCCAAGTGAAAGTAGGCGTCGTCGGGGGTGTATCCGTCCACATCAAAGTGCACCGACTGCGCAAAACGTTGTGTTGCCACACGAACCTCAGCGCGTCCGTCGGGCCGACCAATCACGCTGGCACTCAGGCCCACGTCGGCCTCCATCGGTAAGCACCAGCCTGCCGGAAAAGCCGTGGTGCGGGCCAGCACGCGAGCCTGCGCTGCATTGCCCTCAGCCTCAGCCTCGACATCCGCACCGCCAACACCATCGTCAGACAGCAACTCAAAAGACAGCGCCTGCGCCGTGGCAGGCCCAAAGCGGTAGGCACACGACCAGTCCACGAACCAGTCAAACAACTGCATCAAAGGCCAGCTGCCATGGCCGTGCGCGGGCACATCCACATGCTGACTGGCCTGCCCCACCGCCACCTGGCCATTGCGCCAGGCCTTGAACTGCAGCTTGGCTGACAAGGGCTGCGGCCCTTCGTTGCTCACGTGCACATACAGGCCATTGCCACCCTCGTCGGTGACGCTGAGCGAGATCGGCTGCAAGCTGCGCTTGAGGCCAAAGTACGCGGCCTTGGGCGCACCGGTGCTGTCGACCACACCCCAACCTGCGCCAGGCCAGAGGTCACGCAAAAACCAGATCAAAGCGCCGTTGCAGGTGGACGCCTCACGACGCCATTCGGCGAAGGCCTCGGCCATCAATTCGCCACTGGTGATGCGGCTGAGCAGCAAGTAACGATCGTGGTCGCTGTAACGCAGCTTGGCCGGGTCGACCTGGAAGCGCTCGGCCAGGTAGTGGTCGCGCACGTCTTCAAAGTCCCAGCCGGCGCCCAGGTCACGCGGCGCGCGGGCCTTCCAGGCCGGGTGGTGCACGCGCAGCGACAAGCCGCCGGGCATGCGGGCCACGGTGGCGCTTTCCGGCACATTGGCCAGCGCCAGGCACTCGGTGGCAAAACGCAGACCTGAGCGGCGCGCGTCATCCAATGGCCGCTGGTAGGCGCCCACGCCGTAGTAAGAGGTGGTGCCCACATCGCCCTGGTGAGGGAAGCTGCCGCCATGCGCGCTCGATGGCCAGTAAGGCACGTCAGGGCACAAGGTCTGGCTCAGCTCGGCCAGGGTGTCGTGGAACAAGTCTGGCATCCACTTGTCGCGCGTGGCGCCAAACATCGCGGCCTGTTGCTCGACCTCGCTGTTGCCGCACAGCACCGCCACGGCGGGCCGGCCTTGCCAACGGCTCAGCTGCTGAGAGGCCTCGGCCCGCACCTCATCGACCCAGGCCGGGTCTTCCGGGTAGTCCATGTTGGCGAACATGAACTCTTGCCACACCAAGACGCCCAGGCGGTCACAGGTGTCGTAGAAAACGTCGGCCTCGTAATGCATGGTGCCGCCCACGCGCAGCATGTTCATGCCGGCGTCGCGCACCTGCTGAACCGCGCGCACATAGTCATCTGCCGTGGCGGCATCCAAGGTGATGGGGCTCAGTGGTGTCCAGCAGGCACCTCGGCAGAAGATGGGGACCCCGTTGATGCGCAGCGCAAAGCCGTCGCCGGTGCGGTCCAAGGCGATGTGCCGAAAGCCGACATCGCCCAGGTCGAGCACGACCTCAGGCTCAGGGCCAGCGGCCTTCACATGCAAAGTGAGCGCATACAGTGCGGGTTCGCCATGCGTGTGGGGCCACCACAGCGCGGGCTCGGGCAGCATCAACTCAGCCGACCACGCGTCGCCCTGGGCTGACAAGGACTTCGTGTGCGTGACGTCGCCGCGGCGAAGCAACATGCGCACCGACTCGACGCTTTGGCCTTTCGCTTGCAAGCCCGTGAAAGCCACGCGCAAATGCCCTGTCCAGCCCCCGCCATCGGCCAGCGCTTGGGCGCTGACGTTCATCTGCTGCCACTGCACCGCCGGCAAAGGCGCCAGCCACACGGGGCGCCATGGCCCCACCACCGCACAAGGTGGCGACCAACCGGGCGTGCGGCCCAGCACCGTGGTGCGAGGCCAGCGCAGTTGCTGGTTCTCGATCATGGGCGCGCGCCAGCGGGGGCGCGGCCGGCGTTTGGCCAGGTCTTTGTCCAGCGACCGACAAGCGATCAGCAAGTGATTGCCTTGCGCCTGCAAGCCCTCGCTCAACACCAATTGCTGGGCCCGGAACATGTTGGACGCCTGCAGCACGCGCTGCCCGTTCAGCCACACCTCGCACACCGTCGCCAGGCCATCGAGCCCCAACAGCAGCGGCTCACCAACGTGGCCTGCGGGCAAGTCGAACCGAAGGCGATACCACCAGTCGTCGGCATCGAAACGCTGCGCGGGCGCATCCAGCGACCACGTGCCCAAGCCTTGCAAAGCAGCAGCCACGGGCGCCAGCTCGTCGATCGCAAGCCAAGCTGCATCGGCAGGCAGATCGGACGGCTCGCCAAACTGTCCGGGGGCCGTGCCCAGGAGCTGCCAGCCGCGGTTCAGCACCGTGACAGGCAAATCGCTTCGGCGCTGCACGCGCCCCTGGGCCAGCGTCAACACAGGCTGGTCAGCCGGCGGTCAGTTCCAGCACGGCGGTGCGGATCGTGGCCACGGTGTTGAACACATTGCGCTTGAGCATGTGATCGGGGAACTCGATGTCGAAGGTGCCTTCCAGGCCCAACATCACGTTGACGCTGGCATGCGAGGTCATGCCCGCCTGGTAAAGATCTTCGTCGGCAGACAAGGTCAGCGCGTCTTTGCTCAGACGGGCGTGGTCTTTCAAAACGGTGCGGATTTGGGCGTCGATGTCAGCGGTGTCGGTCATGTTCAAAGGCGGTTGTGGTGCAAGGCCACAATGTCACAAAGGTGAAAGATGCCAAGAGTCTGCCTCAGTTTTGCCTGCAACGGACCACAGCCACCACCGCGCTTGCGTGGTCACCGTCATGGCTGAGGCTGACGCTCAATTGAGACACGCCCGAGTCACTCGCCAATGCCTGCGCGCGCCCATGCAAACGCAGGGTGCAGGCACCGGTCTCAGCTCGCACCACTTCAATTTCTTTCAGGTTCAGGCCGATGTGCGCCAACCCCAAAGCCTTCAAAGCGGCCTCCTTGGCCGCGAAGCGGGCAGCCAGCCGCTCCGTGCTGGCCGACGGTGATGCGCGGGCATAAGCAAGCTCGGCATCGGTGAACAAGCGTCGCTCAAAACGCTCACCGAACTCATGCAAAGACTCGGCCATGCGTGGGATGTGCACCACGTCGATGCCAACGGACAGGGTGCCGCCCTGCCCCAGGGAACGGACATCCACATCAACCGGGAATATGGGAAGCACACGGGGGACTGTCACTTGCATACCTCAATGGCCATGAATCAAGCACAAAACGTGACAAAAATGCCCCCTAAGGTCAGGGGTCATTCAAGTGTTTGTTGAAAGACGCAAACACGCCAGGGAACGCGGCTGGCATCATTCGGTCACCTTTTGAAACCGACGGGCATGCCACGCCCGGTACGGCGCGCGCCTCACACGGAAAAGCACTCGACCATGTCACAACACCCCACCGATTTTGACGCCTTGTTGGCCGCCGCGCGCGAGATTGCCACCAAGGTCGCGGCCGTGCATGCCGCCGATGTCGATGCCAAGGGGCGCTTCCCCACCGAAACGATCAATGCCCTGAAGGCGGCCAAGCTGATGTCGGCCCCCATCCCGAAATCGTTGGGTGGACAAGGCCTGAGCATGAAGCAGCTGTGCACGCTGTGCGCCACGATTTCGGGCGCGTGCGGCTCGAGCGGCATGGTGCTGGCGATGCACTACATCCAGGTCGCTTGCATTGCCTTCCACACGGCAGACAGCGCGTTTTTCAAGCAATACCTGCACGAAATTGCCGAGACCCAGCCATTGCTGGCATCGATCACATCTGAAGTCGGCACGTTTGGCGACACACGCTCCAGCATCTGCGCTGTTCAACGCGAGGGCGATCGCTTCGTCTTGAACAAGCAAGCCACCACCGGCTCTTATTGCGCCCACGCCGATGCCATCCTGGTGACCTGCCGCCGCGACAACGACGCCCCCAAGAGCGACCAGGCTTTGGTGCTGGTCCGCATGAGTGACTGCACCCTGACCCAGACCACCACCTGGGACACCATGGGCATGCGCGGCACCTGCAGCCCCGGCTTTGACCTGGTCTCGTCGGGCCCCGTTGAACAGATCCTGCCCGTGCCTTACGCCGACATCGCCGCGCAGACCATGGTGCCTTACTCCCACATCTTGTGGGCCTCCCTGTGGTGGGGCATTGCGGCCGATGCACTGGGCAAAGCTGGCTCCTACGTGCGTGGCGAAGCACGCAAAAATCCCGGCACCGTGCCGCACACCGCCACCCGCTTGGCCGAAGCCTCGGTGCAACTGCAAGCCATGAAGCACAACTGGCAAGCCGTCGCACAAGACTTCGACGAGACCGTGGCCCAGCCTGATGGCATGGAAAAGCTGCTGGGCATCAGCTGGGGCTTGAAGATGAACAACCTCAAGATCGGCACCTCTGACGCCGCTCCGCAGATCGTGCACCGTGCCCTGCAGATCGTCGGCATCATGGGCTACAAGAACGACAGCCCCTATGCCTTGAGCCGCCACTACCGTGACGTGCTGTCGGCCTCCTTGATGATCTCGAACGACCGGGTCGCAGGCAAAAGCGCCTCGATGTTGCTGGTCTACAAAGACGTTTGAGCCGTGGCCTGAGCGCCGAGTCACACACCCACAAAACACCCACCACCACACAGGGCACTGTCACGCATGAGCACCACCACGGATCCTTACGACCCCAAAGTATTTTTTGACGGCCTGGTTGCCCATGGCCTCATCGTCCCAACCACCGTGTTGGGCACCTTTGGCCGTGGCGCCAAGTTCGAGGAAGTGGTGAACCGCTTCACCGACCTGGTCAACAAAATCGCTGAGGACGATGGCGCCGAGCTGGTGGCGTTCCCCCCCGTGATGGACCGCAAGATCATGGAGAAGGTCCACTACCTGGAGACCTTCCCTCACCTGTGCGGCTCGATCCACAGCTTCTATGGCAACGGCATGGAAGCCCTCAAGCTGGCCCAACGCGCCAACGATGGTGAAGACTGGGGCGACATGCTCAAGCCCACCGAATTGGTGATGAACCCCGCCGCCTGCTACCCGGTCTACCCCACCATGACCGGCACCCTGCCCGAAGGCGGCCGCCTGATCACCACCATGAACTGGGTGTTCCGCCACGAGCCCTCGCTCGAGCCCACGCGCCTGCAGTCGTTCCGCATGCGCGAGTTCATCCGCTTTGGCAAGCCAGACGAAGTGCTGCCATGGCGCGACATGTGGCTGCAGCGCGGGCTGGACCTGCTGCGCTCGCTCGAGCTGCCCGCCAACTCCGACGTGGCCACCGACCCCTTCTTTGGCCGAGGCGGCGTGATGCGCGCAGCCAGCCAGAAGGAGCAAAAGCTCAAGTTCGAAGTGCTGGTGCCCGTGATCTCGTCCGAGCACCCCACCGCCGTGTGCTCGTTCAATTATCACCAGGACCACTTCGGCTCGACCTTCGACATCCGCACCGCCGACGGCGAGATCGCTCACACCGCCTGCATGGGCTTTGGCATGGAGCGCATCACCATGGCCCTGTTCAAGACCCATGGCTTCGACACGGCCCAGTGGCCCGTCGCCGTGCGCAAACTACTGTGGCCCTGAGCAACATGACGAACCGCCTGCGCGTGCTGCCTGAGCTGCAGACCGAGCCCTATGTGCGCCACAGCCTGCATGGCGAGGACTGTGCATGGCCCGAAAAGAACTGCTACGTCGACCTGTTCATCGAACTCGTCCACGCCCTGCAGCTCGAGCCCCGGGCCATGCTGGCCTCCACGCTGGCCATCGACTTCGAAGGCGACCAGTGGACCTTCTTCAAGCCCCAGCACAGCGAGATGCGCCTGCTCTATGGCATTGACGTCCAGGAAATGAACCACTGGCGGCCTTTGCTGGAACACGCGCAAGAACACCTGGACGCCGGGCGCCTGATCGCCGTCGAGGCCAATGCCCACTGGATGCCAGACACCGCCGGCACAGACTACCGCCAAAACCACGTCAAGACCACCATCGTGCTGGCCGACCTCGACGTGGATGCGCAGCGGCTGGGCTACTTCCACAACGCTGGCTACCACCAACTCGAAGGCGAAGACTTCCGTCAAATCTTCCGTGTCGGGGTGCCGCACGACCCCAGCCACCTGCCCTTTTTTGCCGAGCTGGTGCGCATCGATCGCGTGGTCAAGCGCTCGCCCGCCGAACTGGCCGCCCTCGCCCAAGGCATGGTCAAGACCTACTTGGGATACCGCCCCAGCAGCAACCCCATCGTGCGTTTTGCCGAGCGCTTCGCCCTCGAGCTGCCCGTCCTGCACGAGAAAGGCCTGCCGCACTATCACGCATGGGCCTTCAGCACGGTTCGCCAATTGGGTGCCAGCTTCGAACTGGCTGCAGCGCACCTGAGCTGGCTGGGCGAGGCTTCAAGCCCTGAACTGGCACAGGCTTTGGCACCTGCGGTGGACCACTTCAAGCTGATCTCTCAGCAAAGCAAAGCACTGATCCTCAAGATCGCGCGGGCCGTCAACGCCAAGCGCACCATGGACCCGCAGCAGGCCTTTGGCGAGATGGCGCAAGCTTGGGAACAAGGCATGGCCTGCCTAGACAACGCCTTCGCAGCCTCCGACTGAAGCAAGGCCCACCGTTGCAGTCGCTGCGCCCCTCGCGCGGCGCAACGCACAAAAAAAGGCCGCTCACTGAGCGGCCTTTTTGCTGATCTCAACCCAATCGGGGATCAGGATTCGCGCGAAGCGCGCTTGCGATCTTGTTCCTTCAGGTGTCGCTTGCGCACCCGGATCGACTTGGGCGTGATTTCAACCAGCTCGTCGTCGTCGATGAAGTCCACGCCGTATTCCAGCGTCAGGTCGATCGGAGGCGTGATCTTGATCGCGTCTTCCTTGCCCGACACGCGGAAGTTGGTCAGCTGCTTGGTGCGCGTGGCGTTCACGACCAGGTCGTTGTCACGGCTGTGGATGCCCACAATCATGCCTTCGTACACAGGATCGTTTGGCTTGACGAACATGCGACCACGGTCGTCCAGCTTGCCCAGGGCGTAGGTGAAGATTTCACCGTCGTCCATGGAGATCAGCACGCCGTTCTTGCGGCCACCGATCTCGCCCTTGTGCGGCTCATAGCCGTCAAAGATCGAGGCGATCAGGCCAGAACCACGGGTCAAGTTCATGAACTCGTTGCTGAAGCCGATCAGGCCACGCGCTGGGATGCGGTATTCCAGGCGAACGCGGCCATGGCCGTCCGGCTCCATGTTGACCATGTCGCCCTTGCGCAGACCCAGGGCCTGCATCACGCCACCTTGGTGGATTTCTTCCACGTCGGCGGTGACCATCTCCATGGGCTCGCACTTCTCGCCGTCGATGTCCTTGAACATGACGCGCGGCTTGGACACAGCCAGCTCGTAGCCTTCGCGGCGCATGTTTTCCAGCAAGATGGTCAGGTGCAATTCGCCGCGACCGCACACCTCGAAGATGCCGTCTTCTGCGGTTTCCTTGACGCGCAGGGCCACGTTGTGTTGCAGCTCCTTTTGCAGACGGTCCCAGATCTGACGGCTGGTCACGTACTTGCCTTCACGACCGGCCAAAGGCGAGTTGTTCACGCAGAAGTTCATGGTCAGCGTAGGCTCGTCGATCTTGAGCATCGGCAGCGGCTGTGGCTTTTCCTTGTCGGTCACGGTGACACCAATGTTGATGTCTTCAATGCCGTTGATCAGCACAATGTGGCCGGGGCCAGCTTCGGTGACTTGCACGCGGTCCAGACCGTGGAAGGTCAGCACTTGGTTGATGCGGCCATTGATGGCCTTGCCATCGGGGCCTTCCATCACAGCCACGTTCATGCCAGGCTTGATCGTGCCTTGGCTGATGCGGCCCACGCCAATGCGGCCCACGAAGGACGAGAAGTCCAGTGCCGAGATTTGCAGCTGCAAAGGCGCATCAGGGTCACCCTTTTGGGCAGGCACGTGCTTGAGCACGGTGTTGAACAGGGCGGACATGTCTTCGCCCCACTTCTCGCCAGGCGCACCTTCTTCCAACGACGTCCAGCCGTTGATGCCCGAGGCGTACACCACGGGGAAGTCCAGCTGCTCGTCGGTCGCGCCCAGCTTGTCGAACAAGTCGAAAGCAGCGTTCACAACGGCATCAGGCTTGGCGCCAGGCTTGTCCACCTTGTTGACCACAACGATGGGGCGCAGGCCCAGGGCCAGGGCCTTCTTGGTCACGAAACGCGTTTGGGGCATGGGGCCTTCTTGCGCATCGATCAGCAACACCACGCCGTCGACCATCGACAGGGCGCGTTCGACTTCACCACCGAAGTCCGCGTGACCTGGGGTGTCGACGATGTTGATGTGCGTGCCTTCCCAGCTCACGGCGCAGTTCTTGGCCAAGATGGTGATGCCACGCTCGCGCTCGATGGCGTTGTTGTCCATCACGGTGTCGACGACCTTTTCATGGTCAGCGAAGGTGCCGGATTGGCGCAGCAGTTGGTCAACCATGGTCGTTTTGCCATGGTCAACGTGGGCGATGATCGCGATGTTGCGGATTTGGGTACTCATTGGAAACTCACTGGTCTGAAATCAAATGACGGGGTTCGCCTCGGGCTGGAC
>CANCFV010000056.1 GCA_947377275.1 Burkholderiales bacterium | reverse complement strand
CCCTGGATGGACGAGGCGCCCACGCCTTCGATGCGCACACTGCGTTCAATGCCGGCGAGCGCGCCGGTGGCGATGAAGTAAGACGCAGACGAAGCGTCGGCCTCGACGTGGATCTCACCGGGCGACTGGTAATGGCTGCCTTGCGGGATGACAAAGCGCTCCCAGCCGTCACGGCGCACCTGGATGCCAAAGCGGGCCAGCAGGTTGAGTGTGATCTCGATGTAAGGCTTGGAGATGAGCTCGCCCACCACCTCGATGGTCAGATCGTGGTCTTGCGACACCAAAGGCAGGGCCAGCAAGAGCGCGGTCAGGAACTGGCTGGAGACATCGCCGCGCACCTTGATGGGTGCCGACAGCTTGAGTTGCCCGCCCGACAGCCGCAGGGGTGGATAGCCCTCGTTGCCAAAACATTCGATGTGGCAGCCCAACGGGCGCAGCGCATCGACCAGGTCACCAATGGGGCGCTCGTGCATGCGCGGCACGCCGCTGAGCTCGAACACGCCACCTTGCGTGGCCGACAGCAGGGCCAAGGCGGCGGTCAGTGGCCGCATGGCTGTGCCCGCGTTGCCCAAGAACAGCTCGGCCTTGAGCACCGACAGCTTGCCGGCCAGGCCGGTGATCTTGACGGTGTCGCCAGCCTGCTCGATGTCGCAGCCCAGGGTGCGCAGGGCGTCGAGCATCACGCGGGTGTCGTCCGAGGCCAGCAGGTCGTGGACAACGGTGGTGCCCTCGCTCAGGCCAGCCAGCAGCAGCACGCGGTTGGAGATGCTTTTGGAGCCAGGCAGGCGAACGGTGCCGCCTGCAGACAGCAGCGGAGGGAGGTCAAGGAATGCGGTGGTGTACATGCGGTGTGAGCTTGAGTGCCAGTTGTGCCAGCCTCGTGCCAGTCTCGTGCCAGTCTCGGTCAGCGCGTGGCGCCTGGTTTGGTGCCCAGTTGCCACTGGCTGCGTGCGCTGGATGCGCTTTGGATGTGTTCTTGCAAGGCGGTGCCGTTCCAGTCCCGCATTTGGCGCTCCATTTGCTCCAGTGCGTGTCGGAAGGCCTCAGATTGTTTGAGGACTTCTTCGCGGTTGGACAGCAAGATGTCGCGCCAGATGGTCGGGTCGCTGGCGGCGATGCGGCTGAAGTCTCTGAAGCCCGGTCCGGCCAGAGACAGGTATTCCTGGCCTCGGGGTTGCTCGGCCATGGCGTTCATGTAGGCAAAAGCCAGCAGGTGCGGCAGGTGGCTGACGGCGGCAAAGGCGGCGTCGTGGTGCTCAGGCGTCATCTTGAGCACCTGGCAGCCCACAGCGGCCCAGGCGTCGGTGGCTTTTTGCACCAACACCGGGTCGGTTTGTGCCAGCGGCGTCAAGATGGTTTTGCGGCCTTGGTACAAGGCGGCATCGGCGTGTTCGATGCCGGCCACTTCGCGCCCTGCAATCGGGTGCGCCGGCACGAACGAGGGCAGGCGCTCTTTGAGCACACGGCGTGCGGCGTCGACCACATCTCGCTTGGTGGAGCCCACGTCCATCACCAGCACACCGGGGTCTACCAGGTGGCGAATGGCTTTGAAGGTGGCTTCGGTGGCGGCCACGGGCACGGCGATCAGCACGATGTCAGAGCCGGACACCGCCAGCAGCGCCGACTCGGCGGCCACATCGATCACGCCCAGTCGGCGCGCCTTTTCAACGGTGGAGGGCGACTTGCTGTAGCCGACCACGCGCTTGACCAAGCCAGCCTTTTTGAGCGCCAGGGCGAACGAGCCGCCCATCAGGCCGCAGCCGATCAGGCCCAGTTGGTTGAACATGCCGACGATCCTTGCAAACGCTCAGTGCGCGTCCAGCGGGTAGCTGCCGAGCACCTTGAAAAAAGTACATTGGGCGCGCAGCTCATTGAGCGCGGCGGCCACATTGTCCTGGGCGGGGTGGCCGGCCAGGTCGATGAAGAAAACGTAGTCCCATTGACCCGACCGCGCGGGGCGCGACTCAAAGCGCGTCATGGACACACCATGGCGCTTGAGCGGCACGAGCATGTCGTGCATGGCGCCCGGGCGGTTGTCGACCGACACAACCAGGCTGGTGCAATCGTGGCCCGTGGGGGCTGCGCTCGCCTGCGCATCAGGCCGCGTGATCACGACAAAGCGGGTGCGGTTGTGCGCCTCGTCTTGCACGGCCGCTTGCACCACATGCAGACCATATTGCGTGGCGGCGCGTTGGCTGGCCAAGGCGGCCACCGCATCGTCTTCGGCGGCCAGTCGGGCGCCTTCGGCGTTGCTGGACACCGCCCGGCGCTCGGCGTGCGGCAAATGCAAATTGAGCCAGCCTTGGCATTGGCCCAGCGCCTGCGGGTGCGCCGCAACCACCTTGATGCCTTCGCGCGTGGTTTGGCGACGCAACAGGTTGTGCGTGACCAGTAAAGAGGTCTCGCCAATGACGACCAGAGGCGATTGCAGCAGCAGGTCGAGCGAGCGCGCCACGACGCCTTCGGTGGAGTTCTCGATGGCGACCACGCCGAAGTCGGCCGAGCCGGCCTCGGTGGCGCGGAAGACCTCATCGAAGTTGGCGCACAGCACCGGCTCAATGGACGAGCCGAAGTAGTTCAGAGCGGCTTGCTCGGTGAAGGTACCCACGGGGCCCAGGAAGGCCACGCGTTGGCGCGCCTCCAGCGAGCGGCACGCCGACATGATCTCGCGCCAGATGGGGGCGATGCTGTCGTTCAGCACCGGGCCGAGGTTGCGGTTCTTGACGCGGTCAATGACCTGCGCTTCGCGGTCAGGGCGAAACACGGGCGAGCCGTCGATCTTCTTGACTTCACCAACGGCCTGAGCCAGCTTGGCGCGCGCATTGAGCAAGGTCAGCAACTGCTGGTCGACCACATCGATGCGCACGCGCAGGTCGGCCAGTTGCTCGTCGACCGGGCGACCGTCGGGCTGGAAGTGCTCGCTGTGATCAGCCATGGCGTGCGGCAAAGTGCTTCATGTAGCCAACCAGGGCTTGCACCCCAGCCAGCGGCATGGCGTTGTAGATCGAGGCGCGCATGCCGCCCACGCTCTTGTGTCCCTTGAGTTGCAACAAGCCGGCCTCTTTGGCGCCACTCAGGAAGGCGTCGTTGAGCGATTCGTTGTTCAAGAAGAAGGGGATGTTCATGCGCGAGCGGCAGTTCACGTTCACCTTGTTCACGTAAAAGCCCGAGGTGTCGATGTAGTCGTACAGCAAATCGGCTTTGGCAATGGCCCGGGCTTCAATTGCCTCGATGCCACTGAGCCCGCCCTCTTGCTGACGCTTGATCCACTGGAACACCAACCCGGCCATGTACCAAGCATAGGTGGGTGGCGTGTTGTACATCGAGTCGTTGTTGGCCACGATTTGGTAGTCGAAGGCCGACGGCGTGATCGACAAAGCATGGCCCAGCAGGTCTTCACGCACGATGACCAACGTCAAGCCTGACGGGCCGATGTTCTTTTGTGCGCCGCCATAGGCCACGCCCACGCGTGACCAGTCGATGGGGCGTGAGGCGATGTGCGATGAACAGTCGATCACCAATGGCGCCTTGCTGCCCAGTGCCTCAAGGTCGGGCAGCTCGTGCATCTCCACGCCGTGGATGGTTTCGTTGCTGCACACGTGCACATAAGCGGCGTCGTCTGACAGCTGCCAGGTGCCGTAGGCGGGCAGTGTGGTGTGCCGATCGGCCTCGTTGCTGGCCGCCACGTTCACGCCGCAGTACTTCTTGGCTTCTTTGGCCGATTTTTGCGACCACGAGCCTGTGACCACGTAATCGGTCTGCCCACCCCGAGCCAGGTTCATGGGCAGGATCGCGTTTTCAGCGATGGCCCCGCCTTGCATGAACAGCACCTTGTAGTTGGCCGGGATGGCCAGGATCTCGCGCAGATCGGCTTCGGCCTGGTGGGCAATCGAGATGAACTCCTTGCCCCGGTGGCTCATCTCCATCACGCTCATTCCAGAGCCCTGCCAGTCGAGCATCTCGGCTGCGGCTTGGTGCAGAACCTCTTCAGGCAAGGCCGCGGGGCCGGCCGAAAAATTGAATGGGCGTGTCATGCGCGAGGTCCGAGGGTCACTTCTTGGGGGCAGGTTTGGCTGCGGATGGGGCAGGCTTGGCGCCAGGTGCCGAACCTTGGGCCTGTTGTTGTGCGGCCATGGCCTGGCTCAGGCGACCGTTGCTGGCCGTGTCCAGGATCTTCTTGAGAGTGTCTTGCAGCGCTTGCAGCTTGGGGTCGACTTGCGGGCGGGCATCGCCCGAGATGCGGTCGATCAAGGCCTTCTGGATTTCAGGCAGCGCGGCTTGGTACTTCTTGATGATGGGGGAGTCCAGCATCACGACGAGTTGCTTGAGCTCGTCTTCGGTCAGCTTGTCTTCCAGCACACCGCCAATGGCGGCAGGGCCCACTTTGGTGGCACTGGCCTTGATCACCGGCGTGGCCGAGTCCAGGAACTTCTGGATTTCGGCATCGACTTGCTTGCCCGTGGCTTCGCGCTTGTCTTCGGGCACCAGGCCCATCGCAGGCTGCACCAACTGGCCCACCAACTGTCGAGCTGGCGATTGGATCAGGTTGGTGGCCAGGCCTTCCAGCTCGGCCTTTTGAGACAGGGGCAGACGTTGCACCAGATCGCGTTTGGCGTCTGCATGAGCGGCCAGGCTGCTCAGGGCCAATGTGGCGGCCACAGCCGTGCTCCAAACCGTTTTCGTCAATGTCATGTGGGTCTTTCGGTTTCGTTCGTGCGTGGTGCCTCGGTGAGGCGCCTGACGCTGAGATCACGCCATCAGTTTTCGGTTCCCGCGTCGTCGCCAGCGGCGCCGCTTTGGGTGTCGTCCTGGCCTTCGTCCGCGTCGCCTTCTGCCTGCGCATTGGCGTCGTTTTCCACGATGCGTTGCAGCCCGATCAGCTTGGCGCCTTCGTCCAGGGCGATCAGGGTCACGCCTTGCGTGGCACGGCCCAGCTCACGGATTTCGCTGACACGGGTGCGCACCAGCACGCCCTTGTCGGTGATCAGCATGATTTCGTCTTCTGGACGCACCAGCGTGGCAGCGACCACCTTGCCGTTGCGCTCGCTTTGCTGGATGGCGATCATGCCCTTGGTGCCACGGCCGTGGCGCGTGTACTCGACGATGGAGGTGCGCTTGCCGTAACCGTTTTCGGTGGCGGTCAACACGCTTTGGGTCTCGTCTTCGGCCACCAGCATGGCGATGACCGATTGGCCCTCTTCCAGCATCATGCCGCGCACACCGCGCGCACCGCGACCCATGGGTCGGACGTCGTCTTCGTCAAAGCGCACGGCTTTGCCACCGTCAGAGAACAGCATCACATCGTGCTTGCCGTCGGTCAGCGCAGCGCCCACCAGCACGTCACCATCGTCCAGGCCCACGGCGATGATGCCGGCCTTGCGTGGGTTGCTGAAGTCGGTCAGCGGCGTCTTCTTCACGGTGCCCAGGCGCGTGGACATGAACACGTAATGGTCTTCAGGGAAGGTGCGGAACTCGCCGGTCAAAGGCAGAACGACGTTGATTTTCTCGTCCTTTTCCAGCGGGAACATGTTGACCATGGGCTTGCCGCGTGAGTTGCGCGAGCCCTGCGGCACTTCCCAGACCTTGATCCAGTACACGCGGCCCCGGTTGCTGAAGCACAGGATGTAGTCGTGTGTGTTGGCGATGAAGAGCTGGTCGATCCAGTCGTCTTCCTTCGTGGCGGTGGCTTGCTTGCCGCGGCCGCCACGTTTTTGTGCGCGGTACTCGCTCAGCGGTTGGCTCTTGATGTAGCCCGTGTGCGAGATGGTCACCACCATGTCGGTCGGCGTGATCAGGTCTTCGGTGCCCAGCTCTTGCGCGTTGTGCTCGATGGCCGAGCGGCGCTCGCCCAACTTGGTCTGGCCAAACTCTTGGCGGATCGCGGCCAGCTCGTCTCCAATGATCACCGACACGCGCTCGGGCTTGGACAAGATGTCCAGCAGGTCGGCGATCTCGGTCATCACATCGCGGTACTCGCCAATGATCTTGTCCTGTTCCAGGCCAGTCAGGCGTTGCAGGCGCATCTGCAAGATCTCGCCCGCTTGCGTGTCAGACAGGCGGTACATGCCGTCAGGCTGCATGCCGTAGTTCAGCGGCAAACCTTCTGGGCGGTACTGCTGGGGCTCGCCGTCCACGCGGGCGAGCATCTCGCGCACCATGGACGAGTCCCAGCTCTTGCTCATCAGGGCGGCCTTGGCCACAGGGGGCGTTGGCGATGTCTTGATGGTCTCGATGAACTCGTCGATGTTGGCCAATGCCACGGCCAGGCCTTCCAGCACGTGGCCGCGCTCGCGCGCTTTGCGCAGCTCGAACACCGTGCGGCGCGTCACCACTTCGCGGCGGTGCTCCAGGAAGACCGTGATCAGGTCCTTGAGGTTGCACAGTTTGGGTTGCCCATCGATCAGGGCCACCATGTTCATGCCGAAGGTGTCTTGTAGCTGCGTCTGCTTGTAGAGGTTGTTGAGGATCACCTCAGGGACCTCACCGCGCTTGAGCTCGATCACCACGCGCATGCCGGACTTGTCCGACTCGTCTTGCAGGTGGCTGATGCCCTCGATCTTCTTTTCGTTGACCAGCTCGGCGATGCGCTCGAGCAGGGTCTTCTTGTTGACCTGGTAGGGGATCTCGTCAACGATGATGGCCTGACGGTCGCCCTTGCCGATGTCTTCGAAGTGCACGCGCGAGCGCATGACCACGCGGCCACGGCCAGTGCGGTAGCCCTCGCGCACGCCGCTCAGGCCATAGATGATGCCGGCGGTGGGGAAGTCGGGCGCGGGGATGATCTCCATCAGCTCGTCGATCGAGCAGTCGGGGTTCTTCAGCGCATGCAGGCAGGCGTCGATCACCTCGTTGAGGTTGTGCGGCGGGATGTTCGTGGCCATGCCCACTGCGATGCCCGACGAGCCGTTGACCAACAGGTTCGGCACGCGCGCTGGCAGCACGAGAGGCTCTTGCAGCGAGCCGTCGTAGTTGGGCCCGAAGTTGACCGTTTCCTTGTCGATGTCGGCCAGCATCTCGTGGGCGATCTTCGTCAGGCGGATTTCGGTGTAACGCATGGCCGCGGCGTTGTCGCCGTCGACCGAGCCGAAGTTGCCTTGACCGTCGACCAGCATGTGGCGCAGCGAGAAGGGCTGGGCCATCCGCACGATGGTGTCGTAAATCGCCGAGTCGCCGTGCGGGTGGTATTTACCCATCACGTCACCCACGATGCGGGCGCTCTTCTTGAAAGGGCGGTTCCAATCGTTGTTTTGCTCGTGCATCGCGTACAGGGCGCGACGGTGCACAGGCTTGAGCCCGTCACGGGCATCGGGCAGGGCGCGGCCCACGATCACGCTCATCGCGTAATCGAGGTACGAACGGCGCATCTCCTCTTCGAGGCTGATGGGCAGGGTTTCCTTGGCGAATTGCGTCATGCGTGCTTGGCAATGAGAAAAGGCAGCGCGCCAACGTGTGACACGAGAGGCTGCCTGTGGCTTCAGGCGGCGCCGATGGCTCTCGGGCGCGCACGAAGAGGGGCAAAGGGCCATTGTAATTGGCCTGCAATGTCTCCAACGCGCAACAACCTGCTGGCTTGGGGCCTTGTGAACCATTCCCTGTGCGAGGGGGAAATTGGCTATGGCACAATCGATTACGCTCTTGCGCCCTCGGGAGAACCCTGGATTCCCTGGTTCCACCCCCTGAGGCAGTTGCCCTGTCCGGGCGCTTCGCAGTTAAATGCTGCGTCTTATTCGTGAGGATCTGCATGAACAAACTCAATAAAGTTGCTGCGCTGTTCGCCATCGCCGCCCTGGCTGGCTCCGCCATCGCTCAAACCGCCCCCGCTGAAGTGAACAACTGGCGTGCTTCCGACGGCACCGTCTGGAAGAACGGCAGCAACGAATACTGCTGGCGCGACAACTTCTTCACGCCTGACACCGGCGTGCAAGGTTGCGACGGCGTGCCTGCACCTGCAGCCCCTGTGGTCCCTGTTCCCGCGCCTGCACAAGCCGCACCAGCGCCTGCACCAGCACCAGCCCCTGTGATCGTTGCACCGGCCACCGAAAAGGTGAGCTTCGCTGCCGACGCTTTCTTTGACTTCGACAAGGCTGTGCTCAAGCCCGAAGGCAAGGCCAAGCTCGACGACCTGGCTGACAAGGTCAAGGGTCTGACCCTGGAAGTCGTGATCGCTGTGGGTCACACTGACGCCAAGGGCACCGACGCTTACAACCAAAAGCTGTCTGTCAAGCGCGCTGAAGCCGTCAAGTCCTACCTGACTGGCAAGGGCATCGAAGCCTCTCGCGTGTACACCGAAGGCAAGGGCAAGGCCCAACCCGTCGCTGACAACAAGACCGACGCTGGCCGTGCCAAGAACCGTCGCGTTGAAATCGAAGTGGTTGGCACCCGCGCCAAGTAATTGGTCGTGTGCAGCGGGGCCTTCGGGCCTTGCGTCCACCGGAAACCCCGCCTTGGCGGGGTTTTTTCATGGCCGATCGGTTAGTATCCATTCGGGTCGCACCCAAGGAATCGCTCATGAAAAAAGCCAACCTTGTTCAGGTTGGCTTTTGAGATTGTGTTGCCGACGGGAAGCCGGCCTTCGCAAGCGTCAGGATCTCAGACCAGGCTGACGTCTTTGCCGCTCAAACGCTTCGCCAGTTGGGTGGCCAAGCGGTTGACGGTGCCGTAGATCGACAGCTGCGGGTTGGCACCGATGCTGGTCGGGAAGATTGAGCCATCGTGCACCGACAGGTTGCTCAGCTGCCAGTGAACGCCGTCTGGACGCACAACGCCGAGCTTCTCATCGCCGCCCATGCGGCATCCGCCCATGATGTGGGCGCTGCCACCGCCCACGTAGTAGGGCTTCATGTCGAAGGCGTCGATGGCGGCCTTGGCTTGGGCCCAGGTGCTGTAGTAGATGCCTTGTTCATGCAGAGGCAGCACCTTCTTGGCGCCCGCAGCGAACTGCACCTCGGCCATGGTCAACAGCGCCTGTTTGAAGCCAGCCAGAACATAATCGTTGAGCGGGTAGTTGAGCAGCGGCGATCCATCGACGTTGAGCAGCACCGTGCCGCCTTGCGACTCGGGGTGGAAGCCGTCGCGCAGGAGGGCCAGCATCAACTGGGTGTTGGGGTAGTTTGCAAAGCGCTCGGCCAGGTCTTTGCCAAAGCCGCCCAGAAGGTTCGAGGCCAAGCCTGGATGCATGGGCGTGGCTTCGAGCTTGTAGCCAATCGGTCCGTTGTGCGGTGCGTTGTGCACGAAGTGGTCCGAGTAGATGGACTGCGGTGCACCAGCCCACCCTTCTATGCGCTGCTCAAACACGCCGCTGGAGAAGGCGACAGGGTGTATGAATGTGCGTGTGCCCAGAAGGTCGTGCGGGTCAGGTGCCTTCGAGCGCTTGAGCAGGGCCGGTGAGTTGATTGCGCCGCCCGACACAATGTAGTGCTTGGCCGTCACGCGCATCACCTTGTCAGAGGTCTTTTTGCCGTTGACGTAAATGGGCACGCAAAGCAGGCCAGTGACTTGGTCGCCCTTGATCTCGAACTCTTGCGCGCGTGTTTGGTAGAACAAGCGAGCGCCGGCTTGAAGTGCACTGGGGATGGTCGTCACCAGCATCGACTGCTTGGCGTTGGTCGGGCAGCCCATGCCGCACGAGCCCAGATTCCAGCAGCCCTTCACGTTGCGCGGGATCACCTCGGCGCTGATGCCCAGCTTCTTGGCGCCGGTGCGCAGCAATTCGTTGTTGGCGTTTGGTGGCGCTTCGACCCAGGTGTGCATGTTCAAGCGCTTCTCGGCTTGCTCGAACCAAGGTGCCATGGCGCTTTCGCTGAAGTCCTTGAGGCCAAACTGGTCGTTCCAGTATTGCAGCGTTGATGCTGGTGTGCGGAACGAGCTGGTCCAGTTGATGACCGTGGTGCCGCCCACGCACCGGCCTTGCAGCAAGGTCAAGGCGCCGTCCATGGTGCGACGACCGCCGCCCTCTTGGTACAGGGTGGCGTAAGCGTCAGACTCTTTTTGGTTGAAGTCGGTGCTGGTGCGCAGCGGGCCTTCTTCAACCAGGACCACGTCCAAGCCGGCCTTGGTCAGCAGTTCGGCGGTGATGCCTGCACCAGCGCCTGAACCCACGATGACGACATCACACTGCACTTGCTCTGGCAAGCCTTGTTCGCCATTGGTGGCCTTCCAGCCGCGCGCGAGGCCTTCGCGAAAGGGATCAGGAAGTTTGCTCATATTTCAATGGGGCCGGGGTAGCCAGCGATTTTCCAGTGGGCACTGTTGGAGAAGAAAGCCATGCAAGTCACGGCACGAACCACTTGATAGGTCAAGCGCGTGGTGGGCAAGGGATTCATGCGCATCGTCTCGATGGCTTGGGCGATCTCTTCATCAGAGGCCGATGTCCAGTTGGGACCCAAGCCGGTCAGCATGCGACGCGTGGGCATGTTGCCCAACAAACCCGCAATGGCGCTGATCTCGATCTGCAGCACATTGGGCATGCCGTTGAGGAAAACCTCCAGATGCTGGAGGTGTCCCTCCAGGATGGCGTCGCGTTCGGCTTTGCCCTTGGGCAGCATGGGGCCGACGAAGCCGATGGCCAAGCCGCGGAAGACATCGCGGCCGTGCTCTGTGAGCTTGCCGTTGCTCACGCCACGGTGCCAGTAAACCAAACCGCCCAACGAAGCGCCAACGGCGCCAATGGCCAGGGCGGTCTTCAAGAACCAGCGTCGTTTGGGGGTCAGTGGGTGATCAATGGATCGGTCAACCATGTCGTGCCATTCCCTTGGGGTCGTGTCGCAATGAAGGAAACATTGTGAGTCAAATGAATAGAGGATTGTGCCTTGGCAAGCGCCAGGGTCTACCCGAGGAGGCGGGCTGCACAAGGCATGTCGCGGGTGCTTCGGCGTCTTGCGATCCAAGTTCGGTGTCTCTGCTCCAGGGAATACCCTGGGCGTTGACTATTGCAGAATTCATGCATTGTTCGACACTTGTGTTGCGCTCCGCACGCCCGTGCGGCCGCCCCATTTCAGATCAACTTGAAGAGGACAAACGCATGACCCGTTCCAAACCTTGGCTCGCCAGCTATGAGCCTGGTGTTCAGGCCGAGATCAACCCCGGTGAGTACGCTTCGGTGGTTGAGTTGCTGGACCAATCGTTCAAGCAGCACGCCAAGAAGGACATGTTGTCGTTCATGGATGTGCACTTGAGTTTCGAGCAGGTTGATGAGTTGTCTCGCACCTTCGCGGCATGGTTGCAGGCCCAAGGCCTGACCAAGGGCGCTCGTGTGGCCCTGATGATGCCCAACGTGCCGCAATATGCCGTGGCGATTGCCGGTGTGCTGCGTGCTGGCGGCATCGTGGTGAACGTGAACCCGCTCTACACGCCTCGCGAGTTGGAGCACCAGCTCAAGGACTCTGGCGCCGAAGTCATCGTGATCCTGGAGAACTTCGCCACGACCCTGCAAGAGGTGGTGGCGCGCACGGACATCAAGCACGTGATCGTGGCCGCCATGGGCGATTTGTTGCCGACCGTGAAGGGCGCAATCGTCAACTTCGTGGTGCGCCATGTCAAGAAGATGGTGCCGGCCTACATGCTGCCGAACAATGCAAAGACCAAGGTGATCTCGTTCAAGCAGGCTTTGGCTGCTGGCCGTTCTGCCAAGTACACCCGCCCGAGCCTGACGCCAGACGACGTGGCCTTCTTGCAGTACACCGGCGGCACCACGGGCGTGTCCAAAGGCGCAACGCTGTTGCACCGCAACTTGGTGGCCAACATCTTGCAAAACGAAGCGTGGTTCCACCCGGCTTTGAGCAAGCTGGGCGGCCAGCAGTTGGTGGTGGTGTGTGCCTTGCCGCTCTATCACATCTTCGCTTTGACGGTGTGCTTCCTGATGGGCGCGCGCATGGGCAGCTTGAACATCCTGATCGTGAACCCACGCGACATCCCTGGCTTCATCAAGACCATCTCGCGCTACCGCGTGAACATGCTGCCCGCGGTCAACACCTTGTTCAACGCGCTGGTCAATCACCCTGATTTTGCCAAGCTCGACTTCTCGGGCCTGAAGCTGTCGAATGGCGGCGGGATGGCCGTGCAGCAAGCCACCGCTGAGAAGTGGCTCAAGGTCACGGGTTGCCCGATCGTGGAGGGCTATGGTCTGTCGGAGACCGCGCCAGTGGCCACCGTGAACCGCTTGGACAACACCGAGTTCAACGGCGCCATCGGCTACCCTGTGCCATCGACCGAAGCGGCCATCTTGGACGACGACGGCAACCACCTGGACGTGGGGGGGGTGGGCGAGATCTGCATCCGTGGTCCTCAGGTGATGGCCGGTTACTGGAACCGTCCTGATGAGACCGCCAAGGTCATGACGGCCGATGGCTTCTTCCGCACCGGCGACATTGGTGTGATGGACAGCACGGGCTTGTTCAAGATCGTTGACCGCAAGAAGGACATGATCTTGGTGTCGGGCTTCAACGTGTACCCCAACGAGGTCGAGCAGGTGGTCAACATGCACCCTGGCGTGCTCGAGTGCGCCGCCGTGGGTGTGCCCGATGACAAGTCTGGCGAAGCCGTCAAGCTCTACATCGTGCGCAAGGACAACACCCTGACCGAGGCCGCGGTGAAGGCCTATTGCCACGAGCAGTTGACCGGCTACAAGTGCCCCAAGTTTGTGGAGTTCCGCGCGGACTTGCCCAAGACCAACGTGGGCAAGATCCTGCGCCGAGAATTGCGCGACGAAAAGAAGTCGGCCTGAGCCGCGCGCCGTTCAGAAGGCCTTGGCCAGCGACAAGATCACCGTGTTGCGGGCCGGGCTGCTGCGCTCGCCATTGTTGGTGAGTGAGCCGTAGCTTTTGAACGCTTTGGGCTGGGTGGTGAGCGACGCGGCCAGGTTGGCCGACCAGCTGTTGCCCAGATCGGTGTTGAGCGCCAGCCGGCCATAGGTCCAGTTCACATCAACGCTGTGGGGCACGCTTTGGTGGCCCAGCACGAACTGCAGGCTCGTGCCCTCTTTGATGGCGTAGGTGTAGCTGCCCTCCAAGTTGATGGCACCTTTGGAGCTGCCCGTCAAACCGGCTTGGGGCTGTTCACCATTGAACACGCCGTCCACGCCCGAGTTGTTCTCATTCCAGCCAAAGAACTTGGTGGGGATGTAGCCCACGCGGGCCGTGAAGCCTGCGGCCGTGGTGCTGGCATACAGCTCAACGGTTGAGGGCGCCGATGACGCGTACCCAAACGACGTCTTGTTGAAGTTGGAGCCAGGGTAGTAAACGTAGACGCCACCCAAGTCCAGGTCGATGCCGTTGAGTTTGGTCTTGTAGCCCAGGCTCCAGTCGGTTTCTGTGGATGCATTCGGCACAAACTGCGAGGCCACATTCGATGCAAAGAAGCTGGCATATGCGCCGCTGACATGGTCTGCCGTGACGCTGAGCTGCACCGCAGGGTGCCCCCAGGTTTGCGACAGGCCGCGCCAGACGTAGTCAGTCATCACCGAGGCTTGACCAGACAAGGTGACATCGCTCTTGACGGGTTCTTCGGCCAAGGCAAGGCTGTTCAGGCCGCCAAGCAGGCAGACAACAGTGGCCATGCGAGCCGCAGACAAGCTGTGAAGTGAATGGGATGCCATGATTGAATACTCCGGTGCAGTGTTGAAAAAAATGGACGTGATGACACCCCCCCGAGGCCGGTCAGGCCGCGTTTCAAAGGGTGGGGATAGGGAAACCTAGTCGGCGGTCAGCAGAAAATGGTTTGTGCCTGTCTGCGCGGACAAGACATCCGTTGCAGGTGACTCGTCTTTGAGTGCCACGCCAGACAAACGCCGCTGGCGGGCCTCACTCAGCAGGTAATGGAGTTTGCGTGCGGCCTCTTCGCAGGGCAGGCCCGCCGGCCTGACGTTGGAGATGCAGTTGCGGCTCGCGTCGCTCAAGCCCACGGTTGGCATCCAGGTAAGGTACAGGCCCATGCTGTCGGGCGAGCTCAAGCCAGGGCGCTCACCAATGAGGATCACGACCAGGCGGGCGCGCAGCAGTTGTCCGATCTCATCGGCCACCGCCACACGGCCTTGTGTGACCATCGTCAGCGGCGCGATGTGCCAGCCCTCTGCCTGCAGGGTGGGCAGGATGCAAGACAGGAAGCTGACGGCATGGCTGCCAATGGCCAACGCGGACAGGCCATCGGCCACCACGAAGGCGACGTCAAATGTTCGTTGCTCTGGGGGCTCTGGCGCCTCGCTGGTCGAGCGGCTCTGGGGCAGCTGTGACAAGGCCTCTGCCAGTGGTGCAGGCAATCGGTTGAGCAGGGATTCGCGCGAGGCCTTGCTCAAGCGGCGCCCGAGGTCGGGTCTTTGCAGATAGGTGTCGCGATCGGCCGCAGCGCTTTGCAGCACCAGCGTGGCCTGGGTCAAGCCGGCTGAATCGGCCACCGCATCCAGCCCGTCCCGCAAGGCATCGACGTCCAGCGCCAAGTGCACGGCATCGCGGGCCTGCGCATGCGCCAGCTGGAATGCCAGGTGCGGCAGTGTGGGCAGGCTCACGCCAGATCGACCCAGGGCAATGCGCGCATCGGTGAAGCGGCGCAGCGCTTGCCACGGGTTGGCCGTCACGGTGGGCGGGGCGCCCTGGTCTTCATCGTGGCTCATGCGGCCCCCAACAAAGCGTTCTGGAAGGCCGGTGGCACACCGTCGTGCAGCCTGAACTGCGCGTCGGCCGAGCTGAAGATCTGCATGCGGCTCAGCCAGGCTTCAAACTCGGGCGCGGGCCGCAGGCCCAGCACACGCCGCGCATACAGGGCATCGTGAAAGGATGTGGTCTGATAGTTCAGCATGATGTCGTCCGACCCGGGTATGCCCATCACGAAGGTGCAGCCCGCCGCCGCCAGCAAGGTGAGCAACACGTCCATGTCGTTCTGATCGGCCTCGGCGTGGTTGGTGTAGCAGACGTCACAGCCCATGGGCAGGCCCAGCAGCTTGGCGCAGAAGTGGTCTTCCAGGCCTGCGCGGATGATCTGCTTGCCGTCGTACAAATACTCGGGGCCAATGAAGCCCACCACGGTGTTGACCAGCAGCGGCTTGAAGTGGCGGGCCACCGCGTAGGCGCGGGCTTCGCAGGTTTGCTGGTCGACGCCATGGTGGCCATTGGCCGACAGCGCGCTGCCTTGGCCCGTCTCGAAGTACATGACGTTGTTGCCCACCGTGCCGCGTTGCAAGGACAGTGCGGCCTCGCGGGCTTCGGCCAGCAGGTTCAAGGTCACGCCAAAGCTGCGGTTGGTGGCCTCGGTGCCGCCGATGGACTGGAAGACCAGGTCCACCGGCGCGCCGCGCTCAATCGCGGCGATGGTATTGGTCACATGGGTGAGCACGCACGATTGCGTGGGAATGCCGTATCGATCGATCACCTCGGCCATCATGCTGACCAGCTTGATGACCTGCGGCACGTTGTCGGTGGCCGGGTTGATGCCGAGCACCGCGTCGCCACTGCCGTACAGCAAACCGTCGAGCAAGCTGGCCGCGATGCCACTGGCGTCGTCGGTGGGGTGGTTGGGTTGCAGGCGCGTAGACAGGCGGCCCGGCAGGCCAATGGTGTTGCGAAAGGCGGTGACCACCTCGCACTTTTTGGCCACCAGGATCAGGTCTTGGTTGCGCATGAGCTTGGACACGGCTGCGGCCATCTCTGGCGTGATGCCGGGTGCCAACGCCGCCAACGCCACGCCATCGACCTCGTCGCGCAGCAGCCAGTTGCGGAAGTCGCCCACGGTGAGATGGCGCACGGGCGCAAAGGCCGCCGCATCGTGCGTGTCCACAATGAGGCGCGTGACCTCGTCTTCTTCATACGGGATCAGCGCGTCGTTCAAAAAGGTGCGCAGCGGCAGCTCTGCCAACGCCATTTGCGCCACCACGCGTTCTTGTGCGGTCTGCGCGGCCACACCGGCCAGGCGATCGCCCGAACGCGCGGGCGTGGCCTTGGCCATGAGGTCTTTGAGGTCGCGGAACTGGTGCGTGCGCGCACCAACGCGGTGGGAGTAGGCCGTGCCGGTCATGGGGAATCGCTTTGTGTGGATGTCAACGCACCAGTGCCGCCTCATCGATGGCTTGCTGACGCTGCCTGCCCGTCATGAGGAAGTAAACGTAACCCACGGCCAGGAAGCCTAAGAACACACCGAAGATCAAGGCGTTGTAATAGATCATGGTGACCATGCACACCACCGCACCGGCCAGGGCAACCGCCGGGAAGTAAGGGTACAGCGGGGCACGGAATGGGCGGGCCATGTTGGGCTCATCGCGGCGCAGCTTGAACAGGCTGAGCATGCTCAGGATGTACATCAAGATGGCGCCGAACACCGACATGGTCACGATGTTGGCCGTGAGCGTGTTGCCACCGATCTTGATGAGCTCATCGCTGTAGATGGCGGCGATGCCGATCACGCCGCCGGCCAGGATGGCGCGGTGCGGTGTCTTGAAGCGCGGGTGAACCTGGGCAAAGTAGGCTGGCAGATAGGCCTCACGGGCCAGGGCGAAGATCTGGCGCGAGTAGCCCATGATGATCCCGTGGAAGCTGGCGACCAGGCCAAACAGGCCCAGCCAGACCAGCATGTGCAACCAACCACTGTGTTCGCCAACGATCAGCTTCATGGCCTGCGGCAGGGGGTCGTTGAGGTTGGCGAGTTTGGTCCAGTCACCGGCACCTCCGGCGAACACCATCACGCCCATGGCCAGGATGACCAGGGTGATGATGCCGGTGATGTAGGCGATGGGGATGGAGCGCTTGGGGTCTTTGGCTTCTTCTGCTGCCATGGCCACGCCCTCGATGGCGAGGAAGAACCAGATGGCAAAGGGGATCGCCGCGAAGATGCCCGGGATGGCGGCCAGGCTGAAGGTGTCTTGACCTGACCAGCCGCCCTTGGTGAAGTTGGCCACCGAAAAGCCTGGCGAGACCACGCCCATGAACACCAGCAACTCGAAGATGGCCAGCAGCGTCACCACCAGCTCAAAGGTGGCCGCGATCTGCACGCCCGCGATGTTCAGCGCCATGAAGAGCACATAAGCCCCCAGCGCCGCTGTTTTCGGGTCGAGCGATGGGAACTGCACGTTGAGGTAGGCGCCAATGGCCAGTGCGATGGCCGGGGGCGCGAACACGAACTCGATCAACGTGGCCGCGCCGGCCAGGTAGCCGCCTGTGGGCCCGAAGGCCCGCTTGCTGTAGGCAAAGGGTCCACCGGCGTGCGGGATGGAGGTGGTCAGCTCGGTGAAGCTGAAGATGAAGGTGGTGTACATGGCCGCAACCATGATGGCCGTGACCATGAAGCCCAGCGTGCCTGCCGAGGCCCAGCCAAAGCTCCACCCAAAGTACTCACCCGAGATCACCAGGCCCACGGCAATGCCCCATAGCTGGAGCGTGCTGAGCACGGGTTTGAGCGAGTGGTGACTCGCAGAAGAAGGAGTGGTCATGGTTGTGGTGCGCCAGGCGCAATCAGAAATGGAGGAATAAAAATTGCTGGACTCAATGTAAGAAATCGCTCACCCCGGGTGTTATCGAAAATCAGCAAACATCACAGTCCCCCATGAACACTGCCTCTGACAGCCTCGCCGCCTCAATTGCCGACGCCCCAAGCTGGGCCGGCGCGGCCTGGGCATGCAGCGGCTTGCGCACCACGGCGGCTCACGATGCCGATGAACATGCACACAACCTCACCGGGTGGGACCAGCTTTATGACCAGCTCAGTGCGGGGCGCTTCAGCGGGCAGCTGACCGAGCGGCGCTTGCCGCACATGCAGGTTTTTCGCGAAAGCACCAGCCAGGCGCTGAGGCAGTCTTGCAGGGTCTGGTCAGACTCGTTCTGGTTTGGCGTACCCGATGACGCAGGCAGCGAAGGCTGCGCGGCCCCCACGCGCATCAATGGCCGCTTGCATGGCCGGCACGACATCATGGTGCGCCCTGGCGATGAACCCTTTGAACTGGTCACGCCACCGTCGCACAAGCTGTTTGGCATCGTGGTGCGACGCGAGGCTTTGGTCGACGCAGCAAAGGTGCAAGGCTGCCAGGTGAATTGGGAGGGCTTGCAACAAGCCGAGGTGCTGCACGTGCAAGGCGCCGCACTGAGCCAGTGCGTGCAGGCGCTGCAAGCGCTGTTGCAGCCCGATCAGATGGCGCAGCCAGGCATGCACTGCCACCATGCATTGGGCCTGCAAGATGGCGTCTTGGAGGTGATGCTGCACATGTTGGACCGCAGCGAGGTGGACACCTCGGTGCGCAACAGCTTCGCGCGCCGCCAAAGCGTCGTTGCGCGTGCTCGCGCGCACCTGCTGGCTCACCCCGATCAGCCCGTGACCGTGCCCGAGCTGTGTCAGCAGCTGCACGTGAGCCGCCGCACTTTGCAGTACTGCTTTGAAGATGTGCTGGGCTTGAGCCCGATCCAGTACCTGCGCGCGATCCGCCTGAACGGCGCGCGACGCCACCTGCGTGAGGCCAATCCAATGCACCATGCGGTGCAAGATGTGGCCGCGCACTGGGGCTTTTGGCACCTCAGCCAGTTTGCGTGCGACTACCGCAAGCTCTTTGGCGAAATGCCTTCAGAGACGCTCAAAGCCACCAGGCATTGACCTGGTCTTCAGTCCTGGAGGAACAGCGCCTGCAAGTCGTTGAGGAAGTCAAAGCCTCGGTCGGTGGGCCAGGCTCGAGCCAGGTCGCGGGCCAGCAGGCCTTTGGATTCGGCCTCTTGCATCGCACTCTGGATGGCAGCCACGGTGAGTCCGGTGCGCTCGCCAAAGCGGGCCAATTCAAACCCGTCTTTGAGGCGCAGCGCGTTCATCATGAACTCGAAGGGGCGGGCCTTGAGGGCGATGTCGTTCTCGTTTGAGCAAGCCTCGCCGGCCATGGCCTTGGTCATGTAAGTAGCTGGGTCGCGCCAGCGCACTTGCCGCACGATGCGCTCAGGTGAGCTGATCTTGCTGTGGGCGCCAGCCCCCAGCCCCAAGTAGTCACCGAACTGCCAGTAGTTCAGGTTGTGCTGAGCCTGGTGGCCGGCTTGGGCATAGGCCGAGACCTCGTAGCGACGCAGCCCGGCTGCTTCGGTGCGTTCGACCAGGTGGTCGAGCATGTCAAAGGCCGTGTCTTCATCTGGAAGCCCAGCCGGGGGCTGCGTCCCAAAGCGCGTGTTGGGCTCCATCGTCAGGTGATAGAGCGACAGGTGCGGCGGCGCAAAGGCCAAGGCCTGTGCGATGTCGGCCTCCAGATCGGCCATGGACTGACCGGGCAGGGCGTACATCAGGTCGATGTTGAAGGTGTCGAAAGCCGACTTGGCCTCTTCGATGGCAGCGCGTGCCTGATCACCGTTGTGCACGCGGCCCAGTGCCTGGAGCTTGGCATCGTCAAAGCTTTGCACGCCAATCGAGAGGCGGTTCACGCCCGCAGCGCGGAAGGCGCGGAAGCGGTCGGTCTCGAAGGTGCCAGGGTTGGCTTCGAGCGTGATCTCACAGCCGGCCTCCAAGGGCAAGCGAGCACGGATGTCGGCCAGCAAGCGGTCGATGCTGTCGGGCGAGAACAGGCTGGGCGTGCCGCCCCCAATGAAGATGGTGTGCACACGACGACCCCAGATGCCGGGCAGGGCAGATTCGAGGTCGGCGCACAAGGCATCAAGGTAGCGCGTTTGCAAGGCGGCATCGGGGTGCCCGGCTTTGGTCAGCGTGCCGCCCTCGGTACCCTCGGGGTGCAGTTGGGCGATCACACCGGGCGTGGCGCCCACCTCATGCGAGTTGAAGTCGCAGTAAGGGCACTTGCGCAGGCACCAAGGCAGGTGCACGTACAACGACAGTGGCGGCAAGGCCTGCAGGGCACCGGGGCGTTGCAGCGTGATCATGCGGGCATCCAGGGCCAATGCGCGGCGGCGTCGATGCCCCAGCGCGTGCGCATCATCTCAAGCAGGCGGGCACACGCCACCGCGCGGTGGCTGATGGCGTTTTTGACCTCTGGGGGCAGTTGGGCCGAGCTGACGCCGTGGCTTTCAATGAACAGCAGCGGGTCGTAACCAAAGCCGTGCTCGCCTTCGGGGGTACGCAGCAGTTGCCCCGCCCAGTGGCCTTCGGCGATCAAGGGTTCGGGGTCGTTGGCATGGCGCACGGCCACCAGCACACAGGTGAAGTGGGCTTGGCGATGGGTGTGTGCGGCCATTTGAGACAGCAGCCAAGCGTTGTTGGCCGGGTCGATGTGTTCGCGGCCGGCATCGGCCTTGATCTGGCCTGCGTCGACCGCGTAGCGCGCTGAATGCACCCCGGGTGCGCCGCCCAAGGCGTCGACGCACAGGCCCGAGTCATCCGCCAGGGCGGGGCCATGGCCCAGCTGCGCGGCGTGGCGCGCTTTGGCCAAAGCGTTTTCGACAAAGGTGATGTGAGGCTCTTCCGCCTCGGGGATGCTCAGGTCGCCTTGGGTGACGAGACTCACGCCCAGTGGCGTCATCAAGGCTTGTAGTTCACGCAGCTTTTTGGCGTTGTTGGACGCCAGGATCAACTTCTTGCTCATGTCAGCAGGGCCCGTGGGCCTCAGCCCTTTTTGGCGGCGCTGGCCGACCGGCGGATCGCTTCGTTGATCTCGCGGATGGAGCGCTCGATCTCGGCCTCGTCAAGGTCGTCTGCATCGCCAGCGTCGCCAGGCGTGCCGGTGTTGCCCACGCTGGCCTGGATGGTGGAGGCAAACACCTCATCGCCCAAGCTGTGGGTGGACACGTTGACCTGGTCTTCGTTCGAGGCCGACTCCCATTCCATGGCGATGACGGTGACGTTGTCGCACTTGGGCCCGCCATTGCGCAGCGCCACTTCGACCAGCTCGGGCACGGCATCAGAGATGGTGCGGCCGGCCAGGTTGCGGGTGATTTCTTCGTCTTCGACCGTGCCCCACATGCCGTCAGAGCACAGAATGATGCGGTCGCCTTCTTGCATCAACAGTGGCCCAGCCGTGTCGACCACAGGCTTGCCGGGGCTGCCCAGGCAGGTGAACAGCACGTTGCGGTTGTAGCGCTCGTTGAGCGGCACCACCGACGAGAGCGTGTTTTGCAGCTCGGAGTAGGAGTGGTCGCGTGTGCGGGCGATGAGTTTGTCGCCGCGCACGAAGTACAGGCGCGAGTCACCACAATGCGCCCAGTACGCCGCGTTGCCTTGCAAGATGCACGCGACGATGGTGGTGCGTGGCGTGTCCATCAGGCCTTTTTCGCTGGCGTAACGCAGCAGCTGGTGGTGGCCCGCCATGATGGCGTCTTGCAAGAAGCGGATCGGGTCTGCCAGGGTGGGGCGTGCGTCGCGTTGGTAGAGCGCGGCCATGGTCTGCAAGGACAGTTGCGAGGCCACTTCACCCTCGGGGTGGCCACCCATGCCATCGGCCAGGGCGAACAGGCCGGAGTCCCGCGTGTAGCAATAGCCCATGCGGTCTTCGTTCTTCTCGCGGCCGCCTTTGCGGCTGATCTGATAGACGGAGAATCTCATGCCAGCGCCATGCTTTCTTTAGGCCTTCGCACCCGATTTGAGGTTTTCAAGTTGCAGCTTCACACGCTCGGCGAACGTGAGCTTGGAGTAGCGGCGTTCGGTTTCACGGGCCAGCTCTTTTTGCAAGGCAAAAACACTTTGCGGGCGTGCCAGCGGGTCGAGCGACATGCACCACTCGGTGACCTCGATCAGATTATCTGAATACACATTGCGCAGCCGCGACAAAGACAGGCTCAAGCGGTCTTTTTCGAGTCGTTGGGGCGCATCGTTGGGCGGGTAGCCTTGCATGCAGGCGTAGATGCAGGCGCCAATCGCGTAAATGTCGGTCCAGGGGCCCAGAGAGCCGTCGCGGCGGTACATCTCGGGCGCGGCAAAGCCGGGTGTGTACATCGGGCGGATGAAGTTGCCTTCTTTGGACAGCACCTCGCGTGCGGCGCCAAAGTCGAGCAGCACGGCCTTGTTGTCGTTGGTGATGAAGATGTTGGCCGGCTTGATGTCCAGGTGCAGCATCTTGTGCTGGTGGACGATGCG
>CANCFV010000055.1 GCA_947377275.1 Burkholderiales bacterium | reverse complement strand
TTGATGCCATATGCATCGTCACCCATCAGGGCCTCGCCGGAAAGTTTCAAGAGGATGCGCTTGTAAGCGGCCATGCTGACGTCCTTGTTGGTTCACTTTTGTGCGAGGCTCAAGGTTACCGCACCTCAAGCCCCATCGATCTCTGGCTCAGAGCCAAGGCTGCACCCAAAGTTCAGTGGCGCAGGCCTGCCCGGCCTCAAAAACATTGCCCTCGGGGGCATAGCACAAGGGGGCCAAAAGCCCCCTTGTTTTTGCTTCGGGTTATTGACCCTTGGCTGCGGCCAGCGTGGCGGCCACTTCAGCAGCAAAGTCTTCTTGCTTCTTCTCGATGCCTTCACCCACGGTGAACATCGTGAAGCCCTTGACGGTGGTGCTGACCGACTTCAGGTAAGCCTCGACGGTTTGCTTGCCGTCAGCGGCCTTCACGAAGACCTGGTTGAACAAGGACACTTCCTTGAGGTACTTCTGAACAGCGCCTTCAATCATCTTGGTGGCGATGTCAGCGGGCTTGCCCGACTCAGCAGCCTTGGCCGTGGCCACGCTGCGCTCGATCTCGATCAAAGCTGCTGGCACGTCGTCCGACGACAGCGACACAGGCTTCATGGCAGCGATGTGCATGGCCACGTCCTTAGCGGCGACTTCGCTGCCATTGAACTCAACGACCACACCGATGCGCGAACCGTGCAGGTAAGCGGCCAATTGGCTGTCGCCACCGAAACGCTGGAAGCGGCGGATGGTCATGTTCTCGCCGATCTTGCCGATCAGGGCTGCACGGGTTGCTTCAACGGTCACGCCGTTGATTTCCAGCGCAGACAAAGCTGCAACATCAGCAGGGTTCTGCTTGGCAACCAGTTCGGCCAAGGTCTTGCCGAAACCCAGGAAATCGTCGTTCTTGGAGACGAAGTCGGTTTCACAGTTGATTTCGATCAGGCCGCCGGTGCTGCCGTCGATGAAAACGGACACGATGCCTTCAGCGGTCACGCGCGAAGCGGCCTTGGAGGCCTTGCTGCCCAGCTTGACACGCAGGATTTCTTCGGCCTTAGCGAAGTCGCCATCGGCTTCGGTCAGTGCCTTTTTGCACTCCATCATCGGCGCGTCGGTCTTGGCGCGCAGTTCAGCAACCATGCTCGCGGTAATAGCAGCCATCAGTATCTCCGTTCGGTTCTGACGCAGCGTCATCGCCACGTCACATCAAAATTTGTTGAAAAAAAGGGGCTGATGCTCAGCCCCTTTCCGCTTGGTCAAAGAGGCTTACGCAGCTTCGTTGACTTCCACGAATTCGTCGTCGCCAGCAGCAGCGGCAACCACTTCGTTGACAGCGTTGGCCTTGCCTTCCAGGATGGCGTCAGCCACGGCCTTGGCGTACAACGCCACAGCCTTGGACGAGTCGTCGTTGCCTGGAATGACGTAGTCGATGCCTTCGGGCGAGTGGTTGGTGTCAACCACGCCGATGATTGGGATGCCCAGCTTCTTGGCTTCGGCGATGGCAATCTTGTGGTAACCCACGTCGATCACGAACAGCGCGTCAGGCAGGACGGCCATGTCTTGAATGCCGCCGATGTCCTTTTCCAGCTTGGCCAACTCACGTTGGAACAGCAGGCCTTCCTTCTTCTTCAGGTTGTCCAGGCCAGCTTCCACTTGGGCTTGGGCGTCCTTCAGCTTCTTCAACGAACCCTTCACGGTCTTGAAGTTGGTCAGCATGCCGCCCAACCAGCGTTGGTTGACGAAAGGCACGCCAGCGCGGGCAGCTTCCAGGGCGACGACATCACGGGCTTGACGCTTCGTGCCGACCATCATCACGGTGCCGCGGCGAGCCGACAGTTGGCGCACGAACTTCAACGCTTCTTCGAACGCAGGCTGCGTCTTCTCAAGGTTGATGATGTGGATCTTGTTGCGATGACCGAAGATGTACGGGGCCATCTTGGGGTTCCAGAAGCGGGTTTGGTGGCCAAAGTGGACACCGGCTTCCAGCATTTCGCGCATGGATACAGACATGTGATGCTCCAGAGGTTGGATCTAGAAATCGCCAGCGATCAAACCCTGCTCACAAAGCTGGGCTGACACCTTGGATTGGCGATTTCGCGTTTGGTTATGCGCTCGCCCGAACCATTTCGGGCAAACCCGACGATTCTAGCATGAAAACGCACGACTGACCACCGACGGCAGCCAGTCGTGCGCTCGTCAGCGCTTGGGGCGTGCGCTCTTGCGGCCCGCGGCCTTTTTCCCAGCCGCCTTCGCAGCGCGAGGCCGCGCAGCCTCCTCCACTGGCGCCGTTACGCTTTCGGGGGCATGGCGATCGCGCACCTTGCCCGCATGCTTGGCACCACGCGTGGCGGCCTTGGCCGCGCGCTTGACCTCACGGTCAGCACCCTGCACCCCTGCCAACTCTTCTTGGGCGCTGGCCTGGCCAGACCAAGAGGCCTGCTCACCACCGCGCCCGCGCTTACGAACTGCCGACGCCGGGGTCACCGGGCGCAGCTCCGCACCTTCGCGAACGATGCGGAAGTCGATCTTTCGGGTATCGAGGTCCACACGGCTGACTTGGACGCGCAAGCGGGCACCAGCCCCGTAACGCACACCGGTGCGCTCACCACGCAACTCCTGCCGCGCCTCATCGAAGCGGAAATACTCACCACCCAACTCGGTGATGTGGATCAGGCCCTCAACAAACAAACCATCGAGCTGCACAAACAGCCCAAAGCTGGTCGCGGTGGTCACCGTACCGCCGTACTCCTCACCCAGGCGCTCGCGCATGAACATGCACTTGAGCCAAGCCTCGACATCGCGTGAGGCCTCATCTGCACGACGCTCATTGGCACTGCAATGGATGCCGACGGTCTCCCATGCGGCAGCCTCTTCTGGCGGCAACTTGAGGCGCGCCACCTTCACTGGCGGCATGGGCAAACCCTTGGCGCCAGCAGCCTGACCTGGCTTGCGCTTGAAATTACCCACGGACGACTGCACAGGCGGCACCTTGAGGCCGTACCGCCCGCCGCCCAGCAAGGCCTTGATCACGCGGTGCACCAAGAGATCGGGGTAACGCCGAATCGGGCTTGTGAAATGTGTGTACGCCTCGTACGACAAGCCGAAGTGACCGCTGTTGGACGGGGTGTAGATGGCCTGCTGCATCGAACGCAACAACATCGTGTGGATCTGCGTGGCGTCGGGCCGCTCTTTGGTCGCCTGCGCGATGGCCTGGAAATCGCCAGGCTTGGGCTCATCACCAATGCTCAGACCCAAGCCCAAAGCCTTGAGGTAGTTTTTGAGCAGCGTACGCTTCTCGGGCGTTGGCCCTTCGTGCACCCGGAACAGTGACGGGTGCTTGCCACGGGTGATGAAGTCCGCCGAGCACACGTTGGCGGCCAACATGGCCTCCTCGATCAGGCGGTGCGCCTCGGTGCGCACGCGCGGCACGATTTTGGCGATGCGACCGTTGTCGTCACACACAATCTGAGTTTCGGTGGTCTCGAAGTCGATCGCACCACGGCCCGCCCGGGCCTTGAGCAAAGCGCGGTAGACCTCATGCAGATGCAGCAGGTGCTCGACCAGCTCGCCGCGCTTGAGAGCCTCAGGACCCCGGGTGTTGCCCAAAATGGTGGCCACTTCGGTGTACGTGAAGCGGGCATGAGAGTTGATCACTGCCGGGAAGAACTGATAGGCGTGAACCTCACCCTCTTGCGTGACCAGCATGTCGCACACCATCGACAGGCGCTCGACCTCAGGGTTGAGCGAGCACAAGCCGTTGGAGAGCTTCTCAGGCAGCATTGGGATCACGCGCCGCGGGAAGTACACCGACGTGGCGCGCTCATAGGCATCGCGGTCCAGCGGCTCGCCTGGCTTGACGTAGTGACTCACGTCAGCAATGGCGACAATCAAGCGCCAGCCGTTGGGCTTCTTGCTGCGGCCAATCGTCGCAGGCTCGCAATACACGGCGTCGTCAAAGTCGCGCGCATCCTCACCGTCGATGGTGACCAAGGGCACATCGGTCAAGTCGATGCGGCCTTTTTTGTCTGCCGGACGCAGCTTCTCTGGCAACTTGGCCGCCTGCGCCATGACATCGTCATTGAATCGATGCGGCACCTCGTACTTGCGCACGGCAATCTCGATCTCCATGCCAGGATCATCAATGCCGCCCAGCACCTCACACACCCGACCAACGGGCTGCGCCAACAGAGACGGCGCCTCTGTCAGCTCGACTGCCACAACCTGGCCTGGCTCAGCATTCGCTGTGGCCTTCGCAGGGATCAGGATGTCGCGGCCAAAACGCCGATCCTCGGGCGCCACAAGCCAAGCGCCGCCTTCGTGCAGCAAGCGGCCAATGATTGGCGTTTTGCGGCGCTCGATGATGTCCAGCACCTGGCCTTCCGGCCGCCCGCGGCGGTCGAACCGAACCACGCGGACCTTGATGCGATCGCGGTGCATGACCGAGCGCATCTCCTGGGGTGGCAGGTAGACGCTGACGTCGCCCTCATCGGCCTGGACAAAGCCGTGGCCATCGCGGTGCCCTTGCACCACGCCGACGATCTCGCTCATGAGGTTCACAAAATTTGGGGTGGGTGTTGTCATAGACCTTATTTTGATGCTAAAGTAGCGCTCTTCGCTGATCGTGCCAAAGCAAATGCAACAGCAAATGTTTGAAGCGCAGAGAGATGAGTGAAACAGCTACCTGCCCAGGTGGCGGAATTGGTAGACGCACTAGTTTCAGGTACTAGCGGGTAACTCCGTGGAGGTTCGAGTCCTCTCCTGGGCACCAATACAGAAGCCGCTTGACGACATGTCAAGCGGCTTTTTGTTTTGTGCTGCGCTGAAATGATGGAGGGCTGTAGCCCACATTGCACCAGCGTTGGCACCGACACGACACCGCCGCGACTTTTGAAGCAAAGTGCGCGCGCTGGGCAAGCGTCAGGAGACATCAAGGCTGGCTGCATGTTCGTCCCAGGTTACACCACTAGCCAGCACTTATGCGCACAGCGCCCCGCGAAGTGAAAGAAGGGAGCGCACGATGCCGACTCCCCTGCCCCCCCAGTGGCCACAAAAAGACAAAAGGCAGACGGGCCTCGAAAGCACTATAAAAAGCGTGCTACATTATTGGTCTTGGCTGATCTCTGACACAGAGAAAAGCAAAAGAAGCACCTGCCCAGGTGGCGGAATTGGTAGACGCACTAGTTTCAGGTACTAGAGGGTAACTCCGTGGAGGTTCGAGTCCTCTCCTGGGCACCAAATTGAAGAAGCCGCTTGATGAAAATCAAGCGGCTTTTCTCATTGGCGCGCGGCTCAAGCTGTCGGCACCAACAAGCGTTCGATCACCCATGAAAAAAGCAGCCCGCAGGCTGCTTCATGTTCAAGCCGCACCCAGGGGCACGTTCATTGCCTGCTTTTTTTCAGCAAAGCATCAGGCCGCAGGTTGTCATACTCCTCAAACGGCTGATGGATCCAGGGGCTGGTCGGCAAACTCTCAACATGGTAGTCGGGCGCATAGGTTGACACCCCCTTCACCCAGATCACAGCCGAACGCAACTCCGAGATGGCCGGCATGCTGCGCAACCTGTCCACCACGGCACGCAGGGTCACACCCGAGTCCGCCAGATCGTCAACCAAGAGAACACGCCCAGCCAACTCCCCCTTAGGCATGGTGATGTACTTGGCCATGTCCAGACGCCCTTGCAAGGTCCCGCCATCATCGCGGTATGAACTGGTCGACATGATGCCCAGCGGGCGATCAAAGATGCGCGACAGCACATCGCCAGGGCGCATGCCGCCACGGGCAAGGCACAAGATCTGGTCAAACTCCCAGCCAGAAGCGTGGACCTGCAGAGCGAGGCGCTCGATCAATTGGTGGTACTCGTCCCACGAGACGTAGAGATGCTTGCCATCATCGGTGAGCATGGGGATTCCTTCGACGAAACGGATGGTCAATGGGTGCGATCAGCCAGATCAACCCAGATAGGGGTGACGCAGCAAAATGGTGTGGTCGCGATCTGGACCGGTGGAGACCATGTCGATCGGTGCGCCGATGAATGCCTGCACGCGCTCAAGATAGGCGCGCGCATTGGCCGGCAGCTTGTCCCACTCGGTGATACCGAAGGTGGTGCCTTCCCAGCCGGGGAAGCTTTCGTAGATGGGTTCGCAAGCAATGATGTCGTCGGCATCCAAGGGCAGGATGTCGACGCGCTGACCACGCAGCATGTAGCCGGTGCAAACGCTGATTTCTTTGAGGCCGTCAAGCACGTCCAGCTTGGTCAGGCAAATGCCAGAGATGCCATTGATCAACACAGAGCGCTTGAGCGCAGCGGCGTCTAGCCATCCGCAACGACGCGCGCGGCCAGTCACAGTCCCGCGCTCTTGCCCGACGGTGGCCAGATGGTGGCCAACGGTGCCTTCGGTCTCCCAATCCAGCTCGGTCGGGAAGGGGCCGCTGCCCACGCGGGTGGTGTAGGCCTTGGTGATGCCCAAGATGTAGTGCAGCTTGTCAGGGCCCACGCCAGAGCCGGCTGCGGCGTTGCCCGCAACGCAGTTGCTGGACGTCACGTAGGGATAGGTGCCGTGATCGATGTCGAGCAAAGTGCCTTGCGCACCTTCGAACAACACGCTGCCGCCCGCCACGTTGTGCCCGTGGATCTTGACGCCGACGTCGGCCAGCATGGGCAAAATTTGCTCAGCGGCCTTCATGGCTTGGTCGTAAATGGGCTGGAATTCGAGCGGTGTGCCTTTGAGGTAGCCTGTGAGCGCAAAGTTGTGAAGGTCAAGCAACTCTTTGAGCTTGACTGCAAAGCGCTCTGGGTGCTTGAGGTCTTGCACACGCAGGGCGCGACGCGCAACCTTGTCTTCATAGGCGGGGCCGATGCCCTTGCCGGTCGTGCCAATCTTGCCGCTGCCACTGGATTCGCGCAGGGCCTCACGGGCCTTGTCGACTTCGACGTGGAAAGGCAGGATCAACGGGCAGGATTCGCTGATGAACAGGCGCGAGCGGACGTTCAAGCCGGCATCTTCCAGGCGCTTGATTTCGGACAGCAGGTGGGTGGGGTCCACCACCACGCCGTTGCCGATGTAACAGGCCACGCCCTCGCGCATGATGCCGGAGGGGATCAGTTGCAAGGCCGTTTTCTTTCCTTTGATGACCAGGGTGTGGCCGGCGTTGTGACCACCTTGAAAGCGGACCACGGCAGCAGCATGGTCGGTCAACCAGTCAACAACTTTGCCTTTGCCTTCGTCACCCCATTGGGTGCCGACGACCACGACGTTACGGGCAGATGCAGTGGCGGCGCGAGCCGACGCGGAAGTGCTTTGCATGGCGGAATCCTGTTTCGCAGATTGGGTGAACGGCTGCGCTCAGAGCGCGCGCACCGTCCAGCGTCCATCGACCAGTGCGAGCTCTCGGTCGCAGTCAAATTCTTGGACGTCGTGTTCATGTCCAGGCAGCACGCACACCACGGTGTGGCCCTGCCCGCGGAGTGCGCGAACGGCGTCGCGCAAATCGGCATCCTGCCCCCACGGTGCACGCACAGCGGCGCGCACGTTCGGGCCTTTCGAGCCCGTCAGGAGGTCGGCGATGATCTTGAGGTCGAGGCTGAAGCCCACCGCCGGGCGACGACGGCCAAACACCGCCCCCACCTCGTCGTAACGGCCTCCGCGCACCAGCGCGTCAGCATGGCCTTGGGCGTAAACCGCAAAGCGGGTACCGCTGTAGTAGGCATAGCCACTGAGGTCAGAGAGGTCGAACCCGATCATGGCCTGCGGGTGGGCCTCACGCAGTTGCGCGGCCAGCCAGGCCAGGTCGCTCAAAGCGGCATCCACCAAGGGGTGAGAGGGCAACAACTCGCGAGCCTGGACCAGGACATCGTCAGCGCCAAAAAGCTTGGTCAACGCCACCAGCACGGCGGCCGCGTTGACGACGTGGGCCAACGCGCCCTGTCCGGCCAGCTCGCGCAATTGCGCCACGTCCTTGCTGGTCAACGCTTGCACCAAGCTGGCGTGTTGAGCGGGATCGAGTTGGTCCACACCCAAACCTTTGAGCACGCCCTCCACGAGTCGAACGTCCGACAAGTCGAGCACCAAACCAGACAAGCCGGCTGCCTGCAGGCCACCCAAGGCGAGGTCGGTGGATTCCAAGTCGGCTTCCATGCCCGCGTGGCCATAGATTTCAGCGCCCAACTGCAGAGGCTCTCGGCTGGCATGAGGACTGGCAGGACGGGTGTGAAGCACTGGGCCGCAGTAGCACAAGCGCGTCACCCCGCGGCGGTTGAGCAAATGGGCATCAATGCGCGCGACCTGGGGCGTGGTGTCAGCGCGCAAGCCGAGTGTGCGGCCGCTCAACTGATCAACCAGCTTGAAGGTTTTGAGGTCGAGCGCGTGCCCTGTCCCCGACAGCAGAGATTCGATATGCTCAAGCATGGGCGGCATGACCAACTCGTAGCCGTAGCTACGGGCGGCGTCCAGCCAAATGCGGCGCAGCTCTTCCAGGCGGCGAGCTTGCGACGGCAACACGTCAGCAATGTGCTCTGGCAACAGCCAAGCAGACGACATAAAAAAGTGTGTGGGGGTTAAAAACGAGATTCTACAGGCGGATGACGACCGCGGGGCAATCCCGTCGTGGATCAATGCCCGAGAAGGGCTCAGTTCAAAGCGTCAATGAGCCACAGTGCCAGCAAACCAATCACCATGCTGACCAAGCCCATCCAGCGGATTTGCTGGTCGCTCAAGTGCATGATTTGCTCGAACATGCGGCGCCAACCACCAGGGTTGATCGCAGGCATGAGGCCCTCCAGAACCAGCAAGAGGGCCAGGGCCGTCCAGATCGCATCAGGCATGGCTCTGTCGAGTCACCGTGCCAGCATCATTTTTTGCCAGCGGGTGCAGTGCCCGCAGCACCATTGCCGCGCATGGCCTTGAAGAACTCGCTGCTGGGGTCCAGCACCATCAGGTCAGACTTGTTGCGGAAGGTCGAGCGGTAGGCCTCCAAGCTGCGATAGAACTGCGCAAACTGGGGGTCTTTACCGAACGCTTCAGCGTAAATGGTCGAGGCCTTGGCGTCGCCCTCGCCCTTGAGCTTTTGGGCGTCGCGGTAGGCTTCGGCCACGATGATTTCACGCTGACGATCAGCGTCAGCGCGGATCTTTTCACCTTCCGCGCCACCGGTCGAGCGCAACTCGTTGGCCACGCGCTTGCGCTCAGACTCCATGCGGCGGTAGACCGACTCGGTGATGTTGGCCGCGAAGTCAACGCGCTTGATGCGAACGTCGACGATCTCGATGCCAAAGGACTTGCCATCATCCGCCAAACGGCGGATCACGCCTTGCATAACCTTTTCGCGCTCGGCAGAAAGCATCGCACCCACGGTACGCTTGGTCACCTCTTCGTTCAGGGCGGCCTGCACGATCGGAGACAAACGGTTTTCTGCGTTGCGGATGTCGACCCCGTTATTGCGAATGAATTGCTTGGGTTCGGTGATGCGCCACTTGACCAGCCAGTCGATCACCAGGCTCTTCTTTTCGGCCGTGAAAATCGGACGGGTTTCGGCGCTGTCGAGCGTCTGGATGCGGCGGTCGAGCATGACCACGTTTTGCAAAGGAGCCGGCAGTTTGAGCTTGAGTCCGGGCTCACTGATGACTTCTTTGATTTCGCCCAGTGCGTACACAACAGCGAACTGGCGCTGGTCAACCACAAACAGGGTCGACGAGGCAATGATGATGGCCAGCAAAGCGCCAACCAGGATGGTACCTATGCGGTTCATGAAAAATTCCTTGGCAGTCAGTGCGGTCAATCAGCGGCCATCGCGGTCGCGGCCACGCAGACCATCTCGCGAGCGCGGATCAGCGTTGGGTGCCGCGGGAGCGGACGTGCCACCAGCCGCATCACCAGCAGAGGCTGGGGCTGCCGCGCCATTGGCAGCTGCAGCAGGTGCGACGCCATTGGCGCCACCGCTCAACTGGACCAACTTGTCGAGAGGCAGATACAGCAAATTGGAGCCCTGACGGGCGTCGACCATCACCTTGGTCACATTGCTGTAAACCTGTTGCATCGTGTCGATGTAGAGGCGATCGCGGGTCACCCCGGGGGCCTTTTGGTACTCGGTCAACACAGCCTTGAAGCGCTGAGCGTCACCCTCGGCCTGCGCAACCACGCGGGCCGAGTAACCGGCAGCCTCTTCACGCAGGCGCGCGGCCGTGCCCTGCGCCTTGGGAATGACGTCATTGGCATAGGCTTGACCTTCGTTCTTGAGGCGCTCGCGGTCAGCACCCGCCTTGAAGGCGTCGTCAAAGGCAGCTTGCACTTGTTCTGGGGCTTGCACACTTTGGACGTTGACGTTCGCAACGGTCACACCGGCCTTGAGCTTGTTGAGCTGCCCTTGGATGGATTTGACCAGCTCTGTGGCGATGGCATCGCGCTGTTCATAAAGCACCGAGTCCATCGTGCTGTTGCCCACGATCTCACGCACGGCCGATTCGGCTGCTTGCTGCACAGCTTCATCAGAGCTGCGGTTTTCGAACAGGTACTGCCGCGCGTCTTGCAAGCGGTACTGGACGGTGAAGCGGATGTCAACGATGTTCTCGTCGCGGGTCAACATCGATGAGTCGCGCAAACCAGTGGCTTGCATGACCGAGCTGCTGCCCACGTCCACCGAACGCAGTTGCGTCAGGTTGACGATTTCGTGGCTTTGGAAAGGGTATGGGCCACGCCATTGGAAACCGGCGTCCACCGTGTGGCTGAAGCGGCCAAAGGACATCACCACGCCCTGCTGGCCTTCTTGAACGATGAAAAAGCCACTGCCTAGCCAGACCAAGGCCACGAGCCCTGCGATGAGGCCAGCACCCAAGCCAGCGCCAGTGGGTTCGGGGGTGATGTTGCCTGGGCCGCCGCCATCGGAGCCGCCCTTGCCAGAGAACACGCCACTGAGCTTGCGATTGAAATCGCGCCAGAGTTCGTCCAGATCCGGCGGACCGTCACGACGGTCGTTGAGCATGACGTGAGACGGCACCTTCCCCGAGGCCAGTGTGCGCGCTGCATGGCTCACCAGCCAGGCTGCACGGACCACAGCGCCAGACGCCAAGGCCCAGCTGGCGGCACCCAGTGCCGAGGTTTGCCTTTGGACGGACGCTTGGCCCGTTTGCAGGGATTGCATGTTCATGTTCCGATGGTTGGAAGACCAGGGCGCTCCGGGGTGGGCGCCTCTGAAACAGGGTGATTGTGCACGGCGAAGCGAGGATCAGACGCCAAATCAGCGTCTGCACCACCTTCCAATCCGTTCAAAGCAGCTTCAGCGAGCACCTGGCGCAACACATCCATGCCCACACCCTTGAGGGCACTGGCCATGACGCGGATGCATCGGCGCCCGGAGGGCAACTCGTAAATGTCGCGCGCATGGCGCGGCTGCTGGTGCTCAGGCAGGCAATCGCACTTGTTGAACACCAACACCTGAGGCACATCGGTGGCACCGATGCTGTCCAGCACCCGCAGAACTTCGTCGATTTGCTCTTGCAAAACCGGGCTGGAAGCGTCCACCACATGCAGCAGCACATCGGCTTCAGCGGCCTCTTGCAAGGTGGCCTCGAAAGACTCGACCAGACTGTGTGGCAGGTCTCGGATGAAACCCACGGTGTCAGACAAGGTCACACTGCGCTGGGCCTCAGCCAAGAACATCTGACGCGTGGTCGTGTCGAGCGTGGCGAAGAGTTGGTCGGCCGCGTAAGTGCCGGCTTTGGTCAATGCATTGAACAAAGTTGACTTGCCCGCGTTGGTGTAACCCACCAAAGAGACGCGGAAAGTGCCCGCACGCTCACGCGAGCGGCGCTGCGTGTTGCGCTGCTTTTTGACCTTGACCAAACGCTCTTTGAGCGATTTGATCTTCTGGTCGATCATGCGGCGGTCCAGTTCGATCTGGGTTTCGCCAGGTCCGCCTCGCAGGCCAACACCGCCGCGCTGACGCTCCAAGTGAGACCAGCGGCGCACCAGACGCGTTGAGAGGTATTGCAATCGAGCGAGCTCGACCTGCAACTTGCCCTCGTGGCTGCGCGCGCGGGCGCCAAAAATTTCGAGGATGAGGCCCGTGCGGTCAAGCACCTCTACGCCCAAATGGCGCTCTAGGTTGCGTTGCTGCGCGGGGGACAGGGCCTGATCAAAGATCACGCCGTGGGCCTGGTACAGCGCCACGACGGACTTGATCTCATCGGCTTTGCCAGAGCCGACGAAAAAAGCAGCATCTGGTGCACTGCGTTTCGCCGTGATCTTGGCCACAGGCACGTCGCCGGCTGACTCAGCCAACAAAGCCAATTCGTCGAGGGTCGGGTCAAATGAGGACCCGCGCCCAAAATCGACTCCCACCAACACGACCCGCGGGTCCTCGGAAGGGCTCAGCACAGACGAAGAGGATGTCAAAGCGTCGTGGCTTGGGTCGGCTGGGTGGGAAGATCTGCTCAATGGGTGCAGATCATTCTTCGGTCGATTCGGCAGCGTGGAAATTCACTGCACGACCGGGGACCACCGTGGAGATGGCATGCTTGTAGACCATTTGGGTCACCGTGTTGCGAAGCAGCACGACGTATTGGTCAAACGATTCGATATGCCCTTGCAGCTTAATGCCGTTGACCAAATAAATGGACACTGGCACGTGCTCGCGACGCAGAAGGTTCAGAAACGGGTCTTGTAGGAGTTGCCCTTTGTTGCTCACGATATGCTCCGTGTTAAAAGAAAAGTTTTGGAGATGTCACCATAACACAGACCCCACCCGCAAGGCGTAGAGGGTCTTGTGCCGGATCAGGCTCAGCCCTTGTCCACAAACGGGTTGTGAGACGATTTCATTTCAATGCGCAGGGGCGTGCCGCTGAGGCGGAAGTGCTCGCGGAAACGCCCTTCGAGGTAGCGCTTGTAGGACTCGGAAATATGCTCCAGCGAATTGCCGTGCACCACGATGATGGGAGGGTTTTGTCCGCCTTGGTGGGCGTAACGCAGCTTGGGGCGGAAGGCGCCGGCCAGCTTGGGCTGCTGGTATTGCACCGCTTCCAGCAGCAAGCGCGTCAACACAGGGGTTGGCATCTTGCAAACGGCAGAAGCCCAGGCGTTGGCGATGGCAGTCCACAGCGGGCCCAGGCCCTGGCGCTTGATGGCCGAAATGTGCAGCACGGGCGCAAACTTCAGGAAAGCCAAACGCTGCTCGATGGAGCGTTGCAGCATTTCGCGCTGGTAGCTGTCGATTGCATCCCACTTGTTGATGGCGATCACCACGGCGCGGCCAGACTCGAGCACGAAGCCGGCGATGTGGGCATCTTGCTCGGTCACGCCCTGGGTGGCGTCGACCAGCAGCAACACGACGTTGGCGTCTGAAATGGCCTGCAGGGTTTTGACCACCGAGAACTTTTCGATGGCTTCAAACACCTTGCCCTTGCGACGCAAGCCGGCGGTGTCGATCAGCTCGAACTTACGACCATCGCGCTCGAAGGGCACGCTGATGGCATCGCGAGTGGTGCCCGGCATGTCAAATGCCACCAGGCGCTCTTCGCCCAGCCAGGTGTTGATCAGCGTGGACTTGCCCACGTTGGGCCGACCTGCCACCGCCAGGCGGATGGGCTTGTTGGGATCGTCTTCGAGCAATTCCTCTTCGTCTTCATCGACTTGGAACTCTTCCAGCGCCATGTCGAGCAGGCTGCGAATGCCTTGGCCATGGGCCGAAGAAATCGCGATGGGCTCCCCCATGCCAAGCTCGTAGAACTCGGCCAACTGGTGTCCGGCCTGCATGCCTTCGGCCTTGTTGGCAGCCAGCAGCACCTTTTTGTTGGCGGTGCGAAGGTAGCGAGCGATGTCATGGTCCTGGGCCGAGAGGCCGTTTCGGGCGTCGACCACGAACACGACCGCATCGGCCTCGGCCACGGCCTGGCGTGTTTGCTTGGCCATCTCTTTGAAGATACCGGACGTGCAATCGGGCTCGAAGCCGCCGGTGTCGATGACGATGAACTCGCTCGAGCCCATGCGGCCTTCGCCGTAGTGGCGGTCGCGGGTAAGCCCAGCGAAGTCAGCGACGATGGCATCGCGTGATTTGGTCAGGCGGTTGAACAACGTCGATTTGCCGACGTTGGGGCGTCCGACCAGCGCAATGACAGGTTTCATGAGGTTCCAGAGAAAAAATCAGTTGGCACGCAATGCGTACAGCGTGCCACGACGGGTGACGACCAACAAGAGCTGATCAGAGACCACGGGCGCACTGGCCAGCGCGGCATCCAGCTCGATGCGGGCCAGGGTGCGGCCATCGGTGGCCGACAGAACGTGGAGGTAGCCATCTTGGTCGCCAAAGGCAACACGGTCTCCCCACAGGGCAATGGCACTCAGGCCGCGGCGGGTGAAGCGGTCCACACGCCAGGCGATGTCGCCATTGTCGGTTTTCCAGCCAGTGATGCGGTCGGCGCCATCGGCTCCGACCACGATGCGTTCATCCGCACCCACACCTTGGATGCCCGTTTGGGGACGGCTCCAGCGCAGGCTGCCACGGTTCAATTCGAGGCAAGCCACGGAGAGTTGGAAAGCGCGGACACAGACTTCGTCGTCGGCACGGGCAACCGGCCCCACGAGGTCAGCCAGACGCTCGACCTCATTGCTGCCACGGGGCGTACCCACGTTGACGTCAAAACGCACGGTGCCCTTGAGCGGATCGAGTCCGACCAAACGAGCGCCCTGCCCCACCACCAAGGTGTCGCGGAAGGCGGTGACCACCCCGGCCGAGGCCAGCGCCAGAGGCTCACCACCAGGGCGCTGATAGTTCCACAGCCAACGGCCGTCTTGAGCGTCGTAGGCGCGCACGCTGCGGTCAACCGCCTGGATGAAGACGCGCTCACCGGCCACCAAAGGGGCTGTGATCACGCGGCCAGGCTGACGCTCTTTCCAGAGCAGCTTGCCTTGGTCGAACGAGAGGAGTTCGTTGTTGGCCGTGACCACGGCGGCGTAGCGACCGTCACTGCCAACCGCTGCGGTCAAGTCGGCATCGGCGCGCGCTTGCCAGCGTTCGCGCCCCGTGGCCACATCAAAAGAGACGATGCGGCCATCTGTGCTGGCCGTGGTGACCGAGCCATTGGCCAGCGCCAGTGCCACAGGCCCTTCGACCGAACCCACGCGCTGAGACCACACGGTCGACAAACGGACCGTGGGCTGCAGGGATTCGAGCGGTGCCGGTTTGGGCTTGCTGGTGCCGCAGGCAGCCAGAATGGCAGTGGCGGCCAGAACGGCCGTGCGCAACGCCCAACGGGCAGCGGTCTGATTGAGGATCATGTGAGCTTCCACACGGGCATCAGCCCATGACAACGAACGGGGCGCAAATCACTTGGAGGTAGGCGCGATGCCTGGCGGCAGGCCTGCGGACACGGCTTGGCCGGTGGGCGAAACCTTGTTGTCTGCCATGACGGGCGACTGGCCCAGCGAGGTCAATTTGCCTTCGACAAAACGGCGGTACTCGACGGTGGCGTCCAGGCCCTTCCAAGCCTCAAGGTAAGCCTTGGCGGCATCGTCTTTTTTGCCTTGGGCCAGCAAAACGTCGCCACGGCGATCAGCGGCCAATGGCGCGAACTCGGCAACCACGTCGGCATTCAAAGTCTTGAGCGCTTCGTCGTACTGCTTGGCATCCATCTGCATGCCGGCCAGGCGCAAGCGCGCCACACTCACCAGATTCGCGTTCTTGCCAGAGTCGACCAGCCATTGCAGCGCCGCTTTCGCGTTCTCGGGCTTGCCCAACTCAGAGGCCGCCTTGGCAGCGAGCAAAGCGCCCTGCTCGGCAAACGTGGTGCCGGCGTAATTGGCCTTGAGGTCTGCGAAGGCTTGAGCCACCTTGTCGGCGTTGCTGGCGAGCGCTGCACGGTCCATTTCCTCGTACAGCCCGGCGGCGGCCGCGGCACGCTTTTGCTGCCAGTACAGATAGCCCGTCCAGGCCGCATATGCGCCCAGCACGAGCACCAACAACCAAGTGATCAGGTTGCCGTACTGTTTCCAGAAGTGCTTGAACTGGTCAAGCTGTTCCTGTTGTTCAAGGTCGTAGGTCGCCATGACGGTGCGTGTTGTGTTTGAGCGGTGGATTATGACTGGCGCGAGGCGGTCAGCGAGGGAGCCCAGTTGGCAATGTCAGCCAATGGGCGCAAAACCTGTTCGCCACCGTCGCGCAAAGGCTTGACGGTGACCTGGCCCTGGGCGACCTCGTCGGGGCCGAAAACCAGGGCAAAGCGAGCGCCGCTGGCGTCGGCCTTTTTGAACTGTGACTTGGGGCTGGCGGGGCCATCCTTGCCGGCTGGGTTGAGCACCACGCTCACACCTTGGGCGCGCAAGGCGTCGACCGTGCGCAAAACGACGGGCAAAGGCACGCCAGCAAAAGCCATGGCGAACGCATCAGGCGCATTGGACGGTGGCTCGATGCCCAACTCTTGCAGCAGCAGCAGCAAACGTTCCATGCCCAAGCCCCAGCCGACTGCAGGCGCAGGCTTGCCGCCGAGTTGCTCGATCAATCCATCGTAGCGACCACCGCCGCACACCGTGCCTTGGGCACCGAGCTTGTCGGTCACCCACTCGAACACGGTGAGGTTGTAGTAGTCCATGCCGCGCACCAAGCGGGTGTTGACCTGGTAGGCCACGCCTGCGGCGTCCAGCACGTCTTTGACGGCATTGAAATGCGCCAGCGAGGCGTCGCCCAGGAAGTCGATCAGCTTCGGTGCTGCCTCAACCACCGACTGCATCGCCGGGTTTTTGGTGTCCAGGATGCGCAACGGATTGCTGTACAGGCGGCGCTTGGCCTCGTCGTCCAGCAGGTCGAGGTGTGACTCCAGGTGCGCGATCAAGGCCTGGCGATGCGCCTGACGTTCGTCTGGCTGACCCAGGCTGTTGATTTGCAGCGAGATGTCCTGGCCGATGGTCAGCCCCAAGTCGCGCCACAAAGCGGCGGTCATCAAGATCAGTTCGGCATCGACATCGGGGCCAGCAAAGCCCAGCACCTCAGCGCCCACCTGGTGGAACTGGCGGTAGCGCCCCTTTTGCGGACGCTCATGACGGAACATCGGGCCGATGTAGTACAAGCGCTTGCCGCCTTCGTACAAGAAGCTGTGCTCGTTGATGGCGCGCACGGCACCGGCAGTGCCCTCGGGGCGCAGGGTGAGACGGTCGCCGTTGAGGCTGTCTTCGAAGGAGTACATCTCCTTCTCGACGATGTCGGTGACTTCGCCCAGGCCGCGCACGAACAGCGCCGTAGGCTCGACGATGGGCGTGCGCATGTTCAGGTAGCCGTGGCGGCGCATCAGCTGGCGGACCACGCCTTCGAGCCATTCCCAACGCCCGGATTCGGGCGGCAGGATGTCGTTCATGCCTTTGATGGCTTTGAGTTGTTCGGCCATGGGATCAGGAATTTTTTTGTTGTGGGATCAAGCAGAGGCCACAGGCGCAAAACGGCGCTCGATGTAGGTCTGAACCAGTTGCTGGAATTCTTCGGCGATGCGATCGCCACGCAGGGTCAAGGCCTTCTCGCCGTCAATGAAGACGGGCGCAGCGGGCGCCTCGCCATTGCCAGGCAGGCTGATGCCAATGTCTGCGTGCTTGCTTTCGCCAGGGCCGTTGACGATGCAACCCATCACGGCCACCTTGAGGTTTTCAACGCCCGGAAACTGCTTGCGCCAAACCGGCATCTGCGCGCGCAGGTAGTCGTCGATTTGCTTGGCCAGGTCCTGGAACACCGTGCTGGTGGTGCGGCCGCAACCGGGGCAAGCCGTGACGCTGGGCACAAAGGTGCGCAAGCCCAGGGCCTGCAAGATCTCGAGGGCCACCACCACCTCTTGTGTGCGGGCCTCGCCTGGCTGCGGGGTGAGCGAGACACGGATGGTGTCGCCAATCCCCTCTTGCAAGAGGATGGACAAGGCCGTAGCCGATGCAACGGTGCCCTTGGTGCCCATGCCAGCTTCAGTCAAGCCGAGGTGCAAGGGGTAGTCGCAGCGCTGAGCCAACCCACGGTAAACGCTGAGCAGGTCTTGCACGCCGCTGACCTTGCACGACAGGATGATTTGCTCAGGACGCATGCCCAGGTCACGCGCGGCTTGGGCCGACTGGAGCGCCGAGCTGATCAGCGCTTGATACATGACCTGCTTGGCCGTCCAAGGGTCGACGCTGGCTGCGTTCTCGTCCATCAAAGCTGCCAGCAGCTCTTGGTCAAGACTGCCCCAGTTGACCCCGATGCGAACGACCTTGTCATAGCGCATGGCCGCTTCGATCATCTGTGCAAACTGACGGTCTTTTTTGTCGCCCTTGCCCACGTTGCCGGGGTTGATGCGGTATTTCGACAGCGCCTGGGCACAAGCGGGGTAGTCGGTCAACAGGCGGTGGCCGTTGAAGTGGAAATCGCCCACCAGCGGCACATCGATGCCCATGCGATCGAGTTGGTCACGCACGTGGGGCACAGCCTCGGCAGCCTCAGGCGTGTTCACGGTGATGCGCACCAGCTCAGATCCCGCAATGGCCAACTCTTTGACTTGGATGGCCGTTCCGATCACGTCAACGGTGTCCGTGTTGGTCATGGACTGCACGCGCACGGGGGCGTCGCCACCGATGGTGACCACGCGGTCGCCCCAGACCACGCGGGCCTGCAAGGAGCGTCTAGCAGCCGGCTTGGCCACATCAATCAGACGCAGGTTTTCAAGGCTCATTTACTTCAACTCCAGGCGCGCCACATTGGCACGCGTGTAGGGCGCCAAGTCCACGGGCAAGCCGCTGTAGGTGACACGCACGCTGGGTGCATTGCCAATGTTCAATTTGAGCGGAGCACGGCCCTGCAAGGTCAGGACCTCGCCCGCCTCAACTTGACGAGACAAGAGCTTGATGCCCTTGACATCGCGAACGTCAACCCAAGACGAGGAGCTGACATTGAGCACCAAGTCGTGCCCCACCACCGGCGCAACGGTCGATGCGGCAGCCGAGGCCGATGCGGCGCCCGAGGGCGACTGGGCCGCGGCCTCCGAAACGTCCAGACTCAACGTGGCCGACGAGGGTGTCGAAGCAGGCGCCACCGGCACATAGGTGATCACCGCCCCCGAAGCAGCGGACGCAGGCTCGGACGCTGGTGGCTGGGGCAACAGTGCCTCAGAAGACGCCGACGGCTCGGGAGCAGAAGCCGCGGCAGGCGCGGACGCAGCCGGCCATTGCAACCATGCGGGCATTTCGATGCTGTCAGGCACCAAATAAACAGCCCCAGCCGCCAGCAACAACGTGGCAGGTGCCAGCCACTTGAAAGACAACAAGGACGACCAGTTGAACCCGTGCTCAAACAGCGGCGACGAGCGACGAACGTCTTTGAACGGCTGGTTCAGTGGTTGCTTGTCGGTCACCAAAGATGCGGTCTTGGCTGCCGGCAATCGGGCCAGGACTTCAGCGGTGTCCAACTTGAGGCTTCGGCACAAGGTCATGGCCAAGGCGCGCGCAAAGTTGGCGTCCGGCAACTCGTCGAATCGCCCTTCTTCGAGCGCCGACAATTTGGCCACGGAAACCTTGATGGCGCCGGCCAGTTGCTCCAGCGTCAAACCCTGCGCTTGGCGGGCGTCGCGGATGATCTCGCCTGCAGTGCGGCTGCCCGCATCAGGTGCATGGAAGGTGACGGGGGACTGCTCACTCATCGTATCGACCCAGTTCGAGGGCATTGGTTTCGCGCGCCGATGGGAAGCGACTGCGCAATTGGGCGGCCAGTTCGTCACGGCCATTGCTGTTGCCCAGGCGTTGCTCGATGCGAACCGCCAGCCACAAGGACTCGGCGGTCACCTGATTGCTCACCGCGTTGACGCGGCGCACGTAAAAACGGGCACGCTCCAACTCACCGCGCCGGTACAGCACCGATGCAAGGTTGAAGGTGGTTGCCGGACTGGAAGGGTCCAGCTCATAGGCTCTGAACAGGGTTTTCTCAGCTTCGGGGTACAAGCCTGCGCTGACTTGGCAGACGCCACGGGCCAGGAGGGTCTTGCTGGTCGAAACCGAGCGCGGCAGGCTCGCTGCGCGCTCAAACAAAGCATCGGCCGCCGCAAACTGCCGCTGGCGACACAAGAACCATGCGTAGTTGTGCAACACGCTGCCATCGTTCTCGTCGAGCGACAGCGCTTGCTTGAAGCTGGCTTCGGCACGGGCGTTGTCGCCCATGGCGTCGTAGATCAGGCCGCGGAACTCATGCACGGCTGGCAAGGACGGGTCGATGCTGACGGCTTGTTTGAGCTCGTCCAGCGCCGTCGTGTATTGGCCTTGCGCGTAGTAAGTCGACGCCAATTCAAGGCGCAGGCGGGCGCGCTTGCGCAATTCGCCTTCGTCAGACGATGTGGCGATGTCGCCACGCGTGGCCCGACTGCCGCCGCCCTGCGCTGTGGCGCAACCACCCAACTGACCGGCGCCCAACACCAAAAGGGTCAGGCAGCAACAGGCCATCAGCCAGGTGCGAAGCATCCTCATGCAAGAGTCTCCTAGAAAAACGCTCAGTTTAGAGGCTCGCGAGCCTCTCAGCCGGGGTCAGTGACCCGAACGATGACGTTCGCCGGGTTTAGGCAGGCTGATTTTGACGGCAACCGGCTGACGCAGCATCCGGTCTCGGGCATTGGTGCGGTCTTGAACCTCACCGGCCAGCTGGCCACAAGCCGCATCGATGTCGTCACCACGGGTTTTGCGAACGGTGGTGACGATGCCCGCATCTTGCAATTCGCGGCCAAATTGCTGCACCCGCGCCAGGTCGGAGCGACGCAGGCCCGACTGCGGGAAAGGGTTGAAGGGAATCAGGTTGAGCTTGCAATTGATCTTGCCTTTGACGAGCTGGATCAACTGCTGCGCGTGCTCGGGCGTGTCGTTGACGCCATCGAGCATGCAGTACTCGAAGGTGATGAAATCGCGGGGGGCTGCGCTCAGGTAAGCGCGGCAGGTGTCCAGCAACTCGGCAATGGGGTATTTCTTGTTCAGCGGGACCAACTCGTCGCGCAAAGGGTCGTTGGGCGCATGCAGCGACACGGCCAAGGCCACAGGGCAGTCGGCCATCAGTCGCTCGATCATGGGCACCACACCCGAGGTCGACACTGTCACACGGCGGCGAGACAGGCCGTAGCCATGGTCGTCCAGCATCGTTTTGAGTGCGGGGACCAAGGCGTTGTAATTTTGCAGAGGCTCACCCATGCCCATCATCACGACGTTGCTGATGATGCGATCAGAGGTGCCCAGACGCTTGCGCAGCGTGTGCTCGGCAAACCAGAGCTGGGCAGTGATCTCGCCCGTGGTGAGGTTGCGACTGAAGCCCTGATGCCCGGTCGAGCAAAAACGACAACCAACTGCGCAGCCTGCTTGCGATGACACGCACAGCGTGGCGCGGTCGTCTTCAGGGATGTAGACGCTTTCAATGGCATTGCCCTGCCCGACGTCAAACAACCACTTGATGGTGCCGTCGGACGAGACGTGCTCACTGATCACGGTCAAAGGCGTCAAGGTGGCCACGCCTTGCAGCTTGCTGCGCAGCGACTTGGCCAGGTCTGACATCTGCTCGAAATCAGTGGCGCCTTTTTGGTGGATCCAGCGGAACAGTTGAGTGGCGCGGAAGCGCTTTTCACCCAACTGCTCACAAAATGCAGCCAAGCCTTCAAGGTCGAAATCGAGGAGGTTGACTGCGCTCATGCTGCTTCCGGTTGAGCCAGGGCTCAGCGGCTGTAAACGTTCAATGCTGGGAAGAAGAAAGCGATTTCTTGAGCAGCGGTTTCAGCGGCGTCAGAACCGTGAACGGCGTTGGCATCGATGCTGTCAGCGAAGTCAGCGCGGATGGTGCCCTTTTCGGCCTTCTTAGGGTCAGTGGCACCCATCAGGTCGCGGTTCTTCAAGATGGCGCCTTCGCCTTCGAGCACTTGCACGAACACGGGGCCAGAGATCATGAAGCCAACCAGGTCCTTGAAGAAAGGACGTGCGGCGTGCACAGCGTAGAAAGCTTCGGCTTCGGCTTGCGACAGTTGCACCAGCTTGGCAGCAGCGACCTTCAGGCCAGCGCCTTCAAAGCGGCTGACGATTTGGCCGATGACGTTCTTGGCAACGGCGTC
>CANCFV010000054.1 GCA_947377275.1 Burkholderiales bacterium | reverse complement strand
AGACCTGAATTTCGCGCAACACCCCCCAGATCACCTGGATCTGGAGCCTGTTCTGGCAGCTTTTGGCCACCAGTGCGAAATCGGGCAAACCCTTTATTTTATCGAACTGTGACGCGGATGTCTGAGCCGATTGATCTTCACCCTGCTGCAAAGCTGCCAAAAAGTGCCCAACCCCTGGCGATTGCGGCCGAAGGCATCGTCACGGCCGGCTTGGCGGGCACCGAGCACAGCGCCGGTCAATTCGTGCAGTTTCCCGACTCGCCCTTTGAGCTTTACCAGCCTTACCTTCCTGCCGGCGACCAGCCCACAGCCATTGCGCAGCTGTGCGAAGGCATTGAAGACGGTTTGTCGTACCAGACCTTGCTGGGCGTGACCGGCTCAGGCAAAACCTTCACCATGGCCAACGTGATCGCCCGCCAAGGGCGCCCGGCCATCGTGTTTGCGCCCAACAAGACCCTGGCCGCGCAGCTCTACGCCGAGTTCCGCGAGTTCTTCCCGCACAACGCGGTGGAGTACTTTGTCAGCTACTACGACTACTACCAGCCCGAGGCCTACGTGCCTCAGCGCGACCTCTTCATCGAAAAAGACAGCGCCATCAACGAGGCCATCGAACAGATGCGCCTGAGCGCCACCAAGAGCCTGCTCGAGCGCCGCGACGTCATCATCGTGGCCACCGTGTCGGCCATCTACGGCATTGGCAAGCCCGAGGACTACATGCAGATGGTCCTCATCACCCGCGTGGGCGACAAGATGGGCCAACGCGACGTGATTGCGCAGCTCATCCGCATGCAATACAAGCGCAACGATGCCGACTTCAGCCGCGGCACCTTCCGCGTGCGCGGCGACACCATCGACGTGTTCCCCGCCGAGCACAGCGAGTTGGCCGTGCGCCTGGAGCTATTTGATGACGAAATTGATTCGATCCAGTTGTTCGATCCGCTGACGGGCCGCATCCGCCAGAAGATCCCGCGCTTCACCATCTACCCCAGCAGCCATTACGTCACCCCGCGCGAGCGCGTGCTGGTGGCGATTGAGGCGATCAAGCACGAGCTCAACGAGCGCGTCAAAGAGCTGGTGGGGCAGGGCAAGTTGGTCGAGGCTCAGCGCGTTGAACAGCGCACCAAGTTCGACCTGGAGATGCTGCAAGAGATCGGCCACTGCAAGGGCATCGAGAACTACACCCGCCACCTGTCGGGCGCCACGCCAGGCGCGCCGCCGCCCACGCTGGTGGACTACATGCCGCGCGACTCGCTCATGTTCTTGGACGAGAGCCACGTCATGATCGGCCAGCTGGGCGCCATGTACAACGGCGACCGCTCGCGCAAAACCACCTTGGTTGAATATGGCTTCCGCCTGCCTTCGGCCATGGACAATCGGCCGCTCAAGTTCGAAGAGTTCGAAACCAAGATGCGCCAGGTGGTGTTTGTGTCGGCCACGCCAGCCGCCTACGAAAACCAGCACGCTGGCCAGGTGGTCGAGCAGGTCGTGCGCCCCACGGGCTTGCTGGACCCGATCGTGACCGTTCGGCCCGCCACGCACCAGGTTGACGACGTACTGCAAGAGATCCGCATCCGCGTCGAGAAAAACGAACGCGTGCTGATCACGACCCTGACCAAGCGCATGTCCGAGCAACTCACCGACTACCTCACCGACAACGGTGTGAAGGTGCGCTACCTGCACTCCGACATCGACACCGTCGAGCGCGTTGAAATTTTGCGCGACCTGCGATTGGGCGTGTTCGACGTGCTGGTGGGCATCAACTTGCTGCGCGAGGGCTTGGACATTCCCGAGGTCTCGCTGGTGGCCATTCTTGACGCTGACAAAGAAGGCTTCCTGCGCAGCGAGCGCAGCCTCATCCAGACCATTGGCCGCGCCGCCCGCAACCAGAATGGCAACGCCATTTTGTACGCCGACAAGATCACCGAGTCCATGCGCAAAGCCATGGGCGAAACCGAGCGCCGTCGCACCAAGCAGATCGAGCACAACCTCGAAAACGGCATCACCCCTCGCACCGTCAACAAAAAGGTCAAAGAAATGATCGACGGCGTCATGTCAAACGCCGCCAAAGACGACCTGCGCGCCGCCGAAGCCTTGTCGCGCTCGATGGAGGGCACCGAGGCCTTGTCAGAGAAAGACCTCAGCAAGCGCATCAAGCAGCTTGAAAAGGACATGCTGGAAGCCGCACGCAACCTTGAATTTGAAAAGGCTGCACGCCTGCGCGACCAACTCGCCATCCTCAAGGAGCAGGCCTTCGGCGCCGTGGTGCACGACAACATCGTGCCGATCCAAGCGGGGCGCAAGTGATGTTCAAGTCCATGAAAGACAAGTTCATGCACTCGGTGTTTTCGGCCTCGCGCATGCCCGAAGACACGGGCGAGCACGCCCAGGTGAGGGTGCTGATGGTCTGCATGGGCAACATTTGTCGAAGCCCCACCGCCGAGGCCGTGCTGCGCCACAAGCTCGAAGAGGCGGGCCTGCACACGCTCGTTCATGTGGACTCGGCCGGAACGCACGCGGGTCATGTGGGCAGCCCGCCCGATGAGCGCTCGCAAAAACACGCCCATCGCCGTGGCTACGACCTCACTGGCCTCAAGGCGCGCAAGGTGGACGCCAGCGACTTCAGTGACTTTGACATGATCCTGGCCATGGACTGGGACAACCTCGCCCTGCTCGAGGAGCGCTGCCCGCCCGAGCCCAAGGTGCGGCGCAAACTCAAGCGCGTGACCGACTTTTTGCCCCCAGACGGCCCGCACGCCGGCGTGCAGTCGGTGCCCGATCCGTACTACGGTGGCCCCGATGGGTTTGAAGCCGTGTTGGACCTGGTCGAAGCGGCCTGCGATGGCTTGGTGATGCATTTGCAGCGCCGGCTCGACCCGCTGCGCCCTGCCGGCACGGTTCAAAGCGACTCACAGCCGGGTCATTGAAAAAAGCGATTGCGTTGATGCAGGATTCCTAGGGAACTCCCTTGGCTTAAGTTGACCAAATCAGTAGGGATCCCTATAATTGACTTAATCACTCGGGCATTCAAAGCCCCGGATTCGCCGGAGATCCCGGCGCAGTCTCATACTGGTAAACCCTGATCCGTATTGGGTGCCGCCCGAGTCACTGACCGAAGGAGAAAGCCATGCGTTTGACCACCAAAGGCCGTTTCGCTGTTACCGCGATGATCGATTTGGCGCTGCGTGAACACACGGGGCCCGTGGCCCTTGCCGCCATCAGCCAGCGTCAACAAATTTCGCTGTCTTACCTTGAGCAGCTGTTTGGCAAGCTGCGTCGCCACGAGCTTGTCGAAAGCACGCGTGGCCCTGGCGGCGGCTACTCACTGGGTCGCAAGGCCGAAGACATCACCGTCGCTGACATCATCGTGGCGGTCGACGAGCCCATTGATGCCACTGGCTGCGGCGGCAAAGAAAACTGTATGGGTGACGATGGTGGCCGTTGCATGACGCACGACCTCTGGACGGCCTTGAACAACAAGATGATCGAGTACCTCGACTCCATCAGCTTGCGCAAACTGGTCGAAGACCAACTCGCCAAGGGCGTCTCTATCGAGGCCCAGCCGATCAAGCGCGCCATCTCGACCGTCCCCGTGGTCAAGCCCATCAAGGTCACGGCACCGAACTCGGTGTTTGCATTGGGCGCAGCCCTGACCAAGTGAGGGCCTTGGGCGCCCGGCTTGTTCAAGGTCGGCGCTCAGCCTGATAATTGAGGGTTGTCCGCTCAGGCGGGCAGCTGTTGCCCAGTTTCGATAACCAGCCCACCACAAGGCGGCGCACTTGGACTTTTCGCCAGGTGGCAAAAGCCTGTTGTTTGCACTTTTGAGTCCCCATCATGGACATGACCCCGCACTTCCCGATCTACATGGACTACGGCGCCACCAACCCGTGCGACCCGCGCGTGGTGGATGCCATGATCCCTTGGCTGCGCGAGAACTTCGGCAACCCCGCATCGCGCACCCACGCTTACGGCTGGGCAGCTGAAGAAGCGGTCGAGAGGGGTCGCGTGCAAGTGGCCGAGCTGATCGGAGCCGACCCCCGCGAGATCGTCTGGACCTCGGGTGCCACCGAATCCAACAACCTGGCCATCAAGGGCGCAGCGCACTTCTACCAGTCGCGCGGCAAGCACATCATCACGGTCAAGACCGAGCACAAGGCCGTGCTCGACACCGTGCGCGAGCTGGAGCGCCAGGGCTTCGAGGCCACTTACCTTGATGTCAAAGACGATGGCTTGCTGGACCTCGATGTCCTCAAGGCGGCCATTCGCCCAGACACCATCCTGATCTCGGTCATGTTCGTGAACAACGAGATCGGCGTCATCCAAGACATCGCCACCATCGGCGCCATGTGCCGCGAAAAGGGCATCGTGTTCCATGTGGACGCGGCCCAAGCCACGGGCAAGGTCGCCATCGACCTGAGCACGCTGCCGGTTGACCTGATGAGCCTGGCCTCGCACAAGACCTACGGCCCCAAGGGCATTGGCGCTTTGTACGTGCGCCGCAAGCCCCGCATCCGCATCGAAGCGCAAATGCACGGCGGCGGTCACGAGCGCGGCATGCGTTCGGGCACCTTGCCCACGCACCAGATCGTTGGCATGGGCGAGGCTTTCCGCATTGCCCGCGAAGAGATGACGTCGGAGAACGAGCGCATCCGCACGCTGCAGCAGCGTCTCTACAAGGGCCTGCAGGGCATCGAGCAAATTTTCGTCAACGGTGACATCGATCGCCGCGTGCCCCACAACCTGAACATCTCGTTCAACTACGTGGAAGGCGAGTCGCTGATCATGGGCATCAAGGGCATCGCAGTGTCTTCGGGCTCGGCCTGCACCTCGGCCAGCCTCGAGCCCAGCTACGTGCTGCGTGCCCTGGGTCGCTCGGATGAGCTGGCCCACAGCTCGCTGCGCATGACCATCGGCCGCTTCACCACCGAAGAAGAAATCGACTACGTCGTGACCACCTTGAAAGACCGCGTGGCCAAGCTGCGCGAACTCTCGCCGCTGTGGGACATGTACAAAGACGGCATTGACATCAGCACCATTCAGTGGGCAGCGCACTGACTTTTCGTCAAAGCGCTAAGCTCATCTCGTTCTTGGAGAATCACCATGGCATACAGCGACAAGGTCATTGACCACTACGAAAACCCCCGCAACGTTGGCTCGTTTGAAAACGGCGACGACACCGTGGGCACCGGCATGGTCGGCGCCCCGGCCTGCGGCGACGTCATGAAGCTGCAAATCAAGGTCAACCCGGAAACCGGTGTGATCGAAGACGCGCGCTTCAAGACCTACGGCTGCGGCTCGGCCATTGCATCGAGCTCGTTGGTGACCGAATGGGTGCGCGGCAAGACTTTAGACGAAGCCTTGACCATCAAGAACACGCAGATCGCCGAAGAGCTGGCTTTGCCCCCCGTCAAGATCCACTGCTCGATCTTGGCCGAAGATGCCATCAAAGCTGCTGTCATTGACTACAAGGCCAAACATGTCGCCTGATCAAGCCACCACCGGATCGTGCACCAGCGGCCCAGGCACTGGGCCCCTGGCCGAGATTGCTTTGACCACCCCGGGCATGTCCGTGGGCTTGACCGAGGCTGCCGCCCGCCACATCACCCGTTACCTGGGCCGTCGTGGCAAGGGCGTGGGCGTGCGCCTGGGCGTCAAGACCACGGGCTGCTCGGGTCTGGCCTACAAGATCGAATTTGCCGATGAAGCGACACCCGAAGACATCATCTTCGAGAAGCTGGGCGTCAAGATCTTGGTCGACCCCAAGAGCCTGCCTTACATCGATGGCACCGAGCTCGACTTCGTGCGCGAAGGCCTCAACGAGGGCTTCAAGTTCAACAACCCCAACGAGCGCGACCGCTGCGGTTGTGGCGAGTCCTTCCGCATCTGAGGCCTGTGCCCAGCGCCTGCTGAAACCCCGCCTTGTGGTGGGGTTTCGCTTTTCCGAACTGACCGGTTTTGGCCATGAACATCGACGCCGACGACTTCACCTTGCTGGGCTTGAGCCGGGCTTTCACGCTCGACCGCGCCCAGCTCGATGCCGCCTGGAAGACCTTGCAGGGCCAAGTCCACCCCGATCGCTTTGCCGCCCAAGGCGCCGCTTCACAGCGCGTGGCCATGCAGTGGGCCGTGCGTGTCAACGAGGCCTACCAGCGCCTCAAAGACCCGCTCAAGCGAGCTGCTTACCTGTGCGAGCTGGCCGGTGCCCCTGTGCAGTCCGAGAGCAACACGGCGATGCCGGGCAGCTTCTTGATGCAGCAAATGCAATGGCGCGAGGCCCTGGAAGACGCGACCACCGTGGACGAGGTTCAAACCTTGTCTGACGAAGTGCTGCAAGACCGCCAGGCCCGACTGGCCCGTGTCACCGACTTGCTGGATGTGTCGGCCCAGCCTGCCTTGGCCGCACAAGAAGTGCGCGCCCTCATGTTCATCGACCGCTTGCTTGACGAGATCGATGCCCGCCTTGAGCGTTACGAAGACGCCTGCTGAAGCCCACCCGAACCACCATGGCCCTGCTGCAAATTTCTGAACCCGGGCAATCGCCCGACCCGCACCAACGTCGCATCGCGGTGGGCATTGACCTGGGCACCACGCACTCGCTGGTGGCCGCTGTGCGCCACGGCGCCGCCGAATGCCTGCCCGACGAACAAGGCCGTGTGGTGCTGCCATCGGCCGTGCGCTACATGCTCGACGACCGCGGCAACACCCGCCGCCACATCGGCTTTGAGGCCCTGTCGGCGCAGGCCGAAGACCCGCTCAACACGGTGGTGTCGGTCAAGCGCTTCATGGGTCGCCGCCTGGCCGATTTGCCCGATGCCGGCAAGCTGCCGTATCAGTTTGAAGACCAGCCCGGCATGGTGGCCGTCAAGACCGTGGCCGGTGTGAAGTCGCCGGTTGAGGTGTCGGCCGAGATTCTGGCCAGCCTGCGCCAGCGTGCCGAAGACACCTTCAACGACGACCTGTTTGGCGCGGTCATCACGGTGCCCGCTTATTTCGACGATGCCCAGCGCCAAGCCACCAAAGACGCCGCGCAAATGGCCGGCCTCAATGTGCTGCGCCTGCTGAACGAGCCCACCGCCGCCGCCATTGCCTACGGCCTGGACAACGGTGCCGAGGGCCTGTACGCCATCTACGACCTGGGCGGCGGCACCTTCGACATCTCGCTGCTGCAGCTCAGTCGTGGCGTGTTCGAGGTGGTGGCCACGGGCGGTGACTCGGCCCTGGGCGGCGACGACATCGATCACCTGCTGGCCGAGACCGCACTGGCTGACGCCAAGATGCAGGCCGTGACGCCGCAAGACAAGCGCACCGTGCTGGTGGCGGCTCGCCGCATCAAAGAAAAGCTCTCGACCGATGGCAGCGCTCACCTCTCGTGCGCGCTCTCGGGCGGCATGCTGTCCAGCAGCATCACCCGCGAGCAACTGGCCGAGTTGGTCAAGCCCCTGATCGACAAGTCGCTCGCAGCGGTCAAGCGCGTGCTGCGCGATGCCAAGGTCAAGCCCGATGGCGTCAAAGGCGTGGTCATGGTGGGCGGCTCGACCCGCATGCCCGCGGTGCGCGATGCCGTGGGCAGCTTCTTCAAGCAAACCCCGCTGACTGACCTGAACCCCGACGAGGTCGTGGCCTTGGGTGCGGCCATCCAGGCCAACCAGCTGGCAGGCAACAACGTCGATGGCGAGTTGCTCTTGCTCGACGTGCTGCCCCTTTCGCTGGGCTTGGAAACCATGGGCGGCCTGGCCGAGCGCATCATCCCGCGCAACACGCCCATCCCCTGCGCCTTGGCGCAAGACTTCACCACCTTCAAAGATGGCCAAACGGCCTTGGCCGTGCACGTGGTGCAGGGCGAGCGCGAGCAGGTCGAGCATTGCCGCTCGCTGGCGCGCTTTGAGCTGCGCGGCATCCCGCCCATGGCCGCTGGCGCTGCGCGCATCCGCGTCAGCTTCCAGGTCGATGCCGACGGCCTGCTCAGCGTGTTTGCCAAAGAGCAAATCTCGGGCGTGGAGGCCTCGGTGGTCGTCAAGCCCAGCTATGGCTTGAGCGACGACCAAGTGGCCCACATGCTGCGCGAAGGTTTCACCACCGCCGCTGCCGACATGAAAGACCGCGCCTTGCGCGAAGCCCGCGTCGAAGCCGAACGCATGCTCGAAGCCACCCGCACCGCCCTGAATGCCGATGGCGACTTGCTGACCAACGAGCAGCGTGCTGAGATCGACGAGCTCATGGTGCAGATTGGTTCGCGCTGCGACCGTGGTGACCTTGAGGCCTTGGAGTCCGCCACCAAAGCACTTGCCAACGGCACCGAGGCCTTTGCCGCCGAGCGCATGAACCGCAGCATCCGCCAAGCGCTGGCGGGCCGCAAACTCGATCAAGTCTGATCCCCGAGACCCCCGACATGCCCATCATCAAGATCCTGCCCCACGCCAGCCTGTGCCCCCAGGGCAAAGAGCTCACGGTGGCTCCAGGCACCAGCATCTGCGAAGCCCTGCTCGAGAACCACATTGAGATCGAGCACGCCTGCGACATGAGCGCGGCCTGCACCACCTGCCACGTCGTCGTGCGAGAGGGCTTCCGCAGCCTCAACGAGATCGAAGAAACCGAAGAAGACCTGCTGGACCGCGCTTGGGGCTTGGAGCCCAATTCGCGTTTGAGCTGCCAGGCTTTCGTGGCGGGCACCGACCTGACCATCGAGATTCCGAAGTACACGATCAACCACGCACGCGAAAACCACTGAGCGGGTTTAGAGTCTGGGCATGACACGTCAGATCTTCCTTGACACCGAGACCACGGGCCTGAGCCCTGAGTCGGGCGACCGCATCATCGAAATCGGTTGCGTAGAAATGTTCAACCGCCGCCTGACCGGCCGGCACCTGCACTTCTACATCAACCCCGAGCGGCCCAACCACGAAGACGCCGTCCGCATCCACGGCCTGACCGACGAGTTCCTGGCCGACAAGCCCGTGTTTGCGGCCTTGGCCGATGAGATCTTGGACTACTGCCGTGGCGCCGAGATCATCATCCACAACGCCAGTTTCGACGTGGGCTTCTTGAACGCCGAACTCAAGCGCGTGGGCAAGGGCGTGTTCACCGAGCACGTCGATGGCATCCTCGACACGCTGGTCATGGCGCGCGAGATGTTCCCGGGCAAGAGCAACTCGCTTGATGCCTTGTGCCGCCGCCTCGAAGTCGACAACACCCACCGCACGCTGCACGGCGCTCTGATGGACGCCGAGTTGCTGGCCGAGGTCTACATCAACATGACGCGTGGCCAAGACGCGCTGTTGATCGATGCCGATGGTGCTGATGGCCACGAAGGTGAGGGCGGGCAAGAACTGGCTGCGGTGGATTTTTCAGCGTTTGCACTGCCGGTGGTGGGCCCCGATGCCGAAGAAGGCGAAGCCTTTGACAAGGCGTTGGCGGACATCGACAAAGCCTCTGGCGGAAAAACTGTGTGGCGCACGCTTGAAACCATGCTATAGTTGCGCTCTCGGTTGACGCGAGTACGTCAATTGACCCGAACCAGTTTCGGGCGGTTAGCTCAGCGGTAGAGCACTGCCTTCACACGGCAGGGGTCGCAGGTTCGAACCCTGCACCGCCCACCAAGACAGATCCCTCGTAAGTCTATGATTTACGAGGGATTTTTCTTTTTATCGTTGTTTTTCTCAACGAGCATTCATGACGTTTGGGACAAAAAATTGGGCTCTCACTGTCCCAAATTTGTCCCAAAGCTGAGCGCGTTGTGAGGGCATTTTCTAGCCGCCCGATATGCTCCGGCGCCCTTATCCGACATAGCTCTCGGACTATCCTGCCTACCGTTGCACTCCCAAGCGTGAGTCGAAAAGGAACGATATTCAACTCAAGAGGTGAGTTGAATTACGTTGAAGAAGCTATTGGAGTCGGATAGACTCCATATCAACTCAATATGTGAGTCGAAATCAACGTCTAATCGCTTCAAAGACCACCTATGAACGCTAATTTGCGCTACGTATGGCAGCAGGCAGGTTGGCCTAGCCTGCAATATGACCCAGTTCTGGTCAGCGAAAGTCTGGCCAGGGCCAGACGTGCCCAAGGCGTGGTCGAAGGCAAGCTAGCGGTTCTCGGCTTCGAGCAGAAGCTAGAGCTGGCCGCAGAAGCGTGGAGCCAAGAAGCTATGGCGACCGCTGCCATCGAAGGCGAGCGCCTGGACCTCGCCGCCGTTCGTAGCTCAGTGGCGCGACGGTTAGGCGTAGGTCAGCAAGATGGACCGAATGCTCCACGCAACGTAGAAGGCCTGCTCGACATCATGGATGACGCCGTCGCTCATTGCGGTGATACCTTGAGCCATGAGCGCCTGTATGCATGGCAGGCTGCATTGTTCCCTACGGGCTACTCCAGCATGACGAAGATCAAGGTAGGAGGCTATCGCGAGCACGCGGAACCCATGCAGATCGTCAGCGGCAGGATAGGCCGTGAACAGATTCACTACGAAGCTCCTCCCTCTGAGAGGGTGCATGAGGAGATGGAGCGCCTATTGGGATGGTTCAATGCCGCAGCCGAGCCGGACACGCTTGTGCGTGCTGCGCTTGCGCATCTGTGGTTCGAGACCATCCATCCTTTCGAGGACGGCAATGGTCGTGTCGGTCGGGTGATTGTTGATTTGGTGCTGGCGCGGGACAGTGGTGAAACGAGTCGTCTCTTTCGCACTTCACAGCGCTTGCTGGATCGTCGCAACGACTACTACAGCCAACTCGAACGTGCACAGCATGGCGGCCTAGATGTCACCGACTGGGTATGCTGGTTCGTCGAACAGATGCAGGCCGCATGTGATGCTGCTTCCAAGGTTATCGACGATGCATTGGTCAAAGCGCGCTTCTGGCTTGACCATAGCAACAAGGTACTGAACGAACGCCAGCGCAAGGTGATGAACCTATTGCTCAATGCCGGTCCCGGTGGATTTGAAGGAGGCATGAGCACAAAGAAGTATGAAAGCATCGCCAGCACGTCACGTGCAACCGCATCGCGCGAGTTAATCGAACTTGAGGCGCTGGATTTGCTTGAGCATGTGGGGGCCGGGCGTTCGACACGTTACTACGTGAATTTGCCCGGATGGGTGCCTGCTGGGAATCTTTGAGGCGTGGTGTTCAATAGCTGTGCAGCAATACAAGGAATAACAGATGAAGCAATGGGCCACAGGAAATGTATTGCCGAACGATCTTACGCAGTACCTTCATGCACATGCTGAAGAGAAGCTTTTCCGCCGACGTGCTGTCTTGCTGTGTAGCAATGATCAGTGGGCGTTGATTTGTTGCACCGTTGAGGGCTTTCGCTCAATAGGTCAGCGACCTGATTCTGTTCCTTCGCGTAGATATAAGCAGGTACTTTTGCATGAAGACTGGCTAACCGGGACACAGTGCCTGGAACTGGCTGATGGCCTGCAGGCGGGCCACGCTACTTTCGATGACATCAAGCTTGAAAGAACTCCAACCATGCATTGGTCTACGGAGTTTGTGCCAGTTCAAAACAATTACATGCCGGTTGCTGGCTATGTGGCGCAGATGCGATTCGGGCAACAAGGGCTGCCCGCACAAATAACAATGCTCATCGCACCTCAACTGCCCTACTACCCAGATACAGAAGAGGCGGCACGGGATTGGCTGCCTTTCCCTCTGTATCACGGACACAGCGATGGACGGAATGAGCATGTGGTGTTCATGCTGCCTGAGAGCAGAGCCTACATTTCTGACACCAAATATGGTGAGGATGGCATCCTTCAGCTCACCGTATCAGGCAACCAGGTCAACGACCTATCGCTATTGATCAAGGGCGCCTACTGGGATGGCAAGAAGATTCGTCACATCGAAGCAGTCGTCAATGATGCGGCGTCGAGCTTTGCCGTACCCTATGATGCCAGTCGTCTTGAGTATTGCCTCATTGATGATTCAGGAACCCTCTATGACTTCCATCGTGAAGAGCAGTATTCACGACTAAGAGGTGAGATGAGTGTCATTAGAGCGGAGCGGCATTCACTGCGTGAGCAGGTGCGTCAAGCATCACGCGATGGTGAAGGGCTGCACAGTGAATTTAAGCCGTTTGTCGATCCTTCCGAGGGGCTCTATGACAAAGGCCCGAAAGGCAAGAAGACCAAGCTATGTGAAGTGATTATTGCGGTGATAGCGTTCGCAAACACTTCCGGCGGAACTGTCTACTTGGGAGTCGAAGATGATGGCGCAGTGACCGGCATCGGCTTGCAATTTGGTGAGTGGGCCAAAGGTCCGCTGGATGATGCCAGTTTGCAGCGATATGCTGGCGAACTCACGGCCATCATTAAAGACAACGTGCAAGGAGAAGTGAACTTGCGAGTTTTACCTGTCCAAGTTGATGGTACGCATGTCATTGTTATTGAGGTTGCGCAAGCAGTTGTCAAACCATTGGCACTTCGACAAGACAACTATCTATATGCCAGAAGAGGCGCCAGCAGTCCGAAGATTCCACCTGCGGAATGGCGCTCCGTTTTGGAACCAGAGGCGGGGATGTCTTTCCTTAACGCACCAATGCAATGAGCCAACCCCTGAGGGCATCAGTCAGGGGCTGCCAGTGAATAGAAGAGCGGATCACGGATTCGGATTGCGCTGATAGCGGCTGCGGCAGAAGCCAATGAAGGCCTTGCTGGGTGATCCCAGTTCAGGCATGCCGCTCTGTACCCACCATTCCCGCCAGTCCTGTTCCAGCACATAGATGTCATAGCCTGGGGCCACTTGCTTGGCAAAGTGATATGTCTCAGGGTCCAGCTTCGGATACGTGACTTCCGGTGCAGCAGGCTTCATGAGCATGCGGTTGCGGAAAACCACCATGTCGTCCTCCAGCGCCACAGAGTAGTCAGGAAGGTGATCCTCTTTCGACAGCTCACGCACCATGGACCGAAACTCGCGAAGGTGGCTGCTGGCACCCGTTTTCTTGTGCAGTAGTTCGAGCGTTATCCGCCATTCCTCTTGCTCTCCGCAATGCTTGCGTGCAAGTTCGTAAATGCGCCGGTCAGTTGGCTTGCGCAAACGGAAATAGTCACGGCTCAGCGTCAGCACCTCTGAGCCTTCAATGATCTTGTAGACCCAGTCTGAAATACGTACCTGCATTTCGCTCATGCGGCCTGACTTGGTCTCACGGACGATTCTCCAGCTTTCAATGAGCCCAAAGCCCTCGGTGAACATCTCACCACCGGCCTTGATATTCGTGGTGATGCGTGTGCCGCTCAGGCGCTGCAACGCTTCCTTCAAACGCCGGTAGCCGTCGCCGCTTGTCTCACGGTTTGTCCAAACCAGTAGCTCATGGGCATTGAGATGCAGCGTCTGCGAAATAGGCTGCCCGTCATTCTTCTTGGCCATTAACTGCGAGACGCAGTAGATGAGAACATCCTTGTCATAGATGGTCGCCAGTCCATGCACGCTTGGCGCAATCTCCACTGCAACATCCCTGTGCTCGTAACGCAGAATGCGCGTGTCTGGCTTGGTCGATAGCGAGAAGATGGGATGCTCCATGCTTGCCATGTCATCCTTGGGAATCGCATCGAGCACATCACAGATGAAGAGGTCATGGTTGCCATGACGCTGTGGCAGCAGGGCAGGCCGACCTATGCCTTTGTGATCTTCGGATTCTTCTCTAATTAGGCTCCCGTCCATGCAATCGCTCTTCGTCGTTTCATTGACGTTGAAGCTAGCTTCGTGGTTTCGCTGACGCAAGAAGAATTTTCGTGGTTTCGTTGACAGCACCTTTCGATTCGTGTTTTCACTGACGCCTTGGTGCCCTTCGTGGTTTCATTGACGCGCGCCGCACTTCGTGGTTTCGTTGACGCCCAAACAGGTTTTCGTTGACGCTTTTTCGTGGTTTCGTTGACGGGCACTTTTGCTTTTCGTGCGTTTTTTCAAAGAGCTGTGGAGACTTATCCACTGCTTAACACGATCTAACAGATCATTTAACACTAGATCCACTTTGCCGAGTTATCCACATCTCGATGAGCGTGCATACATTTCACTAGCGAAACGATGTTGTGGGGAACTCGGTCACCATCATGAAGAGTTTGAAGCTCAAGCCCATCGAAGGCTTTCGCTTCTCAAGGAAGGGACTATTGCATTCCCTTCCTTGAAAACCATCCCAACGCTTAATGCCACATTGATCGAAAGCAGCAGACTGAAAGAACTACTGCATGAACCGACAAGCCATACCGTGTTGATGCCTTAGACGCTCGGCAAAAGAGGTGTGTGCTTCGTACCGCAACGGACTGTTTCCAATAGCAGGCAATATCCACATGCCATGGCATCAAACAAGCCTGTAGAGGGAAGAAACCTTGGAGTGGCAGAGGGGCGCGCCCCCTATTTCAACATTCCACTTGCTCTCCATCTGCAATGTGCTAGGGCTCATCCAAACATCCATGTGAGGTATGAGCCGATATGAACGACAAAATTGAACCACGTAAATTTGCTGACAGGGTAGTCAGCAAAGCTACTCCAGTTGCAAAGACAAACCCCGATGAACCAGTTGCATCAGTGGAATATGGTGGCGTCGTCGCCAACATCTATAACACCCCCAACGAAAGACGCGGGCAGTACCTGGTCAATTTTGAACGTCACTTTCAGAACGGTGATGAGATTGTTGCTTCAGATAGAGTTGCTCCAACCGATCTCAAAAATGTTGTGCATGTAGCCAAGCTGGCTGAGAAGAAGATTCAGGAACTTCAGCGCGAGCGCCCAGGTCAGGCTATCTGATATCAGACGCTAAGGCCTCAAACAGGTTCGTAGAACCGAGTTCGGCGATTGGGGTAGGTGGGGGGGGCGCCCCGAAAACTTCACCCTGACAAGCTATTTAACTGGCGCAAGCGCGCCAGTTGTTCTGCCTTGGTAGGTCTGCCCCTCCGCCTCTTTTGAGGCAAGCCGACCGGCTGAGCAGCTTGCAGCCACGCCAGCACATCCTCTTCGTACCAGGCCAGCCGCCGCGAATGCGGCAGTTTGAAGGGCCGGGGGATGAGGTGCTGGTACTTGGCATTCGTCGCACAGGTGCGGATCGTGGTTGCGGTCTTACCGATGAGCGCTGACAGCTCTTCAATGAAGAGAATGCGCCTTAGCAGGGGCGTGGCGGACGGCTTCAAAGCGTTACTCCTGTGTGCCTGCTGGCACCACCGCGCGATCTGTCTTCGCATCGGCCTGGCGTTTTGTCTTGCCGCCCGGTCGCCCGCGTGCGCCATTGATGGATACGGATAGTCCGGCGTCACTGGCCATCGCGCGAATCCTCGCAATCGTGTCTTCCTTGCGCCGTTTGTCGCGCGCTGCCAGTTCGGCTTTACCGTCTTCTACCAGCCGCTCAAGATCGTGGTCACTCAAGTCTTTGATGTTGAATACAGATGGATTCGTCATGTGCCGCCCTCCATTTGGGCAAAGAGTTGAATGCGGTCGATGTGTGAGGCGTCATCGGGCTTCAGCGCTTCGTCAGCTTCTGTGCCTTCCTGAATCATGTCCACGCGATGTTCCAGTAGCCGCCGGTATAGCTCGCCAAGCTGCCTGCCGCCGACCTGCAACACGGCATCGGCAAAGTGCAGTTTGAGCATGTCGCCTGGCTCGAAGTCGATGCGGGTAAGGTAGGCGTAGCTCATGCCATAGCAGGCACCATTTGCCTTGCGCACATCCAGCATCAGCGCTTCGCGCCCGCGTGAACGCGGCGCGCGCACCTCGCCATAGGCATCCGATCCGTCCTGCTCTTCGCCATCTGGTTCGGGAGCGAGTGCGACATCACGCTTGCGGATTCGTTCCACCATTGTGAGGTGTGGCTTGCTATCTGGCATGGCGAACCTCCCCATGTCGGGTATGAGCCATATGCAGCACGCGTTCCTGCCATTGCTGTCGCGCGCGCCCAGGCCGCTGCAATGCGATTAGCCGTTGAGTCGTCGTAGGAGCGAAGGGTCGATGCACCGGCTTCAACAGCTCCGTTGCTGACAAGTGTGGATCGCCTTGGCCTTGCGCGACGTCCCGCACGGCTGCATGGCATCCCTCATGGGTCTGACTCTGGGTACCCTTCAATTGCGCGAAGGCCATGCCTGCTTCGATCTCCAGCATCCGCAATGCATCTCGGCGAGCCACGGAATTGTGCCGGGTCGAATCCTCGGATAGCACTACACGGCAATGCCGTGCTTTGGCCAAATCAAAGATACGCTTCATGTCTGGAACGGACAGCAGCCCTGCCGCATCAATCCAGAGTATCTGGCCCTTTATCCTGTCATGCAGCTTTCTATCCGTAAGCAGTTTCTCTACCGTAGCGGCGGAAGGGAACCCTTCAGCACGCAATACGCCGTCTCGCGCGACCTTTGCTGATGGCACAAAGGCAAAGACTTGCTTACCGCTTTGCTCAATGGCGGCAAGGGTTGCCTGCACCATGCGTGTCTTGCCCGTGACACCCCTGAGGCCAATCACTGTGTCTCGGGAGTTCAGGAGCGTGAGGGCGGCTTTGCGCAGCCCTTCGCTCAACGTAACATCAAGCGGGGCAGGGACGGCACCTCCTAGCTTGCGATGCTGGCCACGACCGTTACGTACAAATGCCGCTATCGCTAGCTTCTGGCGGTATGCGTTGTGTGTGGTTACAAAGCACAGGCCATGTGCAGCCTTGCTGATGAGGTCAGCCTCACGGGCTGCCTGCCATACATTGCATACCCTGGCTTTGCCGACAGACTGCATCAGGGCTTCGGCCACCAGTTGCTTATCGGTGACAACGGCTGCCCGTTCAAAGCAATGGGCCATGGCATGGGCAACGGCTTCATTGGCATCCTTCGGTGTTGCCGTTTGGCCTGCTGTTTGCAACGCTTCAAGCGCTTCACGTTCATCATCGGTCAGCCGTGATCTCCACTCGGCGCGAAGTTCAGCAAGCGTGGCGCCGCCCGTCTTTGCCTCGCGTGTCATCCGGCCCAGCTCGCCTTTGGCTTTGGGGCTGGTGATGCCGCGCCTTGCCGCTTCCGCTTCAATCTGGCACGTCCGACGTGAGAACTTCAGGATGGTGGAGCGGTCAACGCCCGCGAGCGTGAAACTATTGCCATCGCGCTTCACCTCATACCCCAGGGCCTGCATCCGCTCTGCCAGCCGGGCATGAAACGCCGCCTGATAGTAGAGTTTGTCGCGTACAAGGTTGCCGAACTGCGCAGCCTTCCAGCGATTCTCTACCGTGTCAAACGTGGTGTTGAACACGACAGCATGACAGTGCAGTTGCGGATCAGGCACGCCATCCACGGGGCGCGTGGTGCGGTGGATGAATCCGGCCCAGACCATATTGGCTGTGCGCCGGTCACTGTCCGCTCCACCTGTTCGTACCCGTGCATGCATATCTGCCTCCATGTCATGCATCGTCTCCGAAACGGATGCATGGAAGGCTTCGAGGATGCGATTGTCATTGCAAACTTCCAGCGCAAGCGAGACAGCCTTGGGTGCATCAAGGGCGAAGTCGTACAACACGCGCCGTCCTTGTTTGGTTCGCGCCGTCAGCTTCTCACCTGTCAGCGGGTTCTGGTTTTCGCACAACCGATGGAACTGCTGCTGCGTTACCTCGCCAGATAAACCCAACAGTTCCGCACCCAGTCCATGCCATGTGCCAGGTGCCTCCTGCTGATCACGAATGTAGTAATCCGATGGCGCGAGTGCCTGCGAAAAATAGCTCTTTGCGCCTTTGGCGCTGGAGGTCGGCGTGATGAACAGCATCACCTGATACCCACGAAATAAAACCAATGATTGCGTGATGTCAGGTAGCAAACGACCGCAGGTAGTGCAAGTCAAAAAATCAATGCATGAAGTCGTATAGACAAGTCCCCTAACTTTTAAGTTAGGGAAGCGCCCATAGCGCAAATACATCTCCGTGACGGTCAGCTCCATTTTGAAAGTATCAGGAAAAGGACCTTAACGCTGTCATCACGGTAAGAGACATGCTCAGGGAGGAAATTCAGGGAATGACTTCCAGAAACACGTGTGGCTTTTCAATCAAGACGGTTTGTCAAGAGGTTGAAAAATCGCGTTTGCAAATGACGGGGGGATTGCCATATATGGATGCAAACGAAGTAAATTGCGCTCAAGAAATCCTTGCTTGAGGAGCCACGCAATGAACCTGACCAAGCACCACAAACTGATGGTCCTGTACATCTCGGAAAGCAATTCGTTCTGGAAGCGCGTGCGCAAGTTTGAAACTGGCAGGCATGTTGACGTGATTGACGAAAAAGACGTGATCGAAATGACAGGTCTTTGTCGTGAGACGATCAAAAACTGGCGACTTGGCAAGCCAATGCGCCCATCCAAGGGCATCGAAGTCTTTCGCTATACGCTTGAACATCTCAAGGTTTGCATTGAGCGGGCGAGGGATTTTGGGAGAGCCAACGAGATCGAATACGCAGCGCTTCAGGCCATCATCAGCGCCTGCGTCCAGGCCTTTGACACTGGCCACTTCGACCTCTATGGGATTGCCCTGACGCTGGGCATATCGGTTAGCGCCTGCCAGCGTATTCTTGACAGTGCCATGTACGACGCTCGTCCATTGCTCAGATCGGTGTATCTGCCTCCTGCACCTAAAGAGGCCCGCGCGCGCGACTATGCCCAAATCGAAGCTGAGAAATACGTCGGCGTCTACCTGCTCTGGGCAAAGGTCGATGATGTGTGGATGCAGTGCCCGATGTCTATCCGTTACTTGCAAGAAGTGAGGGATGGTCGGTTCCTGCGCTGCAAGATGAACGTGCCTGTGTTGGGCCAGGCCGATACAGAAGGGGCGGCACCGTATCTGCAATACGATGGCTTTGCCGGTGCATCAGATAAGACCTTGTTCTGCACGTTTGAGCGTCGGCAGCACGGACCCATTGATCTCTTTCACGTCGTGACCGATGTGCCGGACAACCTGGGAATTGAGGCCATCACACTGGGCGGCACTTACCTTACCAGCATTGCCAAAGGCAAGGTGCTGATTCGTCGCACCAGCAAAGAGATGTCCGATCCCCGGCATACGTACTACCGTGACCTGATGACGAACGCGGCAAAGCTGCTCATGTCCAGCATAGAAGTCGAGGATGTGGAGGCACGCTGGAATCAGCATGCAACGAAGTCAGGGCAGGACCACGATGGCGCACAACGGCCCGGAATGTGATGACCCATTGCCGGGCGCAAGGTCCGGCACCGGATTCATGCCCTTAGACCCTGAGTCCAAGGGCATTTTTATGACTACTGTGGCTTGGGCAGTCGCTGTGCCGCTGCGATACGGGCAAGCAACTCATCCGATGCTTCGACCTTGGTCTGCACATGGATGTCGATGGTTTCAACGAAAGGTGTCTTCGGATCGGATGGCTCAGGCCAGCGGCTTGCATCGAACTGCTGAATGAACTCGCAGGTTTCACGGTCGATGGCTTCAGCGATTGGCGTCAGGTTTCGGCCTTTAATCAAGATGACTGCAAAGCTAAAGATGAGCCCGATTTCTGTGCCATAGATGCCATCCTCCACAATGCGATGCAAATAGCTGTAGTTGATGCGCTCCCATGCGCGTAGCGCTGGTCGAACCTTGAGCCGGTACTGGCGTTCATGACTTGCCCGGAAGGCCTCATAAACTGTGCGCGACGGTCCATCCAGCACTTTCGGCTGTGAACCACGGAACTGACTGAGTAGGTCATTTGCCATAGGATTTTCTCCTTCTATCCATAACTCACTGTGGGTGTTCGTGCAAGGCGCTTATTCGCCGGGCGCGCTGATTTCCTTATCTTTCTGAGGCTCCACAAATCTTTCGGCATTCTTTGCTTCTGCTTCGTTAACGGCAGTAGCTGAGCCCGTGGACTCAACCGCAGTGATGTGCGGCTGAATGGCGCTTGCCGCGCTCAAAGCCGTCTGCCGGTCTGCATCTGACAGCCCTTCGGGTGGTTGCGTCATATCCGCCATAGTCATCTCTCCGGTTCAAGGTTGGCCTTGCGGCCTTCCGGTTGCGAATCAGGCATCGGCGGTGCCGATGTCCTGGGGCCTGAGGATTCGTCGCGCAGCATGGCTTTCGCTTCTTCCTTCAGATAGTTAAAGCCACCGGCCAGACGCGTGCGCCAGGTCACTTCCGTCTCATTGGCCATGACGGTTTCGCCTGTTTGCTCCACCGCTCGCAGGCTTGAGCGAAGCTCGTTTTCCATGCGTGTCTGGCGTGCATCACGCACACGGCGTGGGTCTTCTTCAGCACCACGTCGCTGCATGCCCATGGCATCTACACCGATCTTGGGTTCGGGCTCGCGGTCGATGCCCTGATCCTTGAGGGAGCGATGGTCGATCCGCACATCAAGTCCGGCCGCTGCCAGAGCGTCATTGCAGCGGATTTCCCAGCTCTCGCGCCAGCTTTGAAGATCGGATTTCGCAGCCATGCCAACGCTGCCTTGGCCATTGAATTTCCCAGACATATCCGGTTTCTTGCCGAAGCCTTCACCTTCGACAGGACGCAACGTGCAGAGAATGTGCGCATGCGGGTTGTGCCCATCCTGTGAGGCATGCATAGCGAAGTCAGCCACATAGCCTTGGATCGCAAATTCTTCGCGACACCAAAGGCGCACAAGGCCCGCCTTTTGTTCATCTTGCAGCTCAACAGGCAGCGCCACCACAAACTCTCTGGCGAGCTGTGAATCAACGCGCTTTTCAGCTTGCTCAATGGCATTCCATAAGCGCTCGCGACGTTCGCTATCAGAGGCATGCTCAGAAGGTGCAAGCCATTCCGGCGCGATGTCGGGTATGACCAGTTCACTGTGCACTACTTGCTGGGCACGTGAACGGTAGTTGTAGGTTCTGTCCTGCCGGTCATCGTGCAGCTTTTCGCCTGAGCGGTAGGCGGCTTTGGCGACAACCGAGACGGTGCGTCCAGGTATGGTTTTGCCGGTTTTGTCCTTTGCCCTGCGGCCAATGATCTTGGCTTCCAACCGATAGATCGCCATGGGCTACTCCCATGCGGCTTCACACGAAGCCGTATTGATGCGGAGGTTAGGGTGGCCAGGGGAGCTGGCTAAGTGTTTGAGGAGAGAGGGGATAAGGGCGCGGTTATATGTTCTGCGAACATCCGCGCCAGAATGGGACGCTTCGATGGAAGCTCTTCCCCTCTGGACTCCCCATGGTTGCCCGTTGTTCTGCATACGGGCAAAGGGGAAGTTCCTCCCCTGGCGCACAGCGCAACCCCTGACCATTGATGGGCGTGCCTGCCCCCACATGGACTCCCCAGCATCAGGTCTGTCGCAACCCGATACCCACGACCAACCGTCATCCTTGCGGCCCGATTGCATGCGTTGCGATGTGGCTTTCATGCAGCCACTGTGCAGTTAGGCAAGCGGCGGTGCGAATCGCATTCGCAATTGCCGATCAGTTATCCATGAGGGCATTCATGCGCTGAACATCCAGCTATCGAATCGCATAGCTGCACAGCATGATCCTCCGGCCCAAATCAAAGCAACCCAGTACCCCTTTTCATCCGGCAACCCTGCTGCGTGATTGGGGCGATGGATACGGGTTTTATATCGCCGATGCGCTGACAGGCATCGCAGCATTTGGGGCCACTGGCAGTGGCAAAACAAGCGGCGTTGCCAAGCATGTGGCCCTGGCCTATCTTGCCGCTGGATTCGGCGGCGTTGTGCTGACAGCGAAGAAGGAAGAGCGTCAGCAATGGGAGGAATGGGCACAGCTTGCGGGCCGCTCCCAAGACCTTGCGGTGTTCAGCACCACCAGCGGCTACACGTTCAACTTCATGGATTGGGAAGCCACCCGCAGCGGCGCTGGCGGTGGCCTCACTCAGAACATCGTCGCACTGTTGGACGAGGTGCTGGCCGCCATGAATGGCGGGACGAAATCTGAAGGTGGCGGCGACAACAAGTGGTTTGAAGATGCCACGCACCACATGAACATGAACCTGGTCGATCTGGCCAAGCTCGCGGGACTTTCCATCACGCTTTCCTTGCTGCGCGCCATCGTTGTGAGCGCACCGCAAAGCCTCAAGGACGCGCAGGAATCCGCATGGAAAGAACGCAGCCTGTGCGCTGCTGTTTTGCGCGAGGCCGATGAACGCACGCGTGATGCCGGAGAGCACATCCGGGCGGATTTCGACGAATGCGCCAGCTACTGGCTACTGGAATTTCCGGCGCTGTCAGACAAGACACGCAGCATCATTGTGCTCAGCTTCTCGATGCTGGTGCGGCCCTTCGTGACCTCGCCTATGCGGCAGTTGTTCAGCATGCCGCAAACCAACATCACACCCGAAGCCTGCTTTGATGGTCGCATCATCATCGTGGACATTCCAGTGCAGGAGTTCCACCTTGCTGGTCGTCTTGCCAACCTTGCGTGGAAGTACTGCTTTCAGGTCGCCGTGATGCGGCGTGAGTTGCCGAAAGACAAGGACACCTACCTCCGCCCGGTGTTCCTGTGGGCAGACGAAGCGCAGAACTTCATCACACACAGCGATGCTGAATATCAGGCTGTGGCCCGCTCTGCCGGTGGCTGCACGGTCTACCTGACGCAGAACCGTGAGTCCTACCGCCGCGTCCTGCATGACGACGATGCCGTTGACTCGCTGCTGGGCAACCTCCAGTGCAAATTTTTTTGCCAGAACAGCAGTACCGCCACTAATGG
>CANCFV010000053.1 GCA_947377275.1 Burkholderiales bacterium | reverse complement strand
CAATCCTGAACGACAATCGAGGGTTTCGAGCCGAGGCTTTGCCCCGGCTGCACGACCTTCCACCCCCGGAGAGAACAACAATGCGCACCACTTACTGTGGTCTGGTCAGCGAAGCGCTGATGGGCCAGACCGTGACGCTGATGGGCTGGGCCCACCGTCGCCGCGACCATGGCGGCGTGATCTTCATTGACATGCGCGACCGCGAAGGCCTGGTTCAGGTCGTGTTCGACCCTGATCGCGCCGAGTCGTTCAAGATCGCCGAAGACGTGCGCAACGAGTTCTGCATCAAGATCACTGGCCTGGTGCGCGCGCGCCCCGCCGGCACCGAAAACACGGGCCTGACCAGCGGCAAAATCGAGATCCTGGCGCACACGCTTGAGGTGCTGAACGCCTCGGTGACACCACCGTTCCAGATCGACGAAGAGAACCTGTCTGAGACGACCCGCCTGACGCACCGCGTGCTGGACCTGCGTCGTCCGTACATGCAAAAGAACCTGATGCTGCGCTACCGCGTGGCGATGGAAGCGCGCAAGTTTTTGGACGAGCACGGTTTTGTCGACATCGAGACCCCGATGCTGACCAAGTCGACCCCAGAAGGCGCTCGCGATTACCTGGTGCCTTCGCGCGTGCACGACGGCGCGTTCTTCGCCCTGCCCCAGTCGCCCCAGTTGTTCAAGCAGCTGTTGATGGTGGCCGGCTTCGATCGCTACTACCAGATCACCAAGTGCTTCCGCGACGAAGACCTGCGCGCCGATCGTCAGCCTGAATTCACCCAGATCGATATTGAAACGAGCTTCCTGACCGAACAGGAAATCCGTGACATGTTCGAAGGCATGATCCGCCACGTGTTCATGAAGGCCTTGAACGTGGACCTGGGTGTGTACCCGGTCATGAAGTACGCGGACGCGATGTTCCGCTTCGGCTCGGACAAGCCCGACCTGCGCGTCAAGCTCGAATTCACCGAGCTGACCGACGTGATGGGCGATGTGGACTTCAAGGTCTTCTCGGTGCCCGCCACCACCAAGGGCGGCCGCGTGGTGGCCCTGCGCGTGCCTGGCGGCGGTTCGATGAGCCGCAGCGAGATCGATGCCTACACCGAGTTCGTCAAGATCTACGGTGCCAAGGGCCTGGCCTGGATCAAGGTCAATGAAGTGGCCAAGGGCCGTGATGGCCTGCAGTCGCCCATCGTCAAGAACATCCATGACGCGGCACTGACCAAGATCCTGGAACGCACGGGCGCGCAAGACGGCGACCTGCTGTTCTTCGGTGCCGACAAGGAAAAGGTTGTCAACGACGCCATCGGCGCGCTGCGCCTGAAGGTGGGCCACTCCGACTTCGGCAAGAAGAACGGTCTGTTCGAAGACCGTTGGGCGCCGCTGTGGGTGGTCGACTTCCCGATGTTCGAGTACGACGACGACAGCGAGCGCTGGAACGCCGTGCACCACCCCTTCACCGCCCCGAAAGACGGCCACGAAGACCTCATGGACACGGACCCCGGCAAGTGCATTGCCAAGGCCTACGACATGGTGCTCAACGGCTGGGAATTGGGCGGCGGCTCGATCCGTATCCACCGCGCTGAAGTGCAGTCCAAGGTGTTCAGCGCCTTGAACATCAGCAAGGAAGACGCGCAAGTGAAGTTCGGCTTCTTGCTGGACGCGCTGCAGTACGGTGCGCCTCCGCACGGTGGCCTGGCCTTCGGTCTGGACCGCCTGGTCACCCTGATGACCAAGGCCGATTCGATCCGTGACGTGATCGCCTTCCCCAAGACGCAGCGTGCGCAGTGCTTGCTGACCGGCGCGCCTTCGCTGGTCGACGAAAAGCAGCTGCGCGAGTTGCACATCCGCCTGCGCAATACGCAGGCCGCACCTTCCGCCTGATCGTTGCGGCTTTTTGCTTCGTGAAAGAAAACCGCCTTCGGGCGGTTTTCTTTTTGGGTTTTCGGTTTTGAACGCTCGGCTGCGGGTCCCGCCCCACACACGAAAGGTGCGTCACTTTTCACGCAATGCTGCACTGCGTCATCTTGGCTCGCCCAAGCGGCTGCACAAACCGTTTCCAAATGTTTACATTGGCGCCAATCCCTGATCGTCCCACCGGCTTGAGCTTTCACCTTCTGGAGTTTTCATGAAAAAAACCGTTCCGCTTTTCGCCCTGACGGCCATGGCTTGCTTGGCCACATCCTCAGGTGTCCAGGCTGACACACTGCGCGCTCCGGGCGTGCTCAGTCAACCACGCACTGCGTCGCCGATCGACCCCAACACTTTCATCGTCGGTCACCCAGCCAGCCCCACAAACCGCGTGGTGCGCGCAAACTTCGACCACCCAGCGGTGGCCATGCATCGTGCTGGCAAGTCCATTGATGCCAACGAGTTCTTGGTTCAACCTCCGACTTCAGTGGCCTGGATCTCGCCACGCAAAGCTCAAAGCGACAACACGATGGCGCTCGACCTCAACGCCCTGCCACCCACGGCTGCTGGCTCCGCAGACAGCAAGCCAGCGCGCTGAGCGGCATCCCGCACCTGCCCTCACGAGAGCCCTTCGGGGCTCTCGTGCTTTGTGCCCTTGGCAGCAATGTGTTGCGCGAACAACCGGTCCAATGTGTATGCTCAGGGCAGCGACCATTCCCGGACACCCATGACAAGCAGCCCCCACAAGATCCCGCAGTCCGTGCTGGTGGTCATCCATGCGCCCAACCTTGATGTGCTGTTGATCGAGCGGGCCAAGCAACCGGGGTTTTGGCAAAGCGTGACGGGCTCGAAAGACTTTGAGCACGAAGACTGGGCCGAGACCGCCATCCGCGAGGTGCTGGAAGAAACGGGCATTGCGGTGGGCTCGCCCGGTGTGCCTCACCACGCACTGCAGGACTGGGCGCTGGAGAACGTCTACGAGATTTACCCCATTTGGCGCGCCCGCTATGCCCCTGGCGTGACGCACAACACCGAGCGGGTGTTTGGCCTGTGCGTGCCGCGCGACACGCCCATCACGCTGGCGCCGCGCGAGCACACACAGCACGCTTGGCACCCGTGGCAAGAGGCGGCCGACCGGTGCTTTTCGCCCTCGAACGCCGAGGCGATCTTGCAGTTGCCGCTGCGTTTGCGCAACGCCGCGACCTGATCCCCGAGCTGAAAGCGCATTTGCAGGGCAAGCCCCGGTCTGTCAAAAGATTCGCCAGCGCGACATTGGGTTTATGGTGGTGACCCAGGAGGCTTGCCATCGCAGGCCCGCGCCGGAAGGCCTACGTGCTCAACCCGCTCCAGTCTTCGCTGCTGCCACCCACCACGCTGTCGTCACACCACCTGCGCGTGGCAACGTACAACATCCACAAGGGCGTTCGGGGCGTGGGGCCCACCAAGCGCCTGGAGATCCACAACCTGACGCTGGCCGTCGAAGCCCTGGACGCCGACATCGTGTGCCTGCAAGAGGTTCGGCGCTTTCACCACACCGACGCGCAGCATTTCTCGCACACCGACTTCGGGCCGCTGTGCTGGCCCAAGGTGCCGCAGGCCGAGTACCTGGCGCCCGAGGGCTATGAGGTGGCCTACCGCACCAACGCGGTCACCAAGCAAGGCGAACACGGCAATGCGCTGCTGGCGCGCTGGCCGCTGGGCCACATTGGCCACCACGATGTGTCTGACCACCGTTTTGAGCAACGCGGCCTGCTGCACGTGAGCGTGCACTGGCGTGGCGTGGAGGTGCACGTGGTGGTGGTTCATCTGGGACTGATCCATGCGAGCCGTGTGCGGCAGGCCGAGCGTCTGGCGAAGCTGGTGCGCGATCACATCCCGCCCGGGGCGCCGGTGGTGGTGGCTGGCGACTTCAATGACTGGAACGAGAAGCTCGACCACATTCTGGAGGCCGAGGGCTTGCTGCGGGCCTTGCGCGACGATGCGCGTGTGCCGACCTTCCCGTCATTGATCCCGGTGCTGGCCCTCGACCGTGTCTACACGCGAGGGCTGAGCTGCCAGTCGATCATGGTGCCGCGTGGCGGTGCCTGGGCACGCTTGTCTGACCACCTGCCCCTGGTGGTGGAGCTGGACCTGGCGGCCTGAGCATGTTCGAGAACGCGTCTGAGCACCTGCACGAGGCTTTCGATGGCCTGGCCTGGTACGACCAGCGCAAACCGGTGTTCACGGGCGGCAACCGGGTGAGCTTGCTGCAAGGTGGCCGGGAGCTGTTCCCGGCCCTGCAAGGCCGGATCGACCGGGCACAGCACTCGGTGTGGGTGGCGCTCTACCTGATCTCACCCTTGGGGCAAAGCGGCTGCGTGCTGCAGGCTTTGATGCGTGCCGCCCGGCGAGGCCTCGACGTCTATCTGGTGGCCGACGGCGTGGGTTCGCGCGACGTGCCCAAATCACTGTGGACCGATCTGGACGCCGCGGGCGTGAAGGTGACCGTGTACCGGCCCCTGCACAGGCTGTGGGGCCTGTTGGACGCCAGCCAATGGAAGCGCATGCACATGAAGCTGTTCGTGGTGGACGAGGCCTGCGCCTTCATCGGCGGCATCAACCTGATCGACGACCACTACGACCTGCACCACGGCTGGTCAGAAATGCCAAGGCTGGACTATGCCGTCGAGGTGGAAGGCCCGGTCGTGACGCCGGTGCTGCACACCATCAAGGCCATGTGGACGCGGTCGAAGTTCGGCCGCGATTGGCGCGATGACCTGGCGCAGTGGGCGCAAGACCCGCAGCGCCTGCAAAAGGCCCGCAAGCTGTGGCAGCACGCCCGCTTGCGTTTGACGCCGGCTGAGCAAGGCCGCTTGGCGCACGCTGTGGTGACGCGCGAACCCATGCGATGCGCCTTTGTGCTGCGCGACAACCTGCGCCAGCGGCGCACGATCGAGCAGGCGACCTTGCAGGCCATCCGGCAAGCGCGTGCTCGGATCGACATCGTGACGCCCTACTTCTACCCCCGTCGCGCACTGCGACTGGCCCTGCGCGCCGCGGCTGCGCGTGGGGTGGGCGTGCGCCTGCTGCTGCAAGGCAAGCCCGACTACCGCATTGCCGCGCTGGCCGCACGGGTGTTGTACAGCGAGCTGCAGCACCACGGGGTTCGCATCTTCGAATACCAACCGGCCATGCTGCACGCCAAAGTGCTGTGTGTGGACGACGAGTGGGCCACGGTGGGCTCGTCCAACCTCGACCCGCTGTCGCTGGTGCTGAACCTGGAGGCCAACCTCATCGTGCGCGACCGCGGCTTTGTGAAGACGCTGTCACAGTCACTGAGCGCCGACTTCGCGCTCAGCCACGAGGTGATCGCACCGGCGTCCAACGAGCGAGACAGCTGGGCCAGCCAATGGCGACGAGGCTTTGTGCGTTGGTTGGCCAAGTCCTACATGCGGCTGGCCGGGGCGACCGGGCGCTATTGACTGCCCTGGCGGCAAAACGCCGGTCCTGGCGCCTAGCGGCTCACGGCAAAAACCAGCGTTGACCATGGCCCGGCGCTGCAGGCCACTGGGCCGCAAAGCGAGGGGCATTGGCTTGCGTGAGTGCCCAGCGTCGAGCCAACATCCAGCCAGCGTGGGCCACGATCAAGGCGGGCAAAGGCGGCTGCCCCGGTTCATCGGCCCGGGGTGACCAGGCGCGGGCTCGCTGCAAGACGTCGACCAAGGGCTCACCGCCGCCGGGTGCATGCTGGGCAAAGTCATCGCACCAGGCATTGACCTCGGCATGGGCGATGGCCGACCAGGGCAAGCCGTCCCACCGGCCGAAGTCGACCTCCAGCAGGCGGGCGTCGACCACGTGCCGCCAGCCCCAGCGCCGCAAGCAACGGCCAACATCGGCGCACCGTTTCAGCGGTGAGGTGTGCACGCAGCGAGGCCACCCATGCAGCCTCGCTTGGCGCCGGATGCGGTGGGCCAAACGCTTGGCTTTGCGGCGGTCAACGGGCAAGTCAGTGCGGCCGATGCAGCGTCCCTGCGCGCCCTGGGGCTTGGGGTGTCGCCAAGCGATGACAGCGGCGTTGCCGGTGGCCGGCTCGCGTGATGTGAATGCCATCACGACGCCACCGGGTGCACCAGGGCCAACCAGGCCAGCAAGCCAGCCACCTCAGACAGCTGCTGGCTGGCGCCCAGGGTGTCGCCCGTGAAGCCACCGAGCCGGCGGCGAAACCACAGGCCGCACCACAAGCCGCACAGGACCATGGCCGCCAGCACCCACGACATCGCCCGCACCAACGTGGGGGTCGGCCAACCCGCTTGGTACAACCAAAGCCACATCAGCCCAGCCACCAGCCCCAGGGCCAGCGTGGCCGCCAAGGCATTGCCGGTGCTGATCTGCATGGCCAAGGGCTTGGCTTTGGCATGGTCGGCATCGCCCGCATAAGGCAGGCAACGGATCAACCACACCGGCACCAAGCGCGAGGCCGCGTGGCACCAGACGATGGCCATCATGGTCCAGGCCAAGAGCACCTCATGCACATGGCTGGTCTGCGCGCTGCCCAATTCATGGATCAGCGGCGTGGCCAACGAGGTCAGCACCACGGCCTTGAGCATGAGCAGCAAGATCAAGCCCAGGGCGCCATAAGAGCCCAGCCGCGAATCTTTCATGATCAACAAGGCCTTGTCGCGGCTCACGCTGCCACCCAGGCCATCGCAGGTGTCTGCCCAACCGTCTTCGTGAAAGCCACCGGTGAGCCACACCGAAAACGCCATGCCCAGCACCACGGCCACCACCGGTGGCCACCAAGCCGCGGCCGCAGCCGTGACCAAGGCCGTGCTCAAGCCCACCAGCGCCCCCACCAAGGGAAAGTGGCGCAAGCAGCTTTGCAACCAGAGGGGCTCAAAGCCCACCCAGGCGGGCACGGGCACGCGGGTGAGGAACTGCAGCGCGATCAGCAGCAAGCGGATTTCGTGGAGCAAGGCCTTCATGCGGACATCATGCCTGCAAGCCAGGGACCAAAGCTCAAAGGCCGGCGCCAGGCTCGTTGGCCGACGCCTCGCTCACGCCGGCGGCGTCGAAGCTGGCCATGTCGCGCAAGAGCCCACAGGCTGACACCAGCAGCGGCCAGGCCAGCGCCGCGCCAGAGCCTTCACCCAGACGCAGATCGAGCTTGAGCAAGGCTTGCGCTTGCAGGTGCGACAACATCAAGGCGTGCCCGGACTCGTCTGATTGGTGGGCAAAGACGCAGCGCTGCAGCACCAGAGGCTGCAAGCGTGCCGCCACCAGCACGGCACTGGTGGCGATGAAGCCATCGACCACGATGACGCGGCGCTCGCTGGCGGCCTGCAAGATGGCGCCGACCATCATGGCGATTTCGAAGCCCCCGAAGGCCGTCAAGGCCTGCAAAGGGCTGGTGGCCTGCGGGTGGCGATCCAAGGCTTCTTGCAAGATGGCCTGTTTGCGGGACAAGGCCGCATCGTCCAAACCGGTGCCGCGGCCTGTGCACACGCTCAGCGGCTCGCCGGTCAGGCGCGCCATCAGCAGCGCCGCGCTGGAGGTGTTGCCAATGCCCATCTCGCCCAACAGCACGGTGTTGCCGGGCAAAGCGCAGACGACCTCGCGACCCTCGGCGATGGCCCGGTTGCATTGGGCATCGCTCATGGCGCTGTCCTGGGTGCAGTCCAAAGTGCCTGGCGCGACCTTGCGGATCTGCAAGCCCGCGCGAGGCGCGAAGTCGTGCCGAACACCGGCATCGACCACGGTGAGTGCCAGCGCATGCTGACGCGCCAGCACGCTGACCGCTGCGCCACCGGCCAAGAAGTTTTCAACCATCTGCCAAGTCACGTCCGACGGGTAGGCCGAGACGCCACGCGCGGCCAGGCCATGGTCGCCAGCGAACACCAGCATCTGCGGCTCGCTCAAACGCGGGCGCTCGGTGCCCAGGATCAAACCCAGTTGCACGGCCAGCGACTCCAGGCGCCCCAAGGCACCCAGCGGCTTGGTCTTGCGGTCCACCAGGTGCTGCAGGCGGGCGCGCAAGACGGGGTCATTCAAATCGGTGAGAACGGAAGACAAGCTCATGGGATCAGACAGGTTGCGGTTCAAAGTGAGGCGGGCTGCTCAAAGCCCAGTTGTGCAGGGGTGGTGCCAGCGGCAGCGGCCACGGCCTCGAAGACGGCCAGCAAGCCGCGTTCGATGGCCACGGGGCCTGGGGCCAGGATGTCGGACGAGGGGATGTCGGCCAGAACGGCGTTGAGGTCGGCAAAACCAGGACGGGCCAACACCTGAGGCACGTCAAAGCGCTGACCACACCACGAGCCCAAAATGACCTGTGGACGGGCTTGCAAGACTTCGTCGCTGGTGACGGCGCGGGCGCTGAACGGGTCCAGCAAGGCGCGCTCGGGGAAGATGTCTTGCCCGCCGGCAATGGCAATCAACTCGCTGACCCACTGGATGCCGCAGGTCAAGGGGCTGTGCCATTCTTCAAAATACACGCGGGGCTTGAACGGCAGCTTGGCAGCGGCCAGGGCCACGCGGGCTTTGGTCTCTTCCAACTGGGCCACAAGTTGTTGGGCTTGAGGTTTGCGGCCCACCAAGTCGCCCAGGGTCAACACCATCTCGTTGATGCCCACCAGTGAACGGTGCTGGAAGCACAGGGTGGCCACGCCGGCTTGCTCGCACTCATCGAGCATCTTGCGCTGCACGTTGGAATAGCCGATGACCAGGTCGGGCGTGACGGACATGATCTTTTCGAGCTTGCCCGTTTTGAAGCCGCTGACCTTGGGCTTTTCTTCGCGGGCCTGGGGTGGGTACACGGTAAAACCCGAGATGCCCACCAGGCGGTCTTGCGCGCCCAAGCGGTAAAGCACATCCACTGCTTCGGTAGACAGGCTGGCAATGCGTTGGGCGGAGGGCAAAGGAGTCGTCACAAAGGGGCTTTCAAAAGGTTCATCAGGGCGCCGGGTTCGAAGTGGCGATCAACGTGTTCAGCCAGGCCGCTCATGACGCGATCCAGCGAGGTGACATGGCCGCCCAACAAGGCATGCAAAGGGCCTTCGGCTTCGAACAGGCCGTGCAGATAAAGGCCCATGACGGAGCCTTGCTGCCAGCCCAGGCACTGGCCATGGCCGTCGTGCAACACCGCTCGCGCGGCTTGGCTGGTGGCGTGGGTGCGACCGTGATGGATTTCGTATCCCGAAGCGCTCACGCCGGCCAGGGCTTGCCATGGGCCTGTGCAAAGGCCATCGGCGGCAAAGCGGGCATCGGTCTGGCGCAGCAGCTTGTGGGCGTTGAACTGGGTGTGCACGTCTAACAGACCCAGGCCTGCGGCCATCGGGGTGGACGAGGCTTCGATGCCTTCGGGGTCGGCCACGTGATGCCCCAGCATCTGCATGCCGCCACAAATGCCCAGCACGGCGCCACCGGCCTGCGCATGGGCGGTGATGGCTTGATCGAGCCCCTGTTCGCGCAACCAGGCCAGGTCCGACAAGGTGTATTTGGAGCCCGGCAGGATGACCCAGTCGGCACCTTCGATCTCACGGGGGCTGCGCGCCCAGTTCAAGCGCACGTGCGGGGCCGAGCGCAGAGGTTGGAACTCATCGAGGTTGCTGATGCGGGGGTAGGCCACGATGGCCACGCGCAAGATCGGCGATGACACATCGGGCGGTGCCTGTGGGCCGCTGGGGCGGTCGTCGAACACGCCGTCTTCCTCGGGCAGGCCATGGCCCCGCCACATGGGCAGCACCGCCACCGTGGGCACGCCGGTCAGGGCTTGCAACTGCTCGGGGCCAGGTGCCAGCAAAGTGGCATCGCCTCTGAAGCGGTTGAGCACGAAGCCTCGGATCAAGGCGCGCTCGTGCGCAGGCAGCAACTGGTGCGTGCCGTAGAGGTGGGCAAAGGCACCGCCACGGTCGATGTCGGTGACGAGCAGGCAAGCGGCCTGGGCCTCCAATGCCGTGCGCATGTTGACGTAGTCGCTGCTGTGCAAATTGATCTCGGCGGGCGAGCCCGCGCCTTCGATCAGCACCAGGTCGTGGTCGGCCATGAGCGAGTGCAAAGCCTGCTGCGCGTGGGGCCACAAGCGGGCGCTGCGTTCGCGCCACGGCACGGCGTGCAGGTCCGCTCGCACTTCGCCCATCACCACCACCTGGCTGGCCGTGTCTTTTTCGGGCTTGAGCAAGACGGGGTTCATGCGCACATCGGGCGTCACGCGAGCGGCCAAGGCCTGGAAGTACTGCGCACTGCCGATCTCGCCCATGCGGCCATCGAGCCCCGGCACCACGCGGGCGTTGTTGCTCATGTTCTGCGCCTTGAAGGGCGCCACGCGCAGGCCACGGTCGGCATACCAGCGGCACAAGGCCGTGGTCAACCAGCTCTTGCCGGCTCCGCTGGTGGTGCCCAGCACCATGATGGCTTTGGCGCTCATGCGCTGGTCCTTGCTGAACTGTGGGGGCCATGCCATGCGTGCAGGCAGTGCAGCAAGGCCGCTTGGGCCTGTGGGCAGTGGGTGCGCAAACGCAGCAGGCCTGGCAAGGCAAAGCTGGTGGCGTCGCGCAGCTTGATGCCGTGATCGCGCAGGTGTTGCAGGTGTTGCAGCAGCGCGGTGGTGTCTTGCACCTCTGAAGGGCCTGACAAGCGCGGAGGACGGCTGACGAAGAAGGGCGTGTCGCTGGGCTCGTGCTGCCAGCCCAAGTCCTGCAAGGCAGCCTGCTGCTGGGTCATCCAGGCAGACAAAGTCTGACGGGCGTCGAGCAACCAAGCTTGCGTGGCTGGCTCGTGCCACGTCATCAGCAAGGCCAGCCCTTCGGCAGACAAGACCCAGCTGGGCGCCAGCTTCAGCAGTTGCTCGGCAGAGATGGCGGCTTGTGTTTCAGTGGCCAACGATTCGGCCGGGGCTTGCATCCACCCTGCCCTGACCCCGGTGAGGCCCAGCGCTTTGTTGGGCGACCACAGCTGCCAGCAAGCCGCAGCCACAGCGGGCGGGACCGGGTCGTGTCCCCGCAGGCGAAGCGGTTCGTAAGCGCGGTCCAGCGCCACGGTGAGCCGAGGCCTTTGTGCCATCAAGGCATGCAGGTCTCGCCAAAAGGATTCAGGGGCGGACCGGCCCGTGGGGTTGCAAGGCTCGCACAACCACAGCAAAGCCGGTGTGCCGGGTGAGAGGCTTTCGATCCAGTCCAGATGGGCATGCGGATCGGACAGTGGTGACACGGACATGCCGATGGCTTGTGCTGCGGCTGCGTAGTCACCGTAGCCCGGTTGAGGCACGCCAACATGCTGGACACCGCCCAAGTGAGCTGCCAGCGTGAGGCGGCGGATGCCCTCGCTGCTGCCCGCTGTGGGCACGATGTGCTCCGGCAAGACCTTGGCGTGCTGCGCCAGGTGCTCGCGCAAGGCGGTGTAATGCGGGTCTGGGTAGCGTTGACGGTCGGCCTGAACCAGCGCAGCCAGCACATGGGGCGCCGTGGGCACCGCATTGGCGTTGCTGGAAAAGTCCCAGAGGATGGGCGGGCCGCCGTCAGGTCCGCCATGCTGCGCGCGCAGGTCTGATCGGCTCACAAGCTGCCCCCGAAAACCCAAGCAGGCAGGGCCATGAGCAAGGTGCACAAGGCGGCCGCCCACATCACGGCGCGCGCTGCCCAAGCCAAAGCCAAGGCACTGTGCTCGGCACGTGGCGCCGAACCGTCGGCGTGGAGCGCATACACCCCTGGCTTGCACAGGCGCACCCCCAAGAGCAAGGCCATGCTCCCCATGGGCCAGCCGCCATTGGGCGAGGGCGTGAGGCGGGCCTGCTGTTGAAGGTCCCGCCAAGCGGGCATTCGCCAAGCGGCCAAGCACAGCAGCATGGCCGTGATGCGCGCAGGCAGCCATGACAAGACATCGTCGGCCCGAGCGGCCCATTTGCCGGCCCACTCGTAGCGACCGCGGTAGCCCCACATGGCGTCTGCCGTGTTGGCGAATCGGTAAAGCGCGGCACCCGGCAGGCCGCACAGCGCGAACCAGAACAAGGGTGCCACCACCGAGTCGTTGAGGTTTTCTGCCAAAGACTCGATCGCGCTTTCACGCACCTCGACTTCACACAATGTCTGCACATCGCGGCTGACGAGGCGCTGCAATTGCGCCCTGCCCTGCGGCAAAGACTGGCCCAGAGCCCGCTCAACGGCGGCCACCTCATCGCGCAACATGCGCCAAGCCAGCAAGGGTTTGAGCACCACGCCCAGCATCAGCCCCTGGGCCAGCGCCACCCACAGCGGCTCGGCCAGGAAGGCAGAGGTGCACACGCGCACGACCACGTCGGCGCCCAAGGCCAGGGCCAACACCACACAGGCGCCCAAGGCCCAGGCCAGGGCACCGCCCACAAATGCCAAACGCGGCGGCAACGCCGCCAAGCCTGGCCCGATCGCCCCAAGGTAACGCCCCATGGCCACCACGGGGTGAGCCCAAGCGGGGGGCTCACCCCAGCAGCGGTCAATGGCCAGGGCCACCGGCACCGCAATCAGGTTGGCCAGGGTCACCCACGGGTCCCAAGGGCTCATGCGCGATCAGTCTTCGATGCCACGCTGGGCAGGCACGCCTGCGTTGTAGTGGTGCTTGATCAAGGTCATCTCGGTGACCGTGTCCGCCAGGTCCACCAGCTCTTGCGGCGCGCCACGGCCGGTCAGCACCACATTGACGTGGCCAGGGCGATCGCGCAGCACGTCGACGACCAACTGCAGGTCCAGCCAGCCATAGCGAATGGGGTAAGTGATCTCGTCAAGCACGACCAGGAAGTGCTCGCCCGCCGTGATGGTGGCTGCGGCACGCTCCCAACCATCGCGGGCCAGCTGCGCAGAGTGCTCCAGGTCGCGGCTCTTCCAGCTGAAGCCATCGCCCAAGCCTTCGATGGGCACACCCAGTTGTTCGAACACACGGTGCTCGCCAAAGCGTGCCGAAGGCACCTTCATGAATTGGTAGATCTTGACGGCTTTGCCTCGGCCATGGGCGCGCAGGGCCAGGCCAAAGGCGGCTGTGCTCTTGCCCTTGCCATCGCCGGTGTTGATGAGGATGAGGCCACGGCGGTCGCCATCGGGCTTGTCCACTTGGCGGTCAACGGGAGGTTTTTCGATTTCCATGGTGCAACGCTTCAGTTCAAAAACAGCGCGGCCACGGCCGCAGGATTGGAGGGGAAGTACAGGTGCAAGAACGAGGCATGCAAACGGCCCACGCGGTAAACGGCTTCGGCTTGTCCGTTCAAGCGCTGCGGCTGGGTGTGCGAGGCTGGCGTCATCATCGACTGCATGTGAGCGTGGTGGTAGGTGTGGCCTCGCAGCTCGCCCTCAGGCAAAGTCACGGCTTGCATGCCCAGGTTGACCAAACGCTTTTGCAAGCTGGCCTCGCCGGGCAGAAGCCCCCACATGGGCCACCGCTCACCGTCGTGTGCGGCCAGGCCATCCAGCAGCGCCAGCATGCCGCCGCACTCTGCCACGATGGGCTTGCCCGCGCCATGGTGTCGGGCCAAGGCCCCACGCATCGCGGTGTTGCCTGACAAGGCGGGCAAGTGCAACTCGGGGTAGCCGCCCGGCAGGTAGATGGCATCGGCCAAAGGCAAGGCCGTGTCCGCCAAAGGCGAGAAGAGCAACACCTCAGCACCCAAGGCTTTCAAGGTGTCGAGGTTGGCGCGGTACAAAAACGAAAACGCGGCATCACGGGCCACGGCGATGCGTTGGCCAGCCAAGGGCTGCCCCACTGTGCTCACAGATGCTGTGGCAGCAGGCCGCTCAAAACGCACCGGCTCAGGCAAGGCCGGGTTCAAGCGACCCAGCGCCTGGGCCGCCAGGTCGAGCCGCGCTTCGATGTCGGCCACCTCATCGGCCTGCACCAGGCCCAAGTGGCGCGAGGGCATGCCCATGGCCTCGTCGCGCGGCAAGGCACCAAACCATTTCATGCCCGGCGGCAAGCTTTCTTGCAGCATCTGGGCGTGGGTGTCGCTGCCCACGCGGTTGGCCAACACGCCGGCAAAAGCCAAACCCGGACGGTAGTGTGCCAGGCCGTGGGCAATGGCACCAAAGGTTTGCGCCATGGCCGACGCATCGATCACCGCCATGACGGGCAAGCCCAAGAGCATCGCCAGACCGGCACTGGAATTGGCGCCATCGTGCAAACCCATCACCCCTTCCACCAAGATGATGTCGGCGTCTTGCGCGGCCTGCCACAGCAACTCACGGCAATGGTCCTCGCCACCCATCCAGACATCCAGTTGGTACACGGGGTTGCCACTGGCAGCCTCAAGCACCATCGGGTCCAAGAAATCAGGGCCGGTCTTGAAGACACGCACGCGGCGGCCCTGCTGGCGATGCCAACGTGCCAAGGCGGCCGTGGCCGTCGTTTTGCCTTGCCCCGAGGCGGGAGCACTCACCAACAAAGCGGGGCAAGAAACAGATCGTTCACTCATCAAAGGGATCCTTCACGCGCGCAGGGCAAAGCCACCCATTGCGCATCAACCGGGTGCAGGCGGATGCGCCCATCGAACACACGAACCAAAGCGTCGTGTGCAGCGGCATCGTTGGCCGGGCCTTGGTGCAAGACCTGCCCGCCCGCCATCACGATCAGCTCATCGGCCAGCAAGGCCATGTTCAGCTCGTGCAAGACGCTGAGCACCGTCACACCGCGCCCGCGCAGCTGTTGAACGATGCCGAGCCAGTCGGCCTGGTGGGGCGGATCAAGGTGGGCCAAGGGCTCGTCCATCAACAGCACATCGGCCTGCACAGCCAAGGCACGGGCCAACAACACGCGCTGGCGCTCACCGCCCGACAACTGCCCCATCACACGGTGCCGCCAGGCCCAGCACTGGGTTTGCTGCATGGCGTCTTGCACGGCGGCGTGATCGGCTGCAGAGGGCGCGGCCAGCCATGCCTGGTGCGGCAAGCGCCCCAGCATCACCACATCGCCCGCAGGCAAGTCGTCGGCGCCGGCCTCTGCTTGCCCGAGCCACGACAAGGTGCGTGCACGCGCTTTGGCCGGCCATTGGCTCAAGGCCTGGTCTTGCAAAAACACCTGACCGTCGCACGGCTGCACGCCGCCCAAGGTGCGCAACAAGGTGGACTTGCCCGCCCCATTGGGGCCCACGATGGCGGTCCATCGTCCGGCAGGCACCTGCAAGGACAGCGGCCCCAATATGCGTTGACCGCCCAGGTGAACGGCTCGCAGCTCTGCGCGCAAAGCGGGTGCGGGTGATTTGAAAGACGAGTTCATGGGGCCTCTCAGATCCGGTGCATGCGCCACAGCAAATAGCCGCCGCCCAGCACCGCTGTCAACACCCCCACCGGCAGCTCTTGCGGGGCCAAGGCCCAGCGCGCCAGGATGTCTGCGGCCAAGAGCAGCACGCCCCCGGCCAGCGCCGACAAGATCAGCAAAGGGCCATGCGTGGTCTGCACGCGGCTGCGCACCAAGTGCGGCGCCACCAAGCCCACGAACGAGATCAAACCGGCTTGCGCCACCGCAGCCCCTGTGGACAAGGCCAAGGCCCCCACCAGCAACACGCGCACCCAACCCAGGCGCACGCCCAGGCTGACAGCAGCGGCATCACCCAGGCTGATGGCGTCCAGCGCACGGCTGCAGCCCCAGGCCACCAAGGCGCTCAGCACGAGCACCGGACCCAAAATCATCACACTGCCCCACCCCAAGAAGCCCGTGGTGCCCAGCATGAAGGCCTGCATGGCCCGCATGATGTCGGGCACCATCAACATGGTCAGTGCGCTCAAAGCGCCCAGCACCACACCCACCACCACACCGGCCAGCAACAAACGCAGCGTGTGCTGCACGCCTTTGGCCAGACTCAGGGTCAAGAGCACCGCCAGCACCGCACCCGCAAAGGCTGCACCGGTCAGGCCCAGGCGAACCAGCCATTGCGTAGACGCCGGGCTCACGCCCAGCAAAGCCAAGAACAAAGCCACGCCCAGGGCCGCACCGGACGAGCTGCCCAAGAGGTAGGGGTCGGCCAAAGGGTTGCGGAACAAGCCCTGAGCCACGGCCCCACCCAAGCCCAGCAGGGCCCCGGCCAACCAAGCCCCTGCACAGCGCGGCGCACGGATGTCCCACACGATCTGCCAGGCCAAGGCGTCACCTTGCAAGGCCCAAGGGGGCGACCAACCCGTGCTGCCCACGGCCACGCCCAGCACGCACAGCACGGCGCTGACCAGCAACAACAAGGCGCACCACGCACTCGGCTTCATTTCATGCCTCCGACGCTGGTTGTCACGTCTCTCAGGCACGCGGCCATGATGCGTGCGGCCTCACCCATGCGTGGTCCCGGGCGAGACAAGACATCGCCCTGCTCGGCGGTGAACGCGCACAGCTGCCGGTTCTTGACCGCACGGATGCGATTCCATCCAGGTCGGGCAGGCAAGCTCACCGCGCTCTTGGCCGACACCATGATCACCTGCGGATCGGCGCGCACCACGTACTCGGGGTTCAGCTTGGGGAACGGCCCCAGCTTGGCCGGCACGATGTTGACCACGCCCAATCGGCTCAAGGTCTGGCCAATGAACGACGACTCGCCCGCGGCGTAAGGCGCGCTGTCGACCTCGTAGTACACGCTCAAACCGCGGGCGCGCGCTGGCACCTCGCGTGCTGCCGCGTTGACCTGGGCCTCCATGCCGCGCCACAAGCGCTCACCGGCATCTGCCCCCAAGCCCAAAGCCTGCGCCACCTTGCCGGCCACACGCTGCACATCGGCATACGTGCGCGGCTCCAGCGCCACCACCTTGATGCCCAAGGCCTCCAGGCGCTCGGTCACCCGCGAAGACAAGGCCAGCAACACCAGGTCGGGCTTGAGCGCTGCGATCAGCTCCACATTGGCGTCATCCAGCCCCCCGGTCTTGCTGACCTTGGCGATCGCCGCAGGGAAATTGGAATACCGGTCGGTGCCCACGATGCGAGCGCAAGCGCCCAACTCACACACCGTCTCGGTCAACGAAGGCAACAGGGTCACGATGCGTTGGGGTGGCGCGCTCAAGCTCACCACCACACCTCTGTCATCGCTCACCTGGATGGCGCTGCCCGCATGGGCGAGCGCAGCCATGGCCATGCCAGCGACCAGCACGCCCACGCGAAGCCATTCCAAGTCACCTCGGCTCATGTCCTGCCCTTCCTTCTTGCGACACCACCGGGCGCGTCCAAGGCTGCCCAGCCACCATCAACGACAGCTGGCCGCAGCGCTCGGCCACGGACTGGTTCAGCCAACCCAACTCGTCGACAAAGGCCCGCACCTCACTCGACATGGGGATGATGCCCCAGCCCACCTCGTTGGACACGAACACCACGGGCGACGGCAGTTGCGGCAAGCAGGCCAGCATGGCCTCACGCTCGGCACGCCACGCGGCGTGATCGGCTGGCCCTTGCGCGGGCATCAGCCAGTTCGTGAGCCACAGCGTGAGGCAGTCCACCAGCAACAAGCGCCCTGGCTGGGCGTGCTCACGCAAGGTCTGGCTCAACAACAAAGGCGACTCGACCGTGTCAAACCCTGCAGGCCGGTCCAACTGATGACGCTGGATGCGCTCACGCATCTCGTCGTCCCAAGCCAAAGCCGTGGCCACCACCGTCACGCTGTGTGCCGGCTGGGCCTCCAGCCATTGCTGCGCCAGCCGCTCGGCATGGCGGGACTTGCCGCTGCGTTGCCCGCCCACGATGAGGTGATGGTTGTTGGATGCCTGCATGCCATGCACCTGCTTCAAAGACCTGGCGTCCAGCGCACGCCGACGAAGGCCGTCTGCGGCGTGGAGCCGTAATTCAACGCCGTCTGGTAGCTGCGATCAAACACATTGTCGGCGCGCAGCACCAATGTCCATTGGGGCGCCAAGCGCGTCTGCGCATCCACACCCCACACAGCATAGCCGGGCAGGCGGTTCAAGTTGGCCGCGTCGTCAAAGCGCTTGGCCGAAGCCTCGAGCCGCACAGCCAATTGCCAGTTGAACACGTCTGTCTCGGCCTTCAAGCGTGCGTATTGACGGGCGCGCCTGGCCAGCAACTTGCCATCGGCCTGATTGGTCGGGCCGTCGAAGTTGACAGAGCCGGTCAAACGAACATCGGCCCAGGTGCTGCCGCCCGACAGCTCCCAGCCCTTGAGCACAGCCGACGCGGTGTTGCGATAGCAACCTTGCGTGCTCTGGCACACACCCGCTGCGCCATAGCTGAGCAGGTTATTGAAGTGCGTGTTGTACGCGGTGATACCGAACTGATTCTCGCCCTGCCGGTATTGCAAACCCAGCTCACCGGTGCGCGAAGCTTCAGGCACCAGGTTCGCTTGTCCATTGGGGCTGAAGCGTTGGAACAAGGTAGGCGCCCGGAAGGCCGTGCCCCACGAAGTGCGCACCCGCCATGCCGGGCTCAAGTCCCAGCCGCCGGCCACCGAACCGTTCACATGCTGGCCAAATTCGCTGTCGTGGTCTTCGCGGATGAAAGACTGCATGGCCAAAGGCCCGTCGTGCCAGTCATACCCCAAGCCCAAGGCGCCATCGCGGCGCGTGTCTTTGGGGCCTGTCACCGACGCGTTGATCAGATGATCCTCACGCCCCTCCAAAGTCGCATGCAAGGTGTGAGCGCCCCATTGCACCTGGTTGATCCAGCTGGCGTTCTTCACCTCGGTCTGCGTGACGTAAGGTGAAGGCCGTGTCTCATAGCGGTCTGTGGACTGCGTCAAGGCGAACGTGCTGCGCCAAGCCTGCAACCACTGCGCCACCCACTGGAGCGACGCCGTGTTGAGATCATGGATGCTGCGGTCATCGGCCGCACTCGTGGTGGATGCGTCGTACTGGCCATTCAGGTGATGACGCGTCAAGGCTGCTTGCACTTGGTGTTGCGCATTGAAGGTGTAGCCCAGGCGCGTACTGGCCGATGCCGACTCATACCCATCGTCGTCGGCCGCCCGGGTGCCAGCACGGACATTGCTTCGCGCACCGAAGCCCGTGGCGCGCTCAGTGGCCACTGACACCGAGTAGCGCAGCCCCTCGTGCGCACCCGACAACTGTGCGTCTTTCGAAACAAAACCCAAAGAGCCGACGCCCACACCCAGGTCCAGGTGCGCAGGCCCCTGGCCGCTGCGCGTGAAAATCTGGATCACACCGGCGGCCGCGTCAGATCCATAAATGGCGCTGGCCGGACCACGCACCACCTCGATGTGGTCGATCTGTGCCGCAGGCATCAGCTCCCAGGTGGCGCCGCCCGACCCCGACTGTGTGTCGACACGAACGCCATCGATCAGCACCAACACATGGCGGGACTCAGCGCCACGCAAATAGAGGCTGGATGTGGCGGCAGGGCCACCATTGCGCACGCTCTGAAAGCCGGGCAAGGCCTTGATGAGGTCGACAGCGGCAGACGCACCGCGTCGCTCGATGTCTTCACGCGAGATCACTGACACATCGGCCAGGACACGGTCAATGGCCTGCGGCTCGCGCGTGGCCACCACGACCACGGGCACCAACTGATTGGCGACAGGCTGGGCCTGCGACCAAGCCGAGCCGGTTGCCAATTGAGACAAAGCCAGGCCCAAAGCCAAGGCCAGGGGCGAGCGCAAACCAGGCGCCTTTGGCGCCTCATTCAAAAACATCATGATGAAAACCCATGGGTGGGCCCAGGCCACGCTGCGGTGACCCGGCACCCTGTGGCTTGCGCACGCTGGCGCATCGACCACATCAAATCGAACGAGGGCACTGCCAAAAGACACAGCCTTGGCAAAGACCCTCACGGCCTCAAGTGCGCTCAGAAAGCGCGTGACACACTGAACTTGAGGTTTCGTCCCATGTAGGGGTAGACCGATGGATCGCCGCAGCCGTAGCCATAGTTGTAGCCCTTGCGGTCGGTGAGGTTGGTGCCCGTCACCGCCAAGGTCCATACGCGATCCGACCACGCATAGCGTCCGTCCAGCAACGCCGAAGTCGGCACGCGCATCGCGCATTGGTTGGACTCATCACCCGCAAAGCGCGAGGCCGCCAGGTACTGCGCACCAAACTCCACCGTGTGCTGATCGTTGATGCGGTAGGTGGCGCGGGCCGTGGCCGAGTGCGGCGCCACCTGCGTCATTTCCTTGCCCGCGTTCGGGCCGGATTGGTATTGGGCTGAAACCTGTTGCCATGTGCCCGTCAGGGTCAGGTTCTGCAGCACAGCCCAATGGCCTTCCAACTCCACACCCGAACGCTGGGTCGGGTCGAGGTTGGTGTTCGCATTGACGTTGGCCACGAAAGCAATCTCATTGACCGTCTTTTGCTTGAACATGCGGGCGGTGGCACCGTGGCCACCAGCCGCCCATTTCACGCCCACTTCGCGGTCGCTGCTTTGTTGCGGCAGCAACGCGCCTTGCGATGGGGTCTGGCGGTTTTCATCGATGTTGGCCAGCCGGTAAGACGAGGCGGCTCGCACGTACACGTCCCACTGAGGCAGCACGGTTTGACTGACGCCCAGCTCGCCTGCATGCAGGTTGTCAATCCGCTGGTACACCGCCGGATCCATGAACCAGGCCGCGTTGCCCGGAAAATCGCCCAACTTGCGGACACGCTCTTGACGCCAACCCAGGCTCACGCGCGTCAGGCTGGGCAGGTTGAAGTCACCGTGCACAAAGCCCGCCTGGTTTTGTTGGCTGCCGGTCTCTAGGCCATCGGTGCCCGTTTTGTTGAACTGCCAGTCTTGCCAATCCAGGCCCACGACCGTTTTGACATCCACCCCCAGCAGTGCGTCGGCATAAACCAGGCGTGGCGTGAGCTGGTTCTGGGTGCTTTGGCCCCGCACGGCTGCCGAACCGAAACTCACGTACTGGTAGTCAGGCTGGCGCAGGCGGTGCCCAGCATCGAGCTGCCAAGCCCAAGGTCCGGTCTGGTACGCCAGGTTGCCCAAGAAACGGGTTTCGTGGTTGTTCGCGTAATCATTTGGCGAGGTGGTCTGGCGAGGGTCAGCCTTGAACTTAGACAAGGCCAACGAACCCGGCAGGTCCGAGCTTTGGTCTTCCTGCACCACACGCAAGCCCGCATGCCAAGCTTCATCGCGCCACTGCACGCCCAAGGCGCTCACGTCTTGCTTGTAGGCGCTGTTCTCACGGAAGCCATTGCTGCGCACACGCTTGGTGGAGGCATCAAGCACCACCGAGCCCACCGCCCACTGGCCGCTGGCCAGGGCCTCGTAGCCGCCAAAGCGCTCGACGGCTGCGGCCAATTTGGCCGAGCTCACGCCACTTTGCGGGCGCTTGAGCACCACGTTGATGACACCCGCCGTGGCACCTTCGCCCCACAGCACGCTGGCGCCGCCGCGCACGATCTCGATGCGCTCGATCAACTCCAGGGGGATCGATGCCAGGTGCGCGTTGGCTTGCTCGTTCTCGCTGATGCGGATGCCATCGACCAACACCACCATGTTTTGCGATGCTGTGGCACCAAAGCCCCGCAGGTCCAAGCTGTTTTCGCGGCCATTGCTCTGGTCTGAGGTGGCTGCCACGCCGCCGAGCTTGCGAATCGCCTCATTGGCATCACTCACACCCGAACGCTCGATTTGCTCGGCGGTGATGATCGAAGCGCCGATGGGTGCGGTTTGCAGCGCCTGAGGCGTCCGGCTGGCGGTGATCACCACTGGTGCCAACACCTCTTCGGCCGCCCAGGCGGTGTCCGCCAAGACACAAGCCAGCCCACACGCCACGGCCAAAGCCGAACGCAGCCCAGGTGCCTGAGGCACCGAGTTCAAAAACAACATGATTGGAAGCACACGAGACAAGAGCCCTGACCAGCGTCCCCGCAGGCTTGGGCGAAATGGCTGGGCACGCTGACGCACACCCATCCCCCTGTCGGCCGGTATCCGGGCTAGGCGGTGCAACCCGTGAAGCCTTCCCAGGTGTCTCAAGACCCAGTGGCTGTGAACACGAGCGAAGCGTTGGCAAAAGCCATCGCTTGACCGCCGACCGTTGCGGGGGCAGCGCAAGTCAGGCTGGCATCGGTGATGCGACAGACCCTCTTGCTTCCCGTTTAACTGCGCCAGACGAACCCCAGCGCGAGCACCAACGGAGCCGATTGTAAGCGGCCTACAATGTTTGACCCACACCATCGCGAGAAGACCCCGGCATCAAGGGGTAGGCACGGCCCATGTCCAGAATCGACGAACTCACGGACCGCATCGAGCGCCTGCTGCTGCGCCACGAAGAGCTGCGCCGCACCAACGCCTTGCTGCAACAGCAGGTGCTGGTGACCACGCAAGAGCGTGATTCGCTGCGCGCACGCCTGTCGGCCGCCCGCGCCCGCATCGACGACCTGATCGACAAGCTGCCACTGGCCGCCGGCGAGATGCCCGACGACACGCCAACGCCGCCGGAGCCCCAAGCGTGAGCAAACCCATGCAACAAATCGAAGTGGCCATCATGGGCCAGAGCTACCTCTTGGGCTGCCCCGAAGGGGGCGAAGTCCGCCTGCGCGAGGCCGTGCACCAGGTCGACCGCGAGATGTGCGCCATCCGCGACAGTGGCAAGCTCAAAGCGCGTGAGCGCATCGCCGTGCTGGCCGCGCTGAACCTGGCCTACATGCTGACCGAACGCCCTGCCGCCCCATCCGCCCAAGCCGCGTCCACCCCAGCCGCACCGGCCAACCCGAACGAGCCCTCGCCCGAATACGTGGCCCAACTGATCGAGCGCCTGGACCAAGCCCTGGGCATCGACGGCCACTTGATCTGAGCGCCTGGATCTGATCCTCGAAACAAGACCCTTTCGGCGGCTCAATTGCACGGACGATCGCCCACAGAGCCTTTAGAATGGGCTTGTCCGTCGCTTTCGCGGTTGTTTTATTTCCTTGAACCGATGCTCTTCGAGCCAGGGCTTGGAACATTGCGGTGCTGGTGTGATCGTCTCGCGTCAGATGAACCCGAAGTGCTGCTGACCTCGCCCACCTGAATCCCCTGGGTTCAGGA
>CANCFV010000052.1 GCA_947377275.1 Burkholderiales bacterium | reverse complement strand
TGCTTGACGCGGTCTTGGCGAACCGAAATGGCCGCGTCGTCGATGGCCAGGTTGTGCACCAAGCCGCCCAGCACGCCTTGCAGGTCGGCACGCACGGCAGGCTGATCTTTCAACTCAGTGAACAAGGCCTGCGCGCTGTGGGCCAGCAGCTGCTCCACCGTTTGCTGGCGCTTGAGCAAAGCATCGGGCTGCTCGACGTCGCCGTTCTCAAACAGGCCGATCAAGAAGTCTTTGATGGCGTTGGCTTTGGCGGCCTCGTGGCGGGCGGCCTGGGCTTGCCACAGCGCCAGGCCCAGGCCCACACTCAGCGCGCTCACCACGGCGGCCACGGCCGTCAAGGCCCAGGCGTGTCGCTGCACGTACTTGCGGGTGCGGTACCAGCGGCTGTCGGGCTGGGCGGCGATCGGTTCGTGGACCAGGTGGTGCTGGATGTCTTGCGCAAAGGCATCTGCCGTGGCGTAGCGGCGCTGAGGCCGCTTTTGCAAGGCCTTGGCGACGATGACGTCGAGGTCGCCGCGCAAGGCCTGGTGCAAGCGGCGCGGGCTGCTGCCAAAGGCCTCGGCCAAGTCGCCCATGGTGACCGGGGCCACGTGGTGGGTCTGCACATCGGCTTCGAGCCAGACCTGGCTGGGGCGGCGCGGGTCGGTGGCCAAGATGGCCTCTTCCAAGGCACCGCGCGTGCCACGGGGCAGGCGGTAAGGGCGCTGGCCCGTGAGCAGCTCAAACAGGATCACGCCCAGCGCATACACGTCGCTGGCGGTGGTCAAGGGCGAGCCGGCGATTTGTTCGGGCGCCGCGTAGTCGGGCGTGAGCACGTGGCCGTGGTGCTGCGTGAGCTCGGTCGACGAGGCCGCGCCCGTGCCATCGCCCTGCAGCAGCTTGGCAATGCCGAAGTCCAGCAGCTTGACCTCGCCCTGTGCGTTGACCAGGATGTTGCCGGGCTTGAGGTCGCGATGCAGCACCAGTTGCGTGTGCGCATGCTGCACGGCCGAGAGCACTTGCAAGAACAGCTTGAGCCGATCGCGCAGGCCCAGGCGGTGGCTTTCGCAATGGGCCAGCAGGGTCTGGCCCTCGATGTATTCGAGCGCCAAAAAGGGCAGGCCTTGGGGCGTGACGCCCACGTCGTACAGGCGCGCGATGTGCGGGTGGGCCAGCCCGGCGAGGATGTCGCGCTCGCGCTTGAGGCGCTCGGCCAGTGCGGCTTGCCCTGGCCCGGCGTGTGGCACCTTGAGCGCCACTTGGCGGCGCAGCTGGCCATCGTGGCGCTCGGCCAGCCAGACCACGCTCATGCCGCCTTGGCCCAGCTCGCGCAGCAAGCGGTAGGGGCCCAGCAGGTCGCCGGCGAAAAAGCCCAGTTGCTCGGCACCGCCGCCTGAGGCGGGCGCCTGAGCATCTTCGCCCTGCGGCGGCACAGCAGGCACATCGCTCAAAGCCGGGCCTTTTGCCAAGAAGCCATCGGCGTCCAGCGCCTCGCGTTCGGCCACGAGCTGCTGCAAGGCGGCCAGCGTGTCGCCATCGAGGTCTTGCAGGGTCGACAGCCATTGCGTGCGCTCAGACGGGGGCAGGTCCAGGGCCTTGTCCAGCAAGGGCATCAGGCGCGGCCACAGGCCCAGGGGGATGCGCGGCGCCATGCGGTGTGTGCCTCAGCCTTGTTGCAAGGCGCTGTAGAGGAAGCTGCGGGCGCGCTCCCAATCGCGCTCCACCGTGCGGGTGCTGATGTCCAGCGCCAAGGCGATCTCGCTGTTGTCCAGGCCCACGAAGTAGCGCATCTCCACCACCTGCACCAAGCGCGGATCGACCTCACCCAAGGCTTGCAAGGCCTCGTGCACCTGCAAAACCTCGGCTTCGCCCGTGGGCAGGGCGTGTGCGGCGGCCGTGTCCAAAGTGACAAAGGCCAGATCGCCCCCACGGCGCTGGGCTTGCTGCTCGCGCGCCAGGTCAACCACCACCGAGCGCATCACCTTGGCCGAGTAAGCCAGGAAGTGCTTGCGGTCGTTGAGCGCGAGGGCGTCTTGCTTGAGCAGGCGGAGATAGCACTCGTGCACCAAGGCCGTGGTGTCAAGCAGCAGGCGCTGGTCGGTTTGGCGCATGCGGCTGGCCGCGATGCGGCGCAGCTCGGGGTAGAGCATGGCGAACAGGCGGTCGAAGGCCGAGGCCTCGCCTTGTTGGGCCGCGGCCAGCAGTTGGGTGACTTCTCCGACGTGGCCCATGGGTGCGGTGCGCCTGTGTGTGGGGTGGCCGGGTGAGCGGCGGGTGTCCCAAATTCTAGGGGCTGAAACAGGCCTTGGCGTTCAACGCGTGGCCACCCAGGCATCGCCCTCGCGCACGGCGGCGCCGGCACGCAACAGTTGCTCACCCATGGCCGCGGCAATGGCCTCGGGCGGCATGGGGTAGTGGGCGCGCATGACGGCGTTGCGGCTCAGGCTGGCTTCGACCAGGGCGGTGAGGTCGGCGTGGGTCATGCGGCGGGCTTCGAGCAGCTTGAAGGCCAGCAGCACCTTGAGGGCGTTGTCGGTGTTGCGGCGGGGCTCTTCGCTGAGCCAGTCGATGCGCGAGCGGGCCACCTGCAAGGCCGCGTCCACCGTTTGAAAGGGCTTGCCATGGCCCGGGATGACCCAGCGCGGCTGCAGCTGGGCGATGAGGTCGAGCGTGTCACGTTGCTGCGCAAAGCCGGGGATGCCCGCCAGCTCAGGGAAGATCACGCCAAAGCCCTTTTCCCATAGGGCATCGGCCGAGATCAAGGTGCCCAGGCGCTCACACCACAGCATGACCATGGCGTGGTCGTGGCCCGGTGCGGGCAGCACGAGCCAGTCTTCGTCGGCCATGTGCAAGGTGTCGTGCGGCGCAAACACACGGTCGGAAGTGAACCGCGGGCACTGCTGGCTGGTGTGGCGGTAGCTCAGGCGCGCTTCGTCCCAGGTGTCGACCAGCTCGCTTTCGCCAGGCGGGATCCACACGGCGCAGCCATGGCGTGCTTGCAGGGCAGCATTGCCACCGGCATGGTCAGAGTGCAGGTGCGTGTTGACGATGCGCACCAAGGGAGCATCGCCGCGGGCCTCGTCGATCAGGCGCAGGGTGTCGTCCACATCGGTCACATAGGCCGTGTCGACCACCGTGGCGCCTTCGGCCCCCAGCATGACGATGTTGTTGGACGAAAGCCAGCCGCGTTCCAACACCTTGATCTTGTCGTGAGCCCACATGCCTTGACCACCTCGCACCGTGTGGTGGTGCGCCGCCCGATGGTATGCGAGGCGTGAGCGACGACTAGAGCTTGAACACGCCGCAGCCGATGAGATGGCCATGGCCGTCGTCCACCACGTAAGAGAGTTTCGGCGTCACTGCGCGTGTGATCGGGTGCACCACGTTGTAGTCGATCCAGCCTCCACCTTCATCCACCTTGGCCCAAACTTTCTCGGCGAAACCGTCTTCGAGTCCCTTGACTTGACTGAAGTGGCTGCCCATCAAGTCAGGCCGTGAACCATTGGCCACGAAATAACCCTCTCGATCGAGCATGACGATGTAAAGATCCCTGTCGATGAAAGCGCCGTCGGGACGATGGAAGTCGCTGATGGCTTGGTCTCGGGGCACCGCGTCCAAATGCGCCACCGCCTGATGAACCAGCGCCAAGGCTTCATCGGCAGACCCCATTCTCAGCTTCATCGAGGCCACCGCCTCGCGCAGGCTGGTGGCACGGTGCACCAAGGCATTCGATGCCGTGGTCGACTCTTCCACCAACGAGGAGTTGTCGCGCGTGATCTCGTTGAGGTTGCCCACACTGTGCGTCACGTCCTTCAGCCCTGAGCTTTGCTGCGTGCTGGCCTCCGAGATGCCACGCAGTTGATCCGACACCAGCTTGATGCCCTCCAGCACGCCGGTCATCGCACCGTTGGCCTCCAGGAGCTTGCCCAAAGCGACACGATTGGCCTCATCCACCGTGGAGACCAAGGTGCTGATCTCTTCAGCGGCCTCGCCACAGCGCACCGACAGCTGCCGAACTTCACCGGCCACAATCGCAAACCCCTTGCCTGCGGGGCCGGCACGCGCAGCCTCGATGGCCGCGTTGAGCGCCAACATGCCGGTCTGAAAGGCGATGTCCTGGATCAACGCAATGACGCTGGAGACGCGTTGTGTGGCCGATTGCAGCACCTCCATCGACTGAACCGTTTCGTTCAAGCAGGCACTGCCGCCATCGGCCTGTGCGCACAAACGCTCTGTGACACCATCGAGCTCTCGCGCCGCCTGCGCGTTGTGGTCAACGGCACCGTTGAGCTGCGAGATGGCCACCACCGTGTTGCGCAAGCTGTTGGCCTGCTCTTCGGTTCTGACGGCCAACAGACCGCTGCCATGGGCCACACGTTGTCCGGTCTGGTCGACCAAGCTGGCGCTGGAGCGGATGTCAGACACCAAGCTGGACAAACGCAAGGTCATGCCGTCCATCAAGATCCCCATCTTGGCCAACTCGTCTTTGCCGGGCACGCGGTTGTTGCCTGACAGGTTGCCATCGGCGATGTCCTGAACCCATTGGCTGAGCACCTTGACGGAGTCGGTGAATGAGAGCGTGAACGCCAGCAGCCAATAGCCCATGATCAGCAGCCCGCCCAAAAAGGCGCCTGATTGCAGCGCCATCCGGCGAAGCGTTCGGTCTTTGCGGTCAGACAGCTCGGTATTGAGATCCTGTGAAAGCCCACGTTGCAGCGCCATCACCTGTGACACAGCCGACGCACCGCGCTCCAGATAGACCGAAGGATCCTCGGTCAGGTCTTCTTCCAGGAAGATCGCGCGGGCATATGTGGCCAGCCGAGAAAGCTCGCTGTGGGCTTGCGGCCAGGTCGATGGCGCGTGGCCGCCCGCGCGCTCCAGGGCGCCCAGCTTGGACGCCACCTCTTTGAGCGCACGCTGCAGCTCTGTGCAAGAAGCCAAAATGCTTGCGCGTTCGCCTGAAGGGCTGGTGCCTCGCAGCAAGGCACCCGCCCCCAGGCCGCGGACCATGGACGTGGCCTCAGACACCGGAATCAAGCTGTTGACCAGCAAATCCATCAAGTGATACGAGCGGGCCTCGGGGTCCAGAATCAGCCCCGAACGCTCGCCATTGGCCAATGCAAACTCACGCAAAGCCTCAATGGCAGCCGCATGGGCCTGCACGCTGTGCGGCACCGTGCCCGGTGCAGGTCCGTCCGCCAGGTTCAACAACGATTGGCGGATGGGCTTCCACAGGTCTTGCAAGTCATAACCCAGATCGGCTTGCAGGCGCGTGTCCAGCGCCACGATGTCGCCTTTGAGCAGCGCCCGGGCATCGGCCAGGGCAGGCAACACCGTGGCATCGCCAGAGAGCCTGCGCAGGTCCAGGGTGCGCATTTTCTGGGCCTGCAGCACCACCGGTATGAGCACATCCGACACCGAAACCGCCTGGATCTCCACCTTGGTGTAGGCCAGGTCGTCCAGGGCCATGGACAGTGAGAAAAACATCAACACGCACAAAGGCACGAGCAGCGAGGCCGCCACCAACCCGAGCTTGGTGCGAACGCCCAAACTGAGCATGGCCCTGCGACCCGGGCGCAAAGCCGCTTGCCACCACGAAACGGAGTGCTGGATCGCCTGAACGGTATGAGACAGATGTGGCATGTGATTCACTTGTCCGACAGCTTGTGATGAAGGGGGCGGGCGGTGGGCATCAATGCCTCACCAGCCAAGGTGCGACCGCCTGCAGGGGCAATGTGCAAGTGGCAGCACCCAGTTCCACAGCCACCTTGGGCATGCCGTACACGACGCAACTGGCTTCGTCTTGGGCAGCTGTGTGAGCGCCTGCATGGCGCATCTCGAGCAAACCCCTCGCGCCGTCGTCGCCCATGCCCGTCAGGATCACCCCAAGGGCATTGGCACCCGCGCAATGCGCAACCGATTTGAACAAAACATCGACCGAAGGCTTGTGCCGATTGACCAAAGGGCCATCCCGGACACAGACCACATACTGCGCGCCGCTGCGCAGCAGCGTCATGTGACGCCCTCCGGGAGCAATCAGCACACGGCCATCGATCACGCGGTCACCGTCGGTGGCCTCCTTGACATCCATCTGGCACAAGCCATTGAGTCGCTGAGCCAGCGGCCCGGTGAACGACTCAGGCATGTGCTGCACGATGACGATGCCCGGCGTCGTGCGGGGCAGTGCCCGCAGCACCGTCTCGATGGCCATCACGCCCCCCGTTGAACTGCCAATGGCGATCACGCGGTTGGTGGTTTCTGCCATCGCGCGCGCTGAGCTTGCCGCTGGCAGCAGCGCGGGCGGGGCCGACGCAGACAAGGTGCGCATGGCCTTCACATTGGCACCCGCCGCCGCACGCACGGCCGCCACCAAGCCGTTGGATGGGTCGGCCAAAAAATCGCGAAGGCCCAATTTGGGCTTGGTGACAAAGCTCACTGCACCTTCGGCCAAGGCCTGAAGTGTGGTGGTGGCGCCGGCTGCCGTGAGCGTTGAGCACATCACCACCGGCGTGGGCCGATCGTGCATGATTTTGCGCAAAAACGTGATGCCATCCATGCGCGGCATCTCGACGTCCAGCACGATCACATCAGGCCACCGCGCCTCCATCTTGGGCAGGGCGAACAAGGGGTCGCCTGCCGTGGCGATCCCGTCGATGCCTGCGGCCTTGAGGGTCTCGGCCAGGTGCGTCCTGACGATGGCTGAATCGTCAATCACCACGGCGGTGATGACTCGGCCGGCAGGCAGATGGGGGCTTGATGGCATCGTCATCTCCCCCCGCCGGTCTTGCCTGCGCCGCGGTACATGTCAACCACGCCGCTGGCCACCGTGAGGGTGACCGTGCGCGGCACGTCTTCGCCCACGTCAACGCCCTGCAACTGAAAGCCGTAACGATCGATCAGGCTCCAGCCCAGTTCGATGTTGCGCTCGCCCACACTGAACTTGAGGTTGGTGCCCTCGGGCATGGTGTCCGCCCCGCCATAGAGGTGGGCTTCGTAGTCCTTGGGGTCGGTGTTGTGGCGCTGGATGTGCTCCACCATGGCGGCCAGGGCCTCTTCGCCGTAGCGGCCATCGTCCGGCTCGCCCGGTTTGCGAGAACGCTTGGGCAACAGGTAATGGCACATGCCCCCGATGCGTTTTTGCGGGTGCCACAAGGTGATGGCCACGCACGAGCCCAACAGCGTGCGCAAGCTGCTGACCTTGGCACCAAAATGCATTTGGCCAGGCATCAAGACCAGTTGCTGACCGGGCGTGCCCACAGGCTGCCAGGCGGACCCGACGGCACGCACGGGCGCCTGAGGCTCGGGTTTGTGGCGAGCGGCCATGGACACCGGCGCAGCCTGGCTCTGGCCGGGATCGCGCGCGGCAACGGTGCGCAGGCGAGCCTGCTCCATCCGCTCGACGAGGGTGAGGCGTTCAGGCGTGGACATGGATGGCAGTGGCCACAACCTTGATCGGCAGGCCCAATGTGGAGAGTGACTCGGCGTGGCCGGTGTACAGCACCCCATCGGGCTTGAGCTGCGTCAGCACGCGACGCACGATGTCGCACTTGGCCTCCATGTCAAAGTAGATCAGCACGTTGCGCAAAAAGATCACGTCGAACAGGGGCAAGCTGGGCAGCGGCTTCATGAGATTGGCTTGCATGAAGCCCACGCGCTCGCGCAATTTGCGCGCAATCAGCAGCTTGCCCTCATGCTCGCCTTGCCCTTTGAGGCAAAAGCGCTTGAGGTAGTCGGGAGGCACCATCGCGGCCCGGTCCATGGGATACAGCCCTTGCTGGGCCGAGGCCACCACAGAGGTCGACAGGTCGGTGCCCGTCACACGCCAAGGCGAATCGCCCAGCACATCGCTCATCAACATCGCGATGCTGTAGGCCTCTTCACCCGACGAGCTCGCCGCACTCCACACCTGAAAGTCCTGGCCCTTGCGGTGCGCGTGCAGCCGCTCGACGAGGTCGTTGAAATGCTCAGGTTCGCGGAAAAAATAGGTCTCGTTGGTGGTCAGCTTGTCGATGACACGCGTGAGCTCTTCCGGAGTGGCCTGCCCTTGAACCAAGCGATGGACATAGCGGTCGAGATCGACTTCACCGGCCTCTTGGGCCAGACGCTGGAGCCGCCCACTGACAAGCGCCTGCTTGTTGTCACCCAGCTTGATGCCAGAGACGTCGTGAAACAGCCGCGTGATGGACTCAAAGGCTCGGTTGGAGAGTTGGTTCATTGTCACTCCATGAATGTGCGACAAAACACGGGATTCAATGGGGGCGATGCGCCTGGATGGCCTGCATCAGCAGCTGTGGCGAGAGCAATTCGTCCAGCGCCAGGACACCAATGAGGGCGCCTCGCGCACGGGTCATGCCCAACAAATAGGCAGGAGGGATCCGCGTGCCCAAGGCCGGGGTGGGTTCGATCTCACCGGGCATGCAGTCAAACACCTCGTACACGGCGTCCACCAGCAAGCCCACCACAAAGGGTTTGGGGACTTCGTCCTGATCGCCTTCGGGCGGCACATGGCACTCCACCACCACAATGCACGAGCGCCGCCCCACCTCGGTGTGCGCTCGACCCAAACGCGCGGCCACATCGACCACGGGCACGACCGCACCGCGCATGTTCATGACGCCCCTGACAAACTCGGGCGTGCGCGGCAGCGGCGTCATGCGCACGACCTGCAAGATCTCTTTGACCCGCTCAATGGGCACCGACAAGGTGTCTTCGCCCACGGCCATGCGGAGCAATGACTGCATGCGCTCGGTGATGGCGGCGTCACCCAAGGCGCGACCTCCCGGGGCCACCGACGTTGCGGACATGGCTTGGTTGCTCATGGGGGTACCTCAAAAGTGAGCGAATGTGGATTCATCCACCTCGGCAGAGGTGCCCGATCGAGCCGCCGTGCGCGACGGTGCGCTCGGTGACGGACGTGTGGTGCTGGCGCCGCCGTTGCCAAAGCGCAGGCCATTGACGCCGGCTGGGCGCGACATGGCTTTGCTTTGCTGGGGCTTGGCCGCACGCGCAGAACCGTCATCGGCCAACTTGAAAAAGCCCATCAACTCTTGCAGCTGCTCAGCCTGGGCAGACAGCTCTTCGGCCGTGGCAGACAGCTGCTCAGAGGCCGATGCCGTTTGCTGCGTGGCGCCGCTGAGGTGGTTCATGGCACCGGTGATTTGGCCCACCCCGTCGCTTTGTTCGCCAGAGGCGGCCGCGATTTCTTGCACCAGCTCACCCGTCTTCTGGATCGAGGGCACCATCGCTGTGAGCAAGTCGCCGGCTTTTTCGGCCAGTTGCACCGAAGAGCCAGCCAAAGAGCCAATTTCTTGCGCGGCCACCTGGCTGCGTTCGGCCAGCTTGCGCACTTCGGCCGCCACCACGGCAAAGCCCTTGCCATGCTCGCCCGCACGCGCCGCTTCAATGGCCGCGTTGAGCGCGAGCAGGTTGGTCTGGTAGGCGATGTCGTCGATGATGGCGATCTTGGTGGCAATGGCCTTCATGGCGTCCACCGTTTGCGCCACGGCGTGGCCGCCTTCCAGGGCTTCTTTTGCAGCCTTGGTGGCGATGCCGTCGGTCACCGTGGCGCTCTCGGCGTTTTGCTTGACCGAAGAGCTCATCTCTTGCAGCGAGGCTGTGGTTTCTTCCACACTGGCGGCTTGTTGAGACGCCGAATGCGACAGCGATTGCGAGGTTTGCGACACCTGGCCGCTGGCCGCGCTCAACTGATCAGCGGCCGAGCGCACTTCGCGGATGGTGCCGCTCACGTTCTCGATCAACTGGTTGAACTTGTCGCACAGCTCGGCATGGAAAACCTCTTTGCCATCCAGCGGGATGCGGCGCGTGAAGTCGCCTTGCGTGGCGCCGTCAACGGCGGCACCGATCTCTTCGGCCACCTGCGTGGCGGCCAGGCCTTGCGCCTCGGTGGAGGCCATGCGCTCGTCGTCTTCGAGGCGGCGTTGACGCAGCGTGCCTTGCATCTGCTCAAAGCACTGCAACAAGGTGGCTGCTTCGTCCTTGCCTTGCGCCTGGATCGCAAAGCTCAGGTCACCCGATGCCACAGCGTTGGCTGCTTCAACAGCATGGCCCAGGGGCTTGGTAACGGATCGTGTGATGGCCACGCCCAAGGTCAACACCACCAGGCCCAAGGCCCCGAGCAGCGCCACAAGCTGGAGGCGGGCCACCTGGGAGTCATGGATGCGTTCATTCAAAACAGCCTCAAGCGCATTCACCACTTGCTCCAGCAACTTGTACTGTGCATCAACGGCCTTGGTGCCTACGGCGATGTACTCTGCCTGCGCCAGGCTGGACTTGGCCGAATCCACAAACTCGCTTTGTACGACTTTGCTGAACTCATCGGCAGAGGATGTGGCGACCCCAAGGCCATCCAGCGCGATCTTGAGCGAAGGCTTCGTGTCCACGGATTTGGCGATCTGATCGATCGCGCTTGTTTCGTGATCCTTGGTGGCAGCCAAATACAAAGGCATGCGACCGCGTGCAACCGGATCTTGCTCCTTGGCGCCAAGCAGCAATGCCCCCTCGCCACGCACATGCCCCAGCGTCTCGGCGAACTTCGGCAAGTGGGCGACCATGGCTGTCATCAGGTAATAGCTCTCAGCCACTGGATCCAGCGACAAGCCTGATTCATCGGCCATCAAATCAAGCAACTTGAAGTCGGCTTCAACCAAGGCCACATGCGCCTTGAAATTGGATTCCGCGCTGCCACTGTGGGCCTGCACTTGCTGCAAAGTGCGGTCCCAGTCGGCCTTCATGGCCTGAAAATGCGACATGGCCTTGGTGTACCTCAGATCGCTCAGCTGCTTGCCCAGGGTCGCAAACGCGGTGCTCACCTCGCCCTCCGCCGCGCGACGCGAGGCTTCTGCTCCGGCGTTGCCTGACATCACCTGCACCGACAGGCTGCGGTGGGCTTGCAAATGGCGCTCAAGGGCGATGGCCGATCGCACCGGCGCAATGGCAGCCTCCTCGCCAACCGCCACGCTGATCTCGCTGTTGCGGTACTCAAGGACCTTGGTCAGTGGCACCGCACACATCACGGAGCCGAGGATGCCCAGCGCAGCAAACTTTTGCCACAGCTTCATGGAGCGCAATACGTTGTTCATGGGTTGCCTTTCAAGAGCACAAGTGCGTTGATGGGTTTCAGTGGGTGGCCAATGGGCTTGCAGCGGGGCGCAAAGCAGCGGCCATCAGCCCCTGCATGTCGAGCACCAAAGCAACTTCACCGGAGCCCAAAATGGTGGAGCCGGCCAGGCCTTGCAGCGGCTTGAAAATGCCCGCCAATGGTTTGATCACGGTCTGGTGCTCACCGAGCAATCGGTCGACCACCAGGCCAATGTGGACACTGCCTTCGCGCACCACCACCAGGCTGCGACGGCCCGACTCGCAAGGTGGGGCGCCATAAAACTGCGCCAAGTCCAGGTAGGGCAACACTTCGCCGCGCAGATCGAAGGTGCCGGCCGTTCGGCCTTGGTCGGCTCGGCATTCAGGCGGCACATCGATGCACTCGCTGACCACCGACAGTGGCAGCACGTAGTGCACACCGCCCACCCGCGTCAGGAAGCCATCGATCATGGCCAGCGTGAGCGGCAAGCGGATTTGGGTGGTGGTGCCTTGGCCCTCGATGCTGACCAAGGAGACCTGGCCACGCAGCGCCTCGATGTTGCGTCTGACCACGTCCATGCCCACGCCACGGCCCGACAAGTCGGTCACGGCCTCGGCGGTGGAAAAGCCCGCGGCGAAGATCAGGTCCCAGACCTCTGGGTCGCTCATGCCAGAGCCGTCGGTGATGATCCCGCGCTCCATGGCCTTAGACAGGATGCGATCGCGGCTCAGACCGCGCCCATCGTCGCTCACCTCGATCACGATGGCGCCGGCCTCGTGATACGCATTCAAGCCCAGGCGGCCCTCTCTGGGTTTGCCTTGGCGCTCGCGCTCGTCAGGGCCTTCAATGCCGTGGTCCAAGCTGTTGCGCACCAGGTGCATGAGCGGGTCGCCGATCTGATCGACCATGGACTTGTCAAGTTCGGTATCGCCACCCGTGACCTGCAGCTCAATGAGCTTGCCCAGCTGCTTGCTGGTGTCACGCACCACGCGCTGGAAGCGCGAGAAGGTCTCACCGATGGGCACCATGCGCAGTGCCAGGGCACCGTCGCGCGTCGCCTGCACCAGGTCGCTCACGCGCTGGGTGGCCTCCATGAAAGCCACCGAGTGCTCGTCGATGGCCACCATCTGGGCACCCGAGCCCGCGATCACCAGCTCGCCAATCAGGTCAATGAGGTGGTCCAGCTTGTCAGCGCGCACCTTCACGAAGCGATGCTCTTCGCCGCGACGCTCACGGCCCGGGACACGGCGGTCGCCCTCGGTCTGCCGCCGGTCTGCCGGCTGAACATGCAAGTCGACCACGGGCAGCAAGTCGGTGGTGACCAGTTGGGCAGCGCCGATCACAGGCGCTGACACGCGATCGGTCACCAAGCCCAGGTCAGCCCAGATGCCATTGAGGACCGACAGCGCCTGCATGTCGTCACCGCAGCGCTCCTGGCGCAAAGCCGCGTAGACCTCTGCGTCTGCACCTGCGGGAACGATGGCGAGTTCGCAATCGTCCATCGCAAACTCAAAAACCTGTTCGATCTCGTCTCGGCCCTGTGACGTTTGAAGCAGCAACTCAAAACCCAGGTGACAAGATTCGGCGTCCAGCTCGGGCAGGTGAGGAACGGCATCGGCCAAGGTGTGGATGGCGGCCACTTCGCCCAAAGACGCCAGGTAGCGCAGGAAGGCCAAGGGGTCGAGCCCGTTGCGCAAGGCATCTTGCCCAAAGCGCAAGGACAGATGCCAGTGGTCTGAGGCACCTGCATCAGACACCTCAGAGACCTGGCTCGCCGCTGACTGTGCCTGCGACGCTGCGGATGGCGCACTGGCAAGGCCTCCGCCTTGCGTCCTCAATTGCTTGAGGTGCAAGCCCAGGCTGTCGCTCTTGGCCTTGACGTGCGGGTCTGCAAGACCCGAGTGCACCTCGTCGAGCAAGGCGGCCATCTGGTCGCGCCCCTCAAGCAAGGCTGCCGCAATGTCCTCATTGACCTTGATCTGCCCGGAGCGCAAGGCATCCAGCAGGGACTCCACCTCGTGCGTGAAGGACACCACCGCGTCACAGCCGAAGATGCCGGCGGTGCCTTTGATGGTGTGCGCGGCGCGAAAGGCGGCGTTGAGGTTCTCTGAATCGTCGGGGGATGTTTCCATCACCAACAAGGCATCCTCGAAACGCTGCAGCATGTCGGCCGCTTCATCGAGAAAGCCATCGCGCGCAGCGGCAATGATTTCTGCATCGTCGTCTGATGTCATGTTGATGCCTCCTCAGATGAAAGCCCAGCCTTGGCCGGCGTCAACCAATCGGTGAGTCCAAACACACCCATGGCATTGCGCACGGGCTCGCTGACGCGGTGGATGTGCAAAACGTGACCCTGTGCCTGCAAGGCGTTGCGGGTGGCCATGAGCAACTGCATGCCACTGCTGTCGAAGTCGGTCACGCCAGCGAGGTCAAGGGCATGGCTTTGTGGCGTGGCCTGCAAGGCATCGCACCACGCCTTGGCCCACTCGGCGGCGAAAGCAATGGTCATCTCGGGCCCGATCAGGGGCAAGGTGGGCGCTAGGCTCATGCCGTCTCCTCAGGCGCACAGGCGCTGGACCACATCCACCCGTTCGCTGGGGGTGCAGGGCTTGTTCAAGAAGGCCTGGGCTCCCGCTTTCTTGGCGGCAGACTTGACCTCGGGCCGGGACTCGGTCGACAAGATCGCCAGCGGCGTGAACTTGTAGCTGGCATGCGTACGCAACTGAGCCAAAAAGCCCAGCCCATCGAGTTGCTCGAGCGCGGACTGGCCGTCGCCGGCCTCCAGGACATCAAAACCCTTGCGCCGCAAGGCGTCTTTCATCAGCGTTCGGATGCTCGATGAATCATCGATCAACAAGATGGTTTTGCTCATGGCAGCCTTCAGACGCAAAGCTTGTTGACGGCGTCCACCAACTGCGATGGCTGAAAGGGCTTCGTGATCCAGGCGCGAGCGCCAGCGGCTTTGCCTTCCGCGCGCTTGGACTCTTGCGACTCGGTGGTCAGCATGATCACGGGCGTGAACTTGTACGAAGCCGTCGTCTTGAGATGGCGCAAAAAGCTCAGGCCATCCATGTTGGGCATGTTCACGTCGCACACGATCATGTTGAGCTTGCGCCCATCGAGCTTCGTGCAGGCGTCTTGCCCATCAACGGCCTCGACGATGGCGTAGCCCGCCTTGGTCAATGCCATCTTGACCACGGTGCGAAAGCTGCCCGAGTCGTCCACAATCATCACGGTTTTGGTCATGAGCGCTTGCTCCACTTGAGGTTTCAGAAAAATTCGACACCGGTGTCACGCTCGACGTGCACGTTGCCGTGGTGATGCGAGCGTTGCTCGTCCATCGTGTAATTGGCCTCCAGCGCGGCCAGCCAGTGGGCTGCGTCGGTCTGTGTGGCCTTTGGATTGGCTGCAATCCACTTGACCAGCTGGTCCATGTCTTTGGCGATGATGTCCAGCATCTGGCTCACGCGGTCACCAAACTGGAACAAGACAAAGGCATCATCGAGCTGGGAGCGCAACTTATGACTGGCTTGCTGGACCTCAAGCGCACCCTGCCCCGAAGCGCCCACCGACGCCAGCAAGGCCCGCAGCGCCTGTCGGGCCTGCAGGTCAATCTCCAAGCTGAGTTCGTCAGGGCTGGTGTCATTGACCTCGCCGGTTTGGCGGGCTTTTTGCACGGTGTCATTGAGCGCATTGACCGCGCGGTCGATGTTGTCGCCGGCCTCGGCCATGCGTTCGGCCAGCATGCGCACCTCCACGGCGACAGCCTGCGAGCCGCCACTCTGCGCGTCATGTGCTCGGCATGATTCGATGCTGGCGTTGAAAGCCACCAGCCGCGTGTGGCGGGCGATCTCGCGCGATTGCTTGGCCAGTCGCTGCAGCTCCATCAACTCCTTGCCGCAGCGGGCCAGCTCACTGACAGCGGCATCGCGCTGCGAAAAGGCACGGGCCGCGGCGGCCTTGAAGTCCGACAGCGCCACGGACTCTTGGGACATGGCTTGCTCGACCGCCCCGGGCAGCACCGAGCTGGCGGATTGGCCCAGCGAGTCAGACAGCGTCTGCAAGGCATCGGACATTTCGGTGAAGGTCATCAAGAGCTGGGTGAGGCCCTCATTGGCCGACTCGCGCGTGGCATCGACCTGGCGACCCCACACCGGCACGACCTGAGCGACCATGGTTTCAGCCCCGACACGTGCCGCGCCATCGTCGTCATCGCCTTGCTGGTGTGCGTTCGAATCGGCGCCAGTCACGTGGGCTGCCATCCTCAACTTGCAGGCATACGCGGAGGCGACCACACCGAGCGCAACGCCACCCAAGCCCGCCCAACCGCCCTGCCACGCCAGGGCGATGCCTGCCGAGATCGCGGTCCACGCAAGCGGCGCCCTGAGCGCAGAAAGCAAGTGCTTGCCGGGCAGCGCGTCGGAGTCCACTTGAGAGATGAAGGTGTTTGACATGGGTGAATGCAGGCCTTCTTTAAGGGGGTTGCACCAGCGCCATTGGATTCAAGTGAATGAATTTGCGCCATTGCATTCGGGCCATTTTGGAAGGACTCGTCCGTGAGCAAAGTCCGCAAATGCCAGGTTTTTTCAGCGCACATTGGACAAATTCGGAAAGGCGGCCTCCACACAATCTCGCTAGCGTCCGAAGTGGCCGTGTCCCTAGAGGGTCTTCAATGCACTTCCCCCGTCTCTCTTTGCTTCGCTTGCCTGTGCCGTGGTTCGGCGCGCCTTCACAGCAAGCGATGAAGCGCAGCCGCACCGGCGAGGCGTTCTTTTCGCACCATGGCATTGGGTCGTTGGGCGTGCGCATGATGCGGCGCATGACCATGCCCACCAAAATCATGTGGGTCGGGGCACTGATGGTGCTGCCCTTGGTGCCGTTGCTGTGGCATCTGGTCGAGGATCAGAACGAGTCGGTGGCCTTGGCCACGGCTCAACTGGTCAGCACCAAGTTCGCCGGCCGGGCCTTCAACCTCGCATCGGCGATGAACGACCATCTCTGGCAAGAGGAGTTGAATGCCAGCGAGCGAAAGGATGACCGTGCCGCTGCGCGGCGCCTGCTGGAAGAGGCTTACACCGAAGCCAGTGAACGGGGCTTTGACGTGCACCTCGCATGGACGCAGAACCTGCCCATCGTCGACCGCGCGTTGGCGCTGGGCTCAGGCACAGCCTCCACCACGCTGACCGAACAAACCGCTGAAGCCTTGAAGGCCCTGATGTCCATGTCAGGCGATGTCTTGGCTGCCGCCAAGGCGGCTTCACAGCAATTGGCTGGCGACAGCATCAATGACACACGATCGGCGGGCATCACCCAACTTGGCATTGAACTGCTGCCGCAGCTACAGATCGAGCTCTACAAGATGGACAAAGCGGTGCGCGTGGAAACCTCGGCGAGCAACTCAAACGACAAAGCAGATCAGCAACTCGTGTCGCGCAGGCGCCATTTGATCAAGCAAGCGCAGCAAGTCGCCTTGCTGGAGGCGGCCAATGCCGAGGCCGCTGCGATGCTTGGCACGCAGGGCGGAGGAACGCACACCGCTGGGGTGCTGCCCAAAGTGAGCACTTATCTGGAATTGCTCACCGGCCAGTTGCTGGCGAATTCGGATGTCAGCGTTGACCACGCAGGCCTTCGTCGTGCGTACCTTGAGGCGCGCAACGAAGTCCAAACCTTGCGGTTGTCCTCCCTTAGCCAGGCAGAGCAAGGCCTGTCGGCCAGTGTGGCCAGCACCTCGCGCGACCGGGTTCACATCTTCGTCGCTTTTGCCGCCCTGATCTCATTGGAAGCCTATTTCCTGTACGCGCTGCTCGTCGTGATGACAGGTGGTCTTGCGAAGTTGGGCCAGCACATGACGCGCATGGCCGCAGGCGATCTGACCTCGCGCCTCAAACCACGCGGCAGCGACGAGTTGGCCAACACCATGCACGCCATGACCACAGGCTTGGTCCAGCTCTCTGACCTGCTTGCCTCGATCCAGCAAGGCGTGGGTGCCGTCAATCAAGCCTCCAGGCAGGTGGCGCAGGGCAACGCGGACCTGTCCTTGCGCAGCCAAGAAATGTCGTCGGGATTGTCGACGGTGGTGGCGGGGGTGGGGCAATCGGCCATCCAACTCGAACAGTGCGCCAGGCTGGTTGAAAGCGTGGTCGAAACCCTGCGCAGTTTGCGCCTGGAGTCTGAGCGCAACCGCAAACAAATGCACCGCTTGCATGAGCGCATGGCGGCCATGCGCACGCGCAGCAAGGAGATTGGCGAGATCGTGACCCTCATCGATGCCATTGCCTTTCGCACCAACATCTTGGCGCTCAATGCCTCGGTCGAAGCCTCTAAGGCGGGCGAAGCCGGGCGCGGTTTTGCCGTGGTCGCACAAGAAGTTCGCAGCCTCGCTCAGCGGGGCGCCAATTCAGCCGGGCGCATTGGCGAGATCATCAAGCGATCCACCGAAGACATTGAGTTTTGCGGCACCCTGGCCGACGAAGCGAGCAAACGCATGGTCGCCGTGGATGAAAAGGTGGAGCACATCAGCGAAGCCATGAACGACGTGACCTCGCTGTCGCAAAGTGGGCGCGCTGACTCCAGTGTCATCCTGGATCAGCTCAGGGGCATCGAGGACCGCACCGCGCAAAACCTGCGGCTGGTCGAGCAACTGGCCACGGCCTCCGACGCGATGCGCTCGCAAGGTGAGCGCCTGACCAGCAAAGTCGGTCGCTTCAAGCTGTCTTGATCAAAGCACAGGACTTGTCTTCGTCGGCACGCAAGGGCAACCACAGGGTGACCGTGGTGCCCTCGCCCAAGGTGCTGTCGATCTGCATGTGGCCGCCCATCAGGCCCATCAGCTCCTTGACGATGCTCACGCCCAGGCCGGTGCCGGGGATGTTGCCGGACTTGTCGGCCCGAAAGAAGCGCTCGCCCATGCGCTGCAGGTGTTCACTGGTCAAGCCCATGCCGTGATCGCGCACGGCCAGGCCCACGCGTGAGCTGCCATCGTCCAGGCGCTCGCGCCACAGGCGCAGCACCACCTCACCGCCATCGGGCGAGTACTTGTAGGCATTCGACAAGATGTTGAGGATGGCCTGCTGCATCTTGTGGGTGTCCACGCGCACCTGCAAAAGCCCCTCGCTCAAGACCAGCGTGGGCGGCTCGCGCCCCGCCGGTGTCTTGAAGTCGACCACCACGCCACGAGCCACCTCGGCCAGATCCTGGTCTTGCAAGCTGAAGTCTTGACCTCGCCTCGCCTCGATGCGAGCCAAATCGAGCAGCTCGTTGAGGATCGACACCATCGACTGGCTGTGACGGTAGATGCGCCCCAGCAAGTCCTGCCTTTGCTCGGCGGGCATCTCGCGTTTGAGCATCAGCTCGGTGAAGCCAAAGATGCTGACCATGGGGGTGCGCAGCTCATGCGCGGCCATCGACAAAAACTCGGACTTCATTTGATCAAGGTGGTGCTGCTGGGTCACGTCGCACACATATAAAACCTCGCTGACCGACGCGGCCGCGTTGCGCTGGCCATGCAGGGTCACCACACGCAGGCAGGGCGTGGTGCGCACCAGCGTTTGCGGCAAGGCATCGCCTTGCGGCTCAAAGCACCCATCCAGCCCGGTGAACACCGACCCGGGGCAGGCCATGGCCTTCAGGCTGGCGTCGAGGTCTTGGCGGCGCTGGCCCAACACCAAAGCGGCGTCCAGCCCCGTCAGCTGAAAAAAGGCCTGGTTGGCAAACTGGACACGGCCCTCGCGGTTGAAGGTGACCAGGCCATCGGGGCACAGCGCAAACAAGGCATTGAGCTGGTCGTTTTGCAAGGCCAGTTGCGCCTCATGGCGCTGGAAGTGCAGCATGCTGTCTTCGAGCATCAGGGTCTGTTGACGCAGCAGCACCGAGGTCTCGTTGAGCGAGGCATTGAGCTCTTGCACTTCGATGGGCCCTGGCTGGAAGGGCATTTGCTCGCCCTCCGCATTGGGCAAGCGGTGCGCGAACTGACGGGCCCGGTTGAGCGCTTGCATCGGCCCCTTGAGGAACAGCGCCAGCAAGGCAGCGCTCAGGCTCACGGCCAGCACGGCCACCACCACCGTGTTGCGCCAGATGCGCAGGCGCATGTCGTGCAAGGTGGCGACGCTGTGCTGTACGCACACCCAGCCGATGAGCTCTTGGGCCTGCACGGGTTGCCAGGCCACGATGATCCCGGTGTCGGGGTCGCTGCGCAAGTGGGCTTGCGTGCCTGCCGGCATGGCCTGGCGAGCAGAAGGCGGGTCAAACACCAAGCGCGGCGGACCACTGCCCTGCCGGATGACGTGGCTGAGGCTGCGCCCGTCGGGCGTGAACACCTGCAGGCTTTGCACCTCGTCAAAATCACTGGTGTGCAAGACCAGGGCTTCGAGCTGGTCCAGGCTGTCGGTCAAGATGGCGTTGGCACCGGCCACCGCGACGTTGCGCGCCAGCGCGCTGGCTTGGCTTTCAAAGCCATGCAGGGCCACGCGCGTTTGCTCAGAGGCCGTGTAGCCGCCCAGCAGGCCCAAAGCCAACACCAAGCAGGCCGACACCACCAGCGCCAGCTGATGGTGCAGGCGCTGCGGCCAGGGCAAACCACGGCGGGCGAGCTGTTTCATGGGGTGCGCTCACTCAAGGTAGCGCTCCAGCTTGAATCGCGCCAAGGGTTGGTAGTCGCGCTGCTGGTCGGCGCGCACCGGGCGTGGCATGGGGATGTCTTGGTAAGCCTCTTTGAGCGCGGCTTCGTCGGCCAAGCGCATGAAGGCCGTGGCCACGGCCTGCTGCACCGCCGCTGGCACACGAGGGTGAGCGCTCAAAGGGTGTGCGGCCACACCGGGTGTCTCAAACAAGATGCGCAGGCCTTGTTGCACCTCGTCGGGCTCGCGCTCGAGCGTGGCGCGCAGCCCGCCACTGGCGGCCGTCTTGCCCATCAAGGTCTGTCGGTAAGCGTTGGTGTGTGTCTTGGCGTACATCGCCGTGATGTCGATGTGATCGACCTCGGCCAGGTGGCTGCGGATCAAGAGCGAAGCACCCAGGGCATTGGGCGCAGGAAAGGCCAGCGTCTTGCCTTGCAGCTCTTTCACGCTGCGGACCGGATCGTCGCGCCGCACCACCAAGATCCCCGTCAAGGGCGTGGCATCGCGCACCAAGGGCACATAGCCTTGCGCCTTGTGGGCCATCAGCTGGTGGTAGGGGTTGAGGTAGGCAAAGTCGGGCTGCCCCGCTTGCACGTCGGCCTCGAAAGCCGGGATGTCTTTGGCGACCTTGAGCTTGAGCGTCACACCGCTCTCTTGCGCTAAGCGGGCCAAGATGGGCGACCACACGCGGTTGATCTCGACCGCCTGGAACTGCGGCACCACCGACAAGGTGTAGGTGGGCGGCTCGGCGTGGGCATTCAAGGCCAGCCAAGGCAGCGCGCACAGCCAAGCCAGGCGAGGGCGCCAACGCAGCCGCAAAACCAGCCGTTCAAAAGGCGATGAGCCAGAGCCAGTCGACATGGTGCGCTCCTTGGAGAGAGATCACCTTGATTGTCGGCAGACACGGGCACCAAGAGGAGCGGGCCTTCGTCACTGGGAGCGAAGGCCCGCGCACAACTGCGCACTTTCATGCGCGTTTTTTCATTTCGCCGGCTTCAGCTGTGGCGAATCAGGTGGTCAAAAGCGCTCAAGGCAGCCTTGGCACCGTCGCCAGCGGCGATCACGATCTGCTTGTAAGGCACCGTGGTGGCGTCGCCGGCGGCGAACACACCGGGCACATTGGTGGCGCCCTTGGCGTCCACGATGACCTCGCCGTGCTTGCTCAACTCGACCGTGCCGCGCAAGAACTCGGTGTTGGGCACCAAGCCGATCTGCACGAACACGCCTTCCAGTGGCAACAAGGTCTCAACGCCACTGACGCGGTCCTTCACGCGCAGGCCGTTGACCTTGCCCTCGGCCCCGGTGATCTCGGTGGTTTGCGCATTCACATGGATGCTCACGTTGGGCAGGCTCTTGAGCTTCTTGACCAACACCGCATCGGCCTTGAGCTGGTCAGCGAATTCCACCAAATCAACATGGGCCACGATGCCGGCCAGGTCAATGGCCGCTTCCACACCCGAGTTGCCGCCGCCGATCACCGCCGTGCGCTTGCCCTTGAACAGCGGGCCATCGCAGTGCGGGCAGTAAGCCACGCCCTTGTTCTTGTACTCGGCCTCGCCGGGCACGTTCACATTGCGCCAGCGCGCGCCGGTGCTCAGGATCACGGTCTTGGCCTTGAGGCTGCCGCCGTTGGCCAGCTTCACCTCGATCAAACCGCCTGGCTGCGCGGCAGGCACGAGGCTGTCTGCGCGCTGCAGGTTCATGATGTCGACGTCGTAGGTGCGGGCGTGCGCTTCGAGCGCTGCGGCGAACTTGGGGCCGTCGGTCTCCAACACCGAGATGTAGTTCTCGATGCCCAGGGTGTCGTTGGTCTGACCGCCAAAGCGCTCGGCCACGATGCCCGTGCGGATGCCCTTGCGAGCGGCGTACACGCCGGCTGCGGCACCGGCAGGGCCACCGCCCACGATCAGCACGTCATAGGCTTGTTTGGCCGACAACTTGGCAGCATCCTTGGCCGCGGCGTTGGTGTCGAGCTTGGCCACGATCTCTTCGACCGACATGCGGCCCGAGCCGAACACCTGGCCGTTCAAGAACACCATGGGCACGGCCATGATCTCGCGCTTTTCCACCTCTTCTTGGAAGGCGCCGCCTTCGATCACCACGGTCTTGACCTTGGGGTTGACGATGGCCATGAGCGAAAGCGCCTGCACCACGTCCGGGCAGTTGTGGCAGCTCAAGGACATGTAGACCTCGAACGCGTAATCGCCATCCAAAGCCTTGATGGACTCGATCACCTCGGGCTCAACCTTGGGCGGGTGGCCGCCGGTCCACAGCAGCGCCAGCACCAGCGAGGTGAACTCGTGGCCCAGCGGCAGGCCGGCAAAGCGCAAAGCCGTGTCGGTGCCCGCACGCTGCAGCGTGAACGAGGGCTTGCGGGCGTCTTGCCCATCGGTGCGCAGGGTGATCTTGTCGCTGCGCAGGCCCTGGATGGTCTGCAGAAGCGAGAGGGTGTCCCGCGAGTTCTCATCATCGCTCAGGGAGGCCACCATCTCAAAAGGCTGGGTCACGCGCTCCAGGTAGGCGGCGAGTTGGGCTTTGAGGTTGTCGTCAAGCATGGTGTACGTCCTTGAATTCAAGCAATGGTGAGAGCCGGCCTCCCTTGATGTTGGGCAGGCCAGGGGCATCCCCGGCGGTCCTCTTGAGACCGCCGAGCATGTGTCAACGAGGTGGTGAGGGCTGGCCTCAACACGCCGAGAGACAAAACTTAGATCTTGCCGACCAGGTCCAGCGAAGGGGCCAAGGTCTTGGCGCCTTCCTTCCACTTGGCAGGGCAGACTTGACCGGGGTTGGCGGCGGTGTACTGGGCAGCCTTGAGCTTGCGCAGGGTTTCCGACACGTCACGGGCGATTTCGTTGGAGTGCACTTCGGCGGTCTTGATGATGCCGTCGGGGTTGATCACGAAGGTGCCGCGCAGCGCCAGGCCTTCTTCTTCGATGAACACGTCAAAAGCCTTGGTCAGCTTGTGCGTGGGGTCGCCCACCAGAGGGAACTTGGCCTTGCCCACGGCGGGCGAGGTTTCGTGCCACACCTTGTGCGAGAAGTGCGTGTCGGTGGTGACGATGTAGACCTCGGCGCCAGCGGCTTGGAAGGCGGCGTAGTTGTCAGCAGCGTCTTCGATCTCGGTGGGGCAGTTGAAGGTGAAAGCGGCGGGCATGAAAATCAG
>CANCFV010000051.1 GCA_947377275.1 Burkholderiales bacterium | reverse complement strand
AAACACCGTACTGCCTGACCCCGTCATCCGGCTGTTGCCGAAGCGGTTTTGCATGACTCCCAACGCTTGTGCAACCTGACTGCTGTGTTGCTCCGCAGGGAGCTGCAAGTCGTTTTGCCCAAAGCGCTTAGGCGCTGCAAGAAAGAACGCAACTATAGCATGCTTTGTGTTGCGCTTGAGCAAATCGCTGCCGAATATCGCCGCAGTTGGAATGGCGTCGGGTGGCTTGAGCAGGGCCAGGGGCGTTTGCAGCAGCTCATCGGGCAAGTCGATGGGGGTGATGTCTTCACCAATGCCTTGCACCCAGGCGTTGCGTCCGCGCACAAAGAAGGGAACGTCTGCCCCCAGGCGCACCGCCAGCGTCTCCAACCGTGCGCGTGGCCAGTGCAGCCCCCACAGCTGGTTCAAAGCCAGCAGCGTGGTGGCGGCGTCTGAGCTGCCGCCGCCAAGGCCAGCGCCCGAGGGAATCTCTTTGTGGATGCGGATGTCGCAACCCAAGGTGCTGCCGCTTTCGGTTTGCAAAAGACGTGCGGCCCGCGTGCACAGGTCATCGGCAGGCAGTGCGACGTTGAGGTCTTGGCGGTGAATGTGGCCGTCGTCGCGTGTGTCGATGTGCAGCGTGTCTTGCCAGTCGATCAGCATGAACACCGATTGCAGCAAGTGGTAGCCGTCGGGGCGGCGGCCGGTGACGTGCAGGAACAGGTTGATCTTGGCGGGCGCCGGGAGGTTGTGCAGGCTGGGCATGGGGGGAGCAGGGGATCAGAGGTCGAGGTAGACCTTGATGTGCGCGCCGCGTTGCATGGCCGTGGCCGGGCGGTTGGCTTGCAGGCGCTTTTGATGGATTTGCTGGGTGTCAACTTGCCAGCCCAGTTGCTCGAAGCCGGTATTCGTGGTCGTGCTGTTCACGCTGGGGTCGGGCCGTCCGTTCATCCAGTGCACCAGAGCCCGCAGGGGCAAGGCTTCGCCCAGAGTCTCTTGGCTGAGCGCTTCGAGGCTGGGGTAAGGCGTGCGGCCTTTGTTGTTGATCAGCCATGCCTCGTCAGGGCGCCAGCCGACCTGGGCAATCTGGCTGCCCATCAAGGTCATCAGATCCAGCCGGCCGCTGCGATCGTCACCCGTGAAGAAGAAGCCCAGGCTGACGCCGGTGGCGGCTTGCTCACCAAAGGCCTCCAGCTTGATGCTGAGTTGGCCTTGGAGCTCGATGCGGGGCGTGGTTGAAGGCGTGGCGCTGCTCGCCTCGTTGTTTGCGCTTGTGGTGGGCGGGCTGTCAAGCGGCGCAGGTGTGGCGCAGCCGCCCAAAGCAGCGAGCAAGGCGAGCATGAACACCCACCCGCCGCCGTGGCGTGAGCAGGTGCTGAATCCAAGCCGGGGCAGCAGGCGCAGTCTCACAGGCTGACTTTGAAGCGGGCCAGGGTGTCTTTCAGGGCGTCGTTGTCGGCATCGCGGCCGAGGGCTTCTTGCCAGAGCTGACGGGCCTCGGCTTGCTTGCCTTGGCTCCACAGCACCTCGCCCAGGTGGGCGGCGATCTCTGCGTCGGGGCGGGCCTGGTAGGCCTCACGCAGAAGCTCCACTGCTTCGTTGGTGCGGCCTGTGCGGTATTCCAGCCAACCCATGCTGTCGGTGATGAAGGGGTCGCCGGGACGCAGGGTCAAGGCCTTGGTCAGCAGCTCGCGCGCTTCAACCAATCGCAAGCCACGATCGGCCAGGCTGTAGCCCAGGGCGTTGTAGGCGTTGGCGCTGTCTGGGGTGAGCTCGATGACCTTGCGCAGCAGGCGCTCCATGTCTTCCAGCTTGTTGAGCTTCTCAGCCATCATGGCTTGGTCGTAGAGCAGGTCACTGTCATCGGTGAAGCGGGCGTTGGCTTGGGCCAGCACCTTGTAGGCCTCGTCCCACTTGCGCAGGTCGCGCATGAGTTGGGCTTCGGCCTGGGCTTTGAGGATGGCGTCACGGGGTTCTGTCTCAGGCAGACCACGCAGCACCGCTCGGGCCTGGTCCACCTTGCCTTGCTTGATCAGCAAGTGCGCGTGCTGGGTCTGGATGGCGATTTTTTCGCGCTTGGGGTCGGCCTTGTCGAGCCATTGCTCGGCCAGGGCGGGTTGTTTGCGTTGCTCGGCAATCTGGGCGCTCAGCAGGTAAGCCTGTTCGAGGTCATTGGCGGCCGATGCGTCGAGTTGCGTTGCGTTGGCCTGGCGCTTCTCCAGGGCCAATACAGGTTGCAGGGCGAGTTCGGCGCGGTTGGCGTCTCGCAATTCCAGCAGCACGGCCGCCAGCGTCACGCGGGTGCCGGTTTGCTCGGGCGATGTTTTGAGGAGGATGTCGAGTTGCTCGGCGGACTCGACAAAGCGCTGGTTGACCGCCAGGCGGCGGGCATAGGCAAGGCGCACGACGGACGGGGCATCTGCCAGCGTCAGTTGTTTTTTGACCAGCGTTTCTGCCTCGGCTTGCGATGGCATCAGGTCAATGGCCAACAGGCCGCCGTTGGGCAAGGCTGGGTTGAGTGCCAAGGCTTTGCGGGTGGCGCTCAGGGCTTTGGTGTTGTCCTTGGCTTGCAGCCAGCTTTCGGCGGTCACGGCCCAGGCCTCTGCCATTTCGAGCGGCGGCTGACGCCATGGCTGTGTCGCGTCTTCAATGACCTGCGCGGCGGCCTTGCGGTCGGTCAGTCGTGCCAGCGTGCGCGGCAGGGTGCTGATGACCTGGGGCTGTTGGGGGGTGGGGGTGAGCTGGATCAGGGTGCGCAGCGGGGCAGCCAGTTCGTTGGTGCGCCCCAGCGCCAGCAGGATCTGGGCGGTGAATTCAGAGGCTTCGCGCGATTGGGGCAGGGCTTGGCGCCAGGCTTTGGCAGCAGTCAAGGCCTGCTCGCCCGCGCGGGCTTGCAAGGCGACTTCAACGGCACGTTGGTAGAGCTGCCCACTTTGCTGTCGTTTGGCGGCTTCCAGGTACAGCTGGTAAGCCGTGCCAGCCTCACCGGCGTTGGCCTGCAGTTCGGCGATCAGCAGTTGGTAAAACAGTTGGCCGTCCATGTTGGACGAGCTCTTGGGCGCTGGAGCGGCTGCTTCGGCTGCGGCACTGGTGGGTGTGATGGAGGCGGGATCCGCTGCCAGTGAGATGCCGTGGGCGCAGATCAGGCTTGCAAATGCCAGGGTGCGCATGCGCGTCAGGGGCGACGCCGTTAAGGGGAATCGGAGCGCGTGATCGGACAAAGCAGGCATGGGTTCTCCAAGAGATATGTCCATTCTATGGACACCGCGGCAGGCCGATAATGACTCTCATGCCTGAATTGCCTGAAGTCGAGGTCACCCGACAGAGTTTTGCCGAACGCATCGAGGGTGCCCAGGTGCTGTCCGTGCACGTCGGCAAGCCTTTGCGCTGGCCTTTGCAGCACGATGTCGATGCCCTGAGCGGGTGGCGTGTGGGTGTGGTGACGCGCCGAGGCAAATACCTGTGGGTGCCACTGCATGGCCCCGGAGAGTTGGCGGGTGGCCTCCTGATCCATTTGGGCATGTCGGGCTCCTTGGCTTTCAGTGATCGCATGGGTGCTTTGGGGCAGCATGACCACTTTGAGATGCTGACCTCGCGTGGCACCCTGCGGTTGACCGACCCCAGGCGTTTCGGTGCGGTGGTGTGGGGCGATGCGCTCGATGCCGGGGTGCCCGCGCGCTTGCTGGCCGGGCTGGGAGTGGAGCCCTTCGATCCGGCCTTCACGGGCGAACACATGCACCAGCGTTTGCAAGGTCGGCGGGTGTCGATCAAGCAAGCTTTGTTGGCGGGGGACATCGTGGTGGGCGCTGGCAACATTTACGCTTGCGAGGCCTTGTTTCGGGCGGGCATTGATCCGCGCCTGGCGGCAGGCCGTCTCAGTCGGCCCCGGTGTGCCAGGCTGGCCGCGGAGGTGCGATCGGTGTTGGCGCAGGCCATCGCGTTGGGCGGCTCCAGCTTGAAAGACTTCAAAGACGCCCATGGCAGCCAAGGGCACTTTCAATTGAGCACTCAGGTGTATGGCCGAGAGGGGCAACCCTGTCGCACTTGTGCCACGCCGATCAAGCGGGTGACGCAGGGGCAGCGCTCGACGTTTTACTGCCCCGTTTGCCAGAAAAAGTGAGTTCTTGGCGCGCGCATTCGCTGGGCGGTACGTTTTGTCCCAATTGGTGGGGTCCACAAGGGGGTGCGTGGCGGGTGGGCTTGCGCTAGGATCGACGCCCATGATGCCTACCTTTGCCAGCCACTTGGATGCCCTTGGGCAGTGGCGCGCCCAAGCCGATGCCAAGCTGGCCAACTTGGCCCGTTTTGCGCGCGAACACGACCTCCTGGACGAGGCCTCTTCGGAGTGGTTTGAGGCGATGCGCCACCGCCTGTCGGGCGAGAAGCTCATGGTCGCTTTTGTGGCGGAGTTTTCGCGGGGCAAGTCAGAGCTGATCAACGCGATTTTCTTCTCTGACAAGGGGCGGCGCATGATGCCGGCCTCCGCAGGGCGCACCACCATGTGCCCGGTCGAATTGGGCTACGACGCGCAGGACCCGGTGGGGCTGTCGCTGTTGCCCATCGAGACCCGCTTGGAGGCGGCTTCACTGGCCGAATACCGCCGCCAAACCAAGGCCTGGACCTGGATTGAGCTGGACTTGGGCAATCCCGACGGCATGGCCGAGGCGCTCAGCCAGGTGGTGCGCACACGCACGGTGTCGACTCAAGAAGCCGCTCGCCTGGGTTTTTGGAGTGAAGACCACCCAGACGACAACCCACCTTTGCAGGCCGACGGACAGGTGGAGGTGCCCGTGTGGCGTCACGCCCGCATCAATTTGCCCCACCCACTGCTCAAGCGCGGCTTGGTGGTGCTGGACACCCCTGGGCTGAACGCGATCGGCACCGAACCCGAATTGACCCTGGGCCTCTTGCCGCAGGCTCACGCGACGGTGTTCATCTTGGGTGCAGACACGGGTGTGACCAAGTCTGACCTGGCCATTTGGCGCGACCACCTCAGCGGCCCGGCGCTGGCGCGCTTCGTGGCGCTGAACAAAATCGACGCCCTGGCCGACCCTTTGAGCACCCCCGAGCAGGTGCAGGACGTGATTGCGCGTCAGTGCCACAGCGTGGCCCAGACCCTGGAGATTCCGCCCGAGCACGTGTTCCCCATATCTGCGCGTCAGGCCCTGGCGGCGCGCTTGTCGCGCGATGCGGGCGGCCTCACCGACAGCCGCTTGGAGGCTTTTGAGAGCGCACTGTCTGAAGGCCTGCTGCCCCGCCGACGCGACAATCTGGCCCAGGCTGCCGGCGATGGGGCCCAGCAATTTCAGTCGCAATTGACGCGCCGCTTTGGCGAAATGCGGCGCTTGTTCGCTGACCAGTTGCTGGAGCTGCGCGGCCTGCGTGGCAAGAGCGCTGGCAAAGTCCAACTGATGCTGCAGCGTGTGCAGGCCGAGGCCACCGAGTTCGAGCAGTGCACGGCTCGTTTGCAGGCGATGCGTAGCGTGCATGCGCGCATGCTCAAAGGGGTGATGCACGATTTGTCGTCTGACCGTTTGCGCACAGAGGTCGATGTGCTGCAGCAGGTGCTGGGCGGTTCTTGGCTGCCCTTAGGGGCCAAGCGCTCTTTCATCGAGTTGTGCAGCCGCTTGCGTGACCTGATTGAACAGGCTCAGCAGCGCAACGATGAAATCCACGCCATGCTGGTGGCTTCGTTTGCCAAGCTCAACGCCGAGTTCGGCTTCAGCCTCGTTGCTGAGGCGCTGCTGGATGTTCGCAAGTACACCGAAGACCTGAACCTGATCGAGCGCAACTATGTGCAGTACCTGGGTCTGAGCCAAGCGTTCAGGCTGGCGCAACCGGGCTTTCAGGAACAGTTCCGTCGCATGCTGATTTCGCGTCTGCGTGTGGTGTTTGAAACGGTGAGCAACGACATCGAGTTGTGGAACAAGACCGCTTCGGCGCAGGTGGACAGCCAATTGCGTGAGCGTCGCCGCAACTTCAAGCGTCGTTACGAAACGCTGGACCGCATCCAGTCGGCATCGAGTGACCTCGACAGCCGTCTTCAAGAGGTGCAAGAGCAGGACGAGCGTGTGCTGCAGTTGCAAACGCGCTTGGGTACCTTGGTCAACGAGTTGACGGAGGTGTTGTCGCAAGATGCCTTGCAGCCGGCTCCCATGCTATTGCCCAACGATGTCGCCGCCTTGTCGCTCGACCTCAGTCTGGCCTCGGGCATGTCAAGCGCATTGGCCGGGGAAAGTGTTCACGGCGCCCTTGGCGCATGACCGGGACCACTTCGGCGCAATTGCTGCAACGCGCGCAACAGGTCAGCCCAGATCTGGCCACCTTGCTTGTGGCTTGGCAGCATCAACAAGGCCGCCACCATTTGCCGTGGCAGCAAGCGCGCGAGCCCTACCGCGTGTGGTTGTCAGAGATCATGCTGCAGCAAACCCAGGTCACGACCGTGCTGGGGTATTTCGATCGCTTCCTGACCCGCTTCCCCACGGTGGCCGCGCTGGCGGCTGCGCCACTGGACGAGGTCCTGACGCTGTGGGCCGGCTTGGGTTACTACAGCCGCGCCCGCAACTTGCACCGGTGCGCCCAAGACGTGATGGCCTTGCACGGTGGGGTGTTCCCCCGCACGGCGCTGGCGCTGCAGACCCTGCCTGGCATCGGGCCTTCGACGGCCGCGGCCATCGCATCGTTTTGCTTCGGTGAGCGCGTGTCAATCATGGACGGCAACGTCAAGCGCGTGCTCAGCCGGGTCTTGGCTTGGGAGCAAGACCTGTCGGTCACGGCGCATGTGCGCAGCTTGGAAGCTGCAGCGGCGCAACTGGTGCCTGCCCGTTCGGAGGACATGCCGGCCTACACCCAGGGTTTGATGGACCTGGGCGCCACGCTGTGCACCCCGCGCAAGCCGGCTTGCCTGACGTGCCCGTGGTCCGACTTGTGCGTGGGGCGCCGCACGGGTGAGCCCGAGCGCTTGCCGGTGAAAACACGCAAGCTCAAACGCAGCGAGCGCGAGAGCTGGTTGCCTTGGCTGGTGTGGCGTCAGCAAGTGTGGTTGCAGCAAATGCCAGACAAAGGTGTGTGGGCGGGCTTGTGGACGCTGCCTCTGCTGGACAGCGATGCGGCCTTGGCTGAACTGCTGGGCCCGGAAGGCGTGGCCCAGGCAGAGCCTCAGCCTCGCAGCAAGCATGTGTTGACGCACCTCGACTGGTGGCTCAACCCGCGGCGTTGGGTGATGGGCGATGCGCAGGCCGCTGAGGTGCTGCCGCGCTTGCAGGCGCTTTCGCCCTCAGGCCGGTGGGTGAGCGAGGCCGATTTGGCTTTGTTTGGCCTGCCCGCGCCTCTGCGCAAGCTCTTGGGCTGATTGCTGGGCTGACGTCAAAGCGATCAAGCCAGCGTGACGATCACCGGCGCGTGGTCGCTGGGGCGCTCGTTTTTGCGAGGGGCTTTGTCAATGGCGCAGGCCGTGGTGCGTGCCTTGAGCGCGTCGCTGACCAAGATGTGGTCGATGCGCAGCCCCTGGTTCTTGCGGAAGGCCAGGTTGCGGTAGTCCCACCAGGTCCAGGGCTTGGGCGCTTGCTCGAACAGCCGGAAGGCGTCCGTCAGGCCCAAGCCAACCAGCTTGTCAAAGTGGGCGCGCTCTTCGACGGTGCAATGGATCTGGTCTTTCCAGCCAATGGGGTCATAGACGTCGGCGTCGGTGGGCGCAACGTTGAAGTCGCCCATGAGGACCAGGTTCGGGTGGCGCGACAACTCGTCTTGCAGCCACGCCTCTAAGGCGGTGAGCCAGGCCATTTTGTAGACGAACTTGTCGCTGTCAGGGGCTTGGCCATTGGGGAAGTAGCAACCCACCAGGCGCACGCTGCCCAGGCTGTCGTGCGGCACGGTGCCGGCGATCACGCGGGCTTGGTCGTCTGCAAAACCTGGGATGTTCTTGACGATGTCGGTGCTGCCGACTTTGGTCAGCAGGGCCACGCCGTTGTAGGTCTTCTGGCCGAACCACTGCGATTGGTAGCCAGCAGCCTCGAGGTCGGCGTGCGGGAATTTGTCGTCGGTCAGCTTGGTCTCTTGCAGCACCAGGGCGTCAACGGGGTTGGCGGCCAGCCAGTCCAGCAGTTGGTTCAGGCGGACGGTGAGGGAGTTGACGTTCCAGGTCGCGAATTGCATGAGATCAGGGGCTTGTGTGGTCTAAGGGGTGCGCGGCGTGCGGGTCAGGTCAGATGTGCAGCCAGGCCAGTGCGCCCAGGACGCCACCCACGCCGGCCAAGCCCACCGTGCCCCATTCCAGCCATCGGCGGCGCGTCAACAGGGCAATGGCCGCCAGGGCGATCGAGACCTGCAGCACCGTGGTGGCTTGTGCCCAACGGTGATGCTCGTGCATCAGGGCTTCGCTGCGTTCGTCAAAGTGTTTGGACTCGTCTTCCAGCTTTTTGGCAGCAAGCAGGATTTCGGCCTTTTCAGTCTTGTAGCGCTCGGCCTCTTTTTTGTAGAACTCGCGGCGGTTTTCTGGCGCCAGCTCGCTGGCCAGTTCAGCCAGGCTTTGCTTGCTGCTTTTGGCCTGGTAGTAGTTCCATTGGTTGGAGGCCTCGGTTTTCTTGATGGCCGCATCGTTCTTGGCCAAGCCCGCGCCCGCTTGTGTGGCACCGCCCATGTACGCGAACAGGGCGCCCACGGTGGCGATGATGGCCGTGATCACCGCCAGTTGGCCGGCCATGCCGTGAGGCTCGTGCTGCGCTTCGTGCTCAACCGCGTGATCGTGCGGGCCGTGGGCGTGGAATCCGTCTTCAGACATGGAGATCTCTTAGGTTTCTTTACGGTGGTAGGTGACAAAGGCGAAGGCCGGCGCGGCGTTTGCTGAGCCGTCGCTGCGCGCGGCATGCGCCTCGCGGCTGACCTCATGGAAGTCGGCCTTCGACCAGGCAGGAAAGAAGGTGTCGGCATCAGCGAAGTCCAGGTCGACCTCGGTCAGCACCAGCTCATTGACCAGCGGCAGAGCCTGTGCGTAGAGCTCGCCCCCGCCCATGACGAAGGCCTTGGGCGCATCGGCCACCAGCGCCAGAGCCGCTTCGATGCTGTGCGCCACTTCAGCGCCGGGCTCGCCCCAAGCCGTGTTTCGGGTGACCACGATGTTGCGGCGCCCAGGCAGCGGCCGAAAGCGCGCGGGCAAGGACTCCCAGGTGCGGCGACCCATGATGACGGGGCAGCCCAGCGTGGTCCGGCGGAAGTGCTTTTGATCCTCGGGCTCATGCCACAGCAGTTCATTGCCTTTGCCGATGGCGCCATTGCGGGCCACGGCCGCGATCAGGCTGAGCACGGCGGGTTTGGTTGGGCGTTGGCTCATGGCGCGCTCAGGCCATCAAACGGCCACCGGGGCCTTGATGGCGGGGTGGTGTTCGTACTCAAGCACTTCGAAGTCTTCGAAGGCGTAGTCAAAGATCGAGTCAGGCTTACGCTTGATGTTGAGCACGGGGTAGGCGAAGGGCGTGCGGCTGAGTTGCAACTCGACCTGTTCGGTGTGGTTGCTGTAGATGTGGCAGTCGCCGCCGGTCCAGATGAAGTCGCCCACGTCGAGGTCGCATTGCTGGGCCAGCATGTGGGTCAGCAGCGCATAGCTGGCGATGTTGAAGGGCACGCCCAGGAAGATGTCTGCGCTGCGCTGGTAGAGCTGGCAGCTGAGTTTGCCTTTGCCGCCCGGTTCAGTGGCCGGTGCCACATAGAACTGGAAGAAGGCGTGGCAAGGGGGCAGGGCCATCTGGTCGATCAGGCCGGGGTTCCAGGCACTGACGATGATGCGGCGTGAGTCGGGGCTTTGCTTGAGCTGCTTGACCACGTCGGCGATCTGGTCGACATGGCCGCCGTCGGGCTTGGGCCAGCTGCGCCATTGCACGCCATAGACCGGGCCCAGCGAGCCGTCTTCGCGGGCCCATTCGTCCCAGATCGTGACGCCGCGTTCTTGCAGCCACTTGACGTTGTCATCGCCCCGCAGGAACCACAGCAGCTCGACGATGATCGATTTGAGGTGGACCTTTTTGGTGGTGACCAGCGGGAAGCCTTCCGACAGGTCAAAGCGCATTTGGTGGCCAAACACGCTGCGCGTGCCAGTGCCTGTGCGGTCGGTTTTGAGCACGCCCGTGGTGTGGACGTGGCGCATGAAATCTTCGAACTGGCTGCGCACGGGGCGGTTTGTGAGGCTCACGGGCTGGCACCTTAGGCTGGAATGCAAAACAGCCGGGATTATCGCCCGGCTGTTTGGGGTGAGGCGCTCAGGCCGCCATGGGCCTAGGCGCGTTCAGTGCGCTCAGCGCGCGGCGGCTTGCTCTGGCTCGCGCAAGAAGATCTCGACGCGGCGGTTCTGCGCACGGCCATCGGCGGTGTCGTTGCTGGCGATGGGTTCACGCTCGCCACGGCCAGCCACGTCGATGCGGGACTTGCCCACGCCACGGTCTTCCAGGAAGTCGCGCACGGTGTCGGCACGTTCAACCGACAGGCGGTTGTTCGTGGTGTCGGAGCCGACGTTGTCGGTGTGGCCAATGACGCGCACCAGCGAGCCGGGGTTGTCGGTCAAACCCTTGGCGAACTGGGCCAGCACGGTGCGCAGCTCAGGCTTGAGCGCAGCGCTGCCCGTGGCGAAAGAGATGTCGTTGGGGATGTTGAGCTTGAGCTGGTTGTCGGGTGTGCGGACCACATCCACGCCGGTGCCTTGGGTGGCTTGCTCCATGGCTTGGCGCTGGGCTTCCATTTTCTTGGACCAGACGTTGCCAGCGATGGCGCCAGCCACGCCGCCGAGCACGGCGCCCGCAGCGGCGTTGCGGCCAGCGATCTGGCCAATGACGGCACCTGCCACAGCGCCAATGCCCGCGCCTTGGGCGGTGCCACGCTGGGTTTCGTCCATGTTGGCGCAGCCGGTGGTGAACAAGGTGGCGCTCAGGGCGGTGACGAGGGTGATGCGGGTGAAAGTGGCAGACATGGTGTGTTTGATTCCGGGATGTGGGCAGGTGCCCAGGTCAGACCTTAACGGTCAGATGGTGCTCGGCGTTGACCGGGCTCGTGTGCGAGCAGGCCTTCAAGCCGCAGCCGCGTTGTCAAACTGCATGGAGGCGAGTTTGGCGTACAGGCCATTGCGGGCCATCAATTCGGTGTGTGTGCCCACGTCAACGATGTGGCCATCTTGCAGCACCACGATGCGGTCGGCGTTGACCACGGTGCTCAAGCGGTGGGCAATCACGAGGGTGGTGCGGTTTTTCATGGCCGCTTCCAGGGCGGCCTGGACGGCGCGCTCGCTCTCGGTGTCGAGGGCCGAGGTGGCCTCGTCCAACAAAAGCAAAGGCGCGTTTTTCAAGATGGCGCGCGCGATGCTGATGCGCTGGCGCTGACCGCCTGACAGGCGCACCCCGCGCTCGCCCAAGAAGGTGCCATAGCCCTCGGGCAGCGCGCTGATGAAGTCGTGCGCGTGGGCGGCGGCGGCGGCGGCTTTGACTTCGGCATCGGTGGCGCTGGGGCGGCCGTAGCGGATGTTTTCAAGCGCGCTGGTCGAGAAGACCGTGCTGTCTTGCGGGACGATGCCGATGCGCTGGCGCAAATCGCCCAGGCTGAGGTGGGCAATGTCGGTGCCGTCGAGTGCGATGTGGCCCGATTGCGGGTCGTAAAAGCGCAGCAGCAGCTGGAAGATGGTGCTCTTGCCGGCCCCGCTGGGGCCCACGATGGCGATGGTTTCGCCAGGGGACACGGTCAAGTCAAATTGGTTCAAGGCCGTTTGCTTGGGGCGCGATGGGTAATGAAAGACGACCTGCTTCAGGGTCACGCTGGAGCCACCGTGTGGGGCTGGCAGGCGCAGGGCTTGCACGGGCTCCTGAATGGACGAGCGGGCCGACAGCAGCTCCATCAGGCGCTCGGTGGCGCCGGCGGCACGCAAGATGTCGCCATAAACCTCTGACAAGGCGGCGAACGAGCTGAGCAACAAGATGGCATACACCACGGTCTGGCCCATGTGGCCTGCCGAGATGCGGCCCTCAATGACTGCCTGCGTGCCTTGGTACAGGCCCCACAGCAGGGCGCCCATGGTGGCAATGATGATGAAGGCGACCAGCACGGCGCGCGCGCGGATGCGGCGCTCGCCCGTTTTGAAGGCGCCTTCGGTGGCGGTGTGGAAGCGATCGGCTTCGCGCTGTTCGGCCGCGTAGCTTTGCACCACGGGCACGGCGTTGAGCACCTCAGAGGCGATCGCGCTGGCATCGGCCACGCGGTCTTGGCTGGCGCGCGAGAGCTTGCGCACGCGGCGGCCATAGGCCACGGCGGGCAGTACCACCAGTACCAGGCCGCCGAGTACCTGCGCCATCACATAGGGGTTGCTGATCACCAGCATCACCAAAGCCCCAATGGCCATGATGACGTTGCGCAGACCCATGGACACGCTGGTGCCCACGACGGTTTGGATCAAGGTGGTGTCGGCCGTCAGGCGAGAGAGCACCTCACCGCTTTGCGTGGTCTCAAAGAACTCGGGGCTTTGTTTGATCACGTGGGCATACACGGCTGCCTTGATGTCGGCGGTGATGCGCTCGCCCAGCCAGGTCACCGAGTAGTAGCGCGAGGCCGAGAAGACGCCCATGGCCACGCCCACGCCAAACAGCGCCAGGAAATGGTCGCGCATGGCCATCAAACGCTGACCTGGGTCTGCCGAGACCATGCCTTCGTCGATCAGTGTGCGCAGGGCGAGTGGCAGCACCAAGGTGGTCAGTGCCGCGAGGATCAAAAACACCAGGGCCATGACGATGCGACCGCGGTAGGGGCGCAAGAAAGGGCCCAGGCCACTGATGGACTTGACCGATTTGCCCGGTGCTGGCGTGCTGCTGGAAGCGGTGGACATGTTGCTCTGCGTCGTGAAGTTGTCTCATTATCATGCCTTGACAATATTTGCATAGGCAACTAAATTCTTGCCCATGTCGAAGCCATCAGATCCACGAGAACCGGCGCGTACCTCGTTTTACAAACAGGGCACCTTCGTGCGCGAGAACAGCGTGGGCTACCTCATGCGCCACATCGTCAACATTATGGTGACGCAGATCGACAAACGGCTCGAGTCTCACGGGCTCACGCACGCCCAGTGGACACCGCTGTTCCTGATCAACCAAGGGCGCGCCAGCACCCTGGCCGAGCTGTCGCGCGACTTGCAATTGGACGCCGGTGCCTTGACGCGCACGCTCGATCGCCTGGAGGCCAAGGGGCTGTGCAAGCGCGAACGCTCTACCGAAGACCGTCGCGTGGTGCATCTGGCCCTGACGCCTGAAGGTGAGACCGCCACGGCACCTGTGCCCGGCGTGCTGTGCGACGTCGTCAACACGCTGTTGAGCGGCTTCACGCAAGACGAGTGGCAGACCTTGATGGTGCTGTTGCGCCGCATGCTGGCCAATGCCGAGACGCTCAAAGACCTGCCCGATGGCGCGGCTTGTGCGCCGACAAGCGCCGCAAAACCACAGGCCAAGGACGGCTGAACGTCGCCCCGTCACCGAGCAAGTCCCCCCAAATACCCCCGCTGGAGTTGTCATGCATCACCCCAAGAGGCCTCGCTTGAAGGCCCTGATCGCGCCACTGTCGGTGGCCGCCTTGCTGGCGCTGGCCGCCTGCTCAACGCAACAAGACGTGCAGCCCACGCTGCGCGTGACGGACGAAGCCAAGCTGGGGCTGAGCCGGCCGGCCACGCAAGAGGTCAGCGAACAACTGGCACCGTGGTGGGAGTCGTTTGGCGACGCGCAGCTCAGCGCTTTGGTCCAACAAGCCTTGAGCGACAACCCCTCGATGCAGGTGGCGCAGACGCGCTGGCGCCGAGCCCAGGCGGCCGAAACCTTCACGCGCGGCAGCGATTTGCCGCAGGTTCAGGCCTCGGCCGAAACCGACCGCCAGCACTTCACTGCCAACGGCATTTACCCCAAGCCCCTGGGCGGCTCAACGCGCACCATTGGCACCTTGCAGCTGGAAGGCAGCTGGGAGCTGGACCTGTTCGGCAAGCAGCGCGCCGAGCTGGACGCCGCCATTGGCCAGAACCGTGCGGCGCAGGCCGACGTGCAAGCGGCGCGCTTGCTGTTGTCGTCGCAGGTGGCACGCAGTTATGCGCAGCTGGGGCGTTTGCAAGCGCAGCGCCTGGTGGCCGAGCGCAACCTGGCCCAGCGCAACGAGATGCTGGCGCTGATCCGTCAGCGCGTGCAAGCCGGCCTGGACACCACCGTGGAGCTCAAGCAAGGCGAGGGCGCTTTGCCCGATGTGCGCAACCAGATCGAGGCCCTTGACGAACAGATCGGCCTGGCGCGCCACGCCCTGGCTGCCTTGACGGGCCAGCCGCCCGCGGCACTCGATGGTTTGAGCGCGTCGATCAAAGCGCTGAAGGTGCCGGCTATGCCCAGCAGCATCCCCATGGACTTGTTGGCTCGCCGTGCCGATGTGATGGCCGCCCTTTGGCGTGCGCAAGCCGCTGGCCACCAAGTGGACGCGGCCCGCGCCATGTTCTACCCGAACATCGATTTGGTGAGCTACGCCGGCTACAACAGCATCGGGCTGGACCAGTTGCTCAAGCCGAGCAGCTGGCAGTGGGGCTTGATGCCCGCGATCCATTTGCCTTTGTTTGATGGCGACCGCCGCCGGGCCAACTTGCAAGGCAAGGTTGCCGAGCAAGACGCGGCCCTGGCCGGCTACAACCAGGCGGTGTTGCAAGCGGTGCAAGAGGTGGCCGACCAGTTGCACAGCGCCCAATCGATCACCCGCCAGCAACGCGAACAAGCTGAAGCGCAAGCCAGTGCTAAGGCCTCTTATCAGCTGGCAAAGCAGCGCTACGGTGCAGGCTTGGGCACCTACCTCACGGTGCTCAGCGCCGAGAGCGCTGTGTTGCAGCAACGCCGATTGGCCGTTGACCTGCAAGCCCGCGCAGCTGACACGCAGCTGGCTTTGGTGCGAGCACTCGGTGGCAGCTTGAGCCCGGCCCCTGTGGCTTCAGCGCCCCCTACCTCGACGACCTCGACCTCGACCCCGACCCAGGCCGCACAGGCCACGTCCACCCCAAACAACACCCCCGCGCAGACCGGAGACCGTTCATGAGCAACGCCGCATCCACACCCAACACCGACAACGCCGGTACGCCGCCCGCCCGCAAGAAGGGCCTGACCGCTGTGGCCGCCGTGGTGCTGCTGGGCGGCGCTGCCTATGGCGCTTACTACTACTTGGTGGCCAACCACTACGAGCACACCGACAACGCCTATGTGGCGGCCAATGTGGTGCAGGTCACGCCACAGGTGGGTGGCACGGTGGTGTCCATCGGTGCCGATGACACCGACAAGGTCAAGGCCGGCCAGGTGCTGGTCAAGCTCGATGCCGCCGATGCCCAGGTGGCCTTGGACCAGGCTCAGGCGCAATTGGCCCAGACCGTGCGCGAAGTGCGCACCCTGTTTGCCAACAACGCGAGCTTGTCTGCCCAGATTCAGTTGCGTCAGGCCGACGTGAGCAAGGCGCAAAACGAGGTCAGCCGCGCGCAAGACGACGTCAATCGCCGCACGCCGTTGCTGGCCACCGGCGCCGTGGGCAAAGAGGAATACAACCACGCCACGTCCCAGCTGGCTTCGGCACGCAGCGCCTTGGCGGCCACCGAGTCGGCCTTGTCGGCGGCGCGCGAGCAGTTGTCGTCGAACCAGTCGTTGACCGAGGGCACATCGGTTGAGCAGCACCCCAATGTGGCCCGTGCCGCAGGGCGTGTGCGCGAGGCCTACTTGGCGCTCAAGCGCGTGGCCCTGGTCGCCCCTGTGGATGGCTACGTGGCCAAGCGCAGTGTGCAATTGGGCCAGCGAGTGCAGGCTGGCACGCCCATGATGGCTTTGGTCACCTTGGATCAACCCTGGGTGGACGCCAACTTCAAGGAAAGCCAGTTGCAGCGCGTGCGCATTGGCCAAAGCGCCACGCTCACCGCTGACGTGTACGGCAAGAAGGTGGTTTATCACGGCAAGGTGCTGGGCTTGGGTGCGGGCACCGGTGCGGCGTTTTCCTTGCTGCCGGCCCAGAACGCCACGGGCAACTGGATCAAGATCGTGCAGCGCGTGCCTGTGCGCTTGAGCTTGCAGCCTGATGAAGTCAAGGCCAACCCGCTGCGCGTGGGCTTGTCAATGGAAGTGGAAGTGGACGTGGCGGACCAAGGCGGCGCCGTGTTGGCGCAAGCACCACGCACCGAGGCCGCTGCGCAAACCACCGTGTTTGACAACCTGCAGGTCGACGCCGATGCGCTGGTCAAGCGCATCATCGACAGCAACCTGGGCCGTGCTTCACACGCACAGGCCACGGTGCCCGCGGCGTCCACAACGCCTGCCCACAAGGGAGCTTGAGCATGAGCGAGGCCTCACCGCAGGCGGCGCCTTTGCAGCCCTTGACCGGCGCCTCGCTGGCCTTGGGCACCGTGGCTTTGTCGCTGGCCACCTTCATGAACGTGCTGGACTCGTCCATTGCCAACGTGTCGCTGCCGGCCATTGCGGGCAACCTGGGCGTGAGCCCCACGCAAGGCACCTGGGTGATCACCAGCTTTGGTGTGGCCAACGCCATCTCGGTGCCTTTGACGGGCTGGCTCACGCAGCGCTTTGGCGCGGTGCGCCTGTTCACGGCCAGCGTCTTGCTGTTCGTGCTGGCTTCGTGGATGTGCGGCCTGGCCACGTCCCTTGAAATGCTGATCGGCTTTCGGGTGCTGCAGGGCCTGGTCGCCGGGCCCATGATCCCGCTGTCGCAAACCTTGCTGCTGTCGAGCTACCCACCGGCCAAGGCCGGCATGGCGCTGGCGATGTGGGCCATCACCACGCTGGTTGCGCCGGTGACCGGCCCACTCTTAGGCGGCTGGATCACCGACAACATGTCCTGGCCGTGGATCTTCTACATCAACGTGCCCGTGGGCTTGGCCGCCGCCGCCGTGAGCTGGCGCATCTACAAAACCCGCGAGACGCCGACCAAGAAGCTGCCCATCGACACCGTGGGCTTGAGCCTGCTGGTGATGTGGGTGGGTGCCTTGCAGATCATGCTCGACAAGGGCAAGGAGCTCGACTGGTTTGAAAGCGGCCAGATCGTGGCCTTGGGCCTCGTCGCGTTGGTGGGCTTCGTCGTCTTCCTGATCTGGGAGCTGACGCAAGACCACCCTGTGGTGGACCTGCGCTTGTTTGCCAACCGCAACTTTGCGATCGGGGCCTTGACCCTGTCGGTGGGATACGGCTTGTTCTTTGGCAATGTGGTGCTCTTGCCGCTGTGGTTGCAGCAGTTCATGGGCTACACGGCGTCTGCGGCTGGCATGGCGGTCGCGCCGGTGGGCTTGCTGGCGATCTTGCTGTCGCCCTTGGTGGGCAAAAACGTGGGCCGTGTGGACCCGCGCAAGCTGGCCACGGTGGCATTTGCGTTCTTTGCCTTGGTGCTGTGGATGCGATCGCACTTCACGGTGCAGGCCGACTTCGCCACGATCATGGTCCCCACCATCATCCAAGGCGCAGCTCTGGCATTTTTCTTCATCCCGCTGAGTGCGATCACGCTGTCGGGCATCTCGCCAGACCGGATCCCCTCTGCCTCAGGCTTGAGCAATTTCGTGCGCATCACGGCGGGCGCCATGGGCACGTCCACGGTCACCACCATCTGGGACAACCGCGCCACCTTGCACCATGTGCACATGGTTGAAAAGCTCACGCCCACCGACCCGGCGGCCGGTGAGGCCTTCTCGCTGCTGAGCAGTGTAGGCATGGGCTTTGATCAGGCCGCCGCGCAAGTCACCCGCTTGATCGACCAGCAGGCGTTCACGCGGGCCGCGTGCGACGTCTATCTGGCATCGGCCTTCTTGTTCCTGTGCCTGATCCCATTGGTCTGGGTGGCTCGGCCCAAGAAGGGTGGGGCACCTGTAGATGCGGGCGGCGCGCATTGACCCGCATCAATGCGTGGTCGCGTCGTACTTGAAGACTGAGATCAGCTGCGTGAGGCGCTCGGCCTGGTCGCGCAGGTTGCCGGCGGCTTCGCTCGATTGCTGAACCAGTGCAGCGTTTTGCGTGGTCATGCCATCGAGGTTCAAGATCGCATCGTTGACGTCCACGAAGCCAGTGGACTGGTCGCGCGTGGCCTGAGAGATTGAACCGATGATGTCGGTGACCTGCTGGTTGCTGCCCATGATGGCCTGCATGCTCGAGCCGGCATCGTTCACCAGCTGGGTGCCGGTCTCGACCTTGTCCAGGCTGTCGTTGATCAGTGTTTTGATCTCGCGCGCAGACTGCGCGCTGCGTTGAGCCAAGCTGCGCACCTCGCTGGCCACCACCGCAAAGCCCTTGCCCGACTCGCCGGCCCGTGCGGCCTCCACGGCCGCGTTCAGTGCCAGGATGTTGGTTTGGAAGGCGATGCCGTCGATCACGCCAATGATGTCGGCGATCTTGCGGCTGGCCGTCGAGATGTTGTTCATGTTGCTGACCACCTGAGACATGACCTGCTGGCCGAGCTCTGCGGTGTCGCGGGCCGAGCGAGCTTGTACGTCTGCCTGCGCTGCCGACGTGGCGGTTTGCTGAACCGTGCCCGTCAGGTGCTGGATGGCACCGCTGGTTTGTTGCAAGCTGCTGGCCGCTGCGTTGGTGCGCTCGTTGAGGTCTTGGCTGCCTGATGCGATTTCGTTGGACGCATGGGTGACCGTGGTGATCGAGGCGCGCAGGTCGTGCAGCATGCGGCCCCAGCTCAAGCGGGCCGACTCGAGGGCGTTCATGCAGGTGGCGATTTCATCGCGCTTGTTTGTACCGCAGCTGACCGTCAGGTCACCGCTGGCCAGTGCTTTGGCCAGCTGCCCCATGCGCTCAATGGGCTGCAAAATGCTGCGGATCAGCGCTGCCATCAGCCACAGCCCGATGCCGGCCAGCATGGCCACCAACAGCCCTTGCCACAGGGCTTGTTGCTGGATGTCTGATTGTCGATCGGCCAGCTCGTTGTTGACTTCCTGCGTCACTTGTCGCGTGATGGCGGTTTGCTCGTCGATGATTTGGGTGGCGTAGGCAAAGTAGTCTTTGGCCTTCATCGCACCGATGGGGCCGTCGCTGGCGCCTTGCAGCATGGCGCGGGTGTCTTGCGACAGAGCGCGCAAGGCTTCAAGCTTGGCCATGGCGGGTTCAGCGATGCGCTTGCCCAGGTCCGGGCGGCGCTGCGCCACCGCTTTGAGGTGAGTTTGCAGGTGCGCAATGCGCTCCAGCAGGCGGCCGTGGGTGTCCATGGCCAGCTGGATGTCATGTGCAAAGCCACCTTGGTTGCTCAAATAGCCCGTGCCGAGGCCACGCATGCGGGCAGCCAATTCGGTGATGCGCGGGCCTTCTTGAAAGCCAGCAATGATCATCAGGTAAGTGGTGTCTTGCGGATCAAACAGCAGGTTGGCGCTGCCACTGACATCAAACAGCAGGCCCAGCATCTCGTCGACCAGTGCGGTGTGCTGCTGAAAGCTCTCGTCGGCGGGCAGGCTGCGCGCCGCAACGCGTTGTTGAAGCTGCATGAAGGTGTTGCGCAGCTGCCCAGATCGAGCCAGCAGCTTGTCGTCTAGGCCTGTGCTTTGCCATTGTTGATCAAACGCCTTCCAGGTGGACTCGGCCTTGGTGGCGGCATCGCCGCGTGCAGGGTTGGCGTCTTGGGTGTCTTGCAGCCAGGGGCCTGACAGCCCCCGGTGGCGCTGGACTTGGGCAATGGCCTGAACCAAGGTGTTGGCGGGCTCAATGCCGCGCTGCTCGGCCGCATTGAAGTCCCAATTGGCTTTCTGGTTGAGAAAAAGGTTGGACAGCGGCACCAAGGTGATGAGGCACAGAAACACGCACAACGCGATCAAACGTTGTCGGACGGAGAGGTTTTGGATGGCGGTCACGGCAGAGCCTCGGATCACGGTGAAAGGGTGGATGCACCGTGATGAAGCCAGGCGCATCAACCAACAAGGGAAAGTTCAGATCCTGAGATGCTGACGCTTTCACACGTTGGCGAATGCTTCATAAGTCGGCTGTGCAACGGCTTTCTTGAATGCTGCACCGCGGTATTTGTCACGCAGGACTTTGAAACGCAACCCATACCCGCTCGACGGCGTTTGCTTCGCAACAATCGACCACCTGCCGCTGCGGCATGCTGCGTAGCCACGTGTGTTGACGTTTGGCCAACTGGCGCGTGGCCACGATGCCTTTGTCCATGACTTCACGCACCACTTTGGGTTGGCTCAGGTCCAAGCCTGCGTCGAGTGCTTCCCAAACCTGACGGTAGCCCACGCACCGGATCGAGGGCAGGTCGACGTGCAGGTCGCTGCGGCGGCGCAAGGCCATGACCTCCTCGATGAAGCCTGCCTTGACCATCAAATCAAAGCGCTGCGCGATGCGTGCATGCAGCCACGTCCGGTCGCTGGGCTCGAGCGAGACCAGGGTGGCGTGATGCGCTGGTCCGGTGCGCGAGGCCTGGCTGTGGAAGTGCGACAAGGGCAAGCCCGTGCTGTACCAGATCTCCAGTGCACGTTGGATGCGTTGGGTGTCGCCCGGGGCCAAGCGCGCTGCGGTGACCGGGTCCACCTGGCTCAGCTCAAGGTGCAGCACCACACTGCCTTGTTCGCGCATGCGGGCATCGAGCTGCGCGCGCACCTCGGCGGGCACGGCGGGCATGTCATCGATGCCATCGAGCAAGGCCTTGATGTAGAGCATGGTGCCGCCCACCAGCAGCGGTGTGCGGCCACGCGAGCGGATCTCACCGATCAAACGCTGGGTGTCTTGCACAAAGCGGGCGGCGCTGTAACGCTCGGTGGGGTCGATGATGTCGATCAGGTGGTGCGGCACCTGCGCCATCTCGGCCGCGCTGGGCTTGGCGGTGCCAATGTCCATGCCTTTGTAGACCAGGGCAGAGTCGACGCTGATGATTTCGATGTCGACCTGGGCGGCCAAGGCCAATGCTGCGGCGGTTTTGCCGCAGGCCGTGGGGCCGGCGAGGATCCAGGTGGGTGGCGTTGGGTTGTCAGGGGCACTCATGCGCAGTTGGGTAGAGGGAGTCAAGCGTGGGGCAGGCCGTGTTGGGGCACCCGAACCAAGGCCACCCAGGCCGTGCAGATGGCGCCCAGGCCCATCCCAAGGGTCATGGGGTGGAGGGTGCCGGCCCAAGCGGGCAAGCTGGTCCACCAAGACAGCACAGAGCCGACCCCAAAGGCGACGCTGGCCAGCGTGAAGCCTGACAAGGCCGAGGCCGCGCCCGCCTGCATGGGGAAGGCCGAGACCACCCCTGTTTGACCGCAAGGCTGGTGGATGCCATGGGCGAAGGCATACAGCCACAGGCCGGGCAGCAGGCTCCAGGCGGGTGGCGGGGCCTTGAGCGACCACTGCAGGGCCGACACCAACACCATGGCGATGCCACCGGCCAGCGTGAACCAACCCGCCATGCGCACGGTGCGAATCAGCCCTTTGGACGGCAGCACGCGCCGGCACACCACCGTGCCGAAAAGGTAGGACAGCGACAGCGTGGACATGCCCAGGCCGTACACCGTGCGGCTGGTGCCCAGCACGTCAATGAACACAAAAGCAGACAAGGCCAGGTACACGTACAAGCCGCCATAGGTGGCCGATGTGAGCATGGCATGCGCCTGGAAGGTGGGGTGTTTGGCGATGCGCCACCAACTGCGCAGCAAAGACAACCAGGGCATGGCCTGTTGACGTCGGTGGGGCGGCAAGGTCTCGGGCAGGCAGGCCCACACATAGGCCCAGACGCCCACGCCCGCCGCAGCCACCAAACCCATGGTCGCGCGCCAGCCCCAGTGCGTGGCGGTCAGGCCGCCCAAGATGGGTCCGATCAAGGCAAGCATGCCCAGCACGCTCATGCCGCGCGCCATGACGCGAGCGCCTTGTTCGGGTGGATAGAGGTCGCGCACCATCGCCCGCCCGCACACCACGGCGGCCGACAGGCAAGCCCCTTGCGCAGCGCGGGCCGCGATCATCACGTTGAAGTCGGGCGCCAAGGCTGCTGCCACGCTGGCCAGCACGTACAGGCCCAAGCCCCAGCGCAGCACGGGGCGTCGGCCCAGTCGGTCGGCCACAGGGCCCCACACCAACTGCCCGATGCCAAACGACAAGATCAGCACCGACAAGGTCCATTGCGCCAATGAGGGGCTCAGCCCCAAGGCCCGCTGCATCTGCGGCAGGGCCGGCAGGTACAGGTCGGTGGTGATGGGTTGCAGCCCGGTCAACAAGCCCAAGGCCGCGACGACCACCCACGTGCGCAAGGCCGCGCTGGCCTGGCCGGATGAGGCCATGGCTGGGCGCTCGATGGCGGCCTCAGAAACGCTCATCGGGACGCAGGAAGCGCCACTGGCCGGCTGGCAATTTGCCCAGGGTGATGCGGCCCATGCGCACGCGCTTGAGGCCCACCACCTTGAGGCCCACCATCTCGCACATGCGGCGGATCTGGCGTTTGCGGCCCTCGCGCAGCACGAAGCGCAGCTGGTGCTCGTTTTGCCACGACACCTGCGCCGGCTTGAGCTGGCGGCCATCGAGCTCCAAACCAAAGCGCAGGCGCTCCAGCACTTCGGGGTCGGTGACGGCAGAAATGTCTTCAGCCTCAGGGTAGTCCACCGATTCGACGCGCACCAAGTATTCTTTTTCAATGCCCGAGTCTTCGCCGATCAGCTGCTTGGCGATGCGACCGTCTTGCGTCAACACCAGCAAGCCGGTCGAGTCAATGTCCAGGCGGCCTGCAGGTGCCAGGTGGCGCAGGTGGCCACGCGTCAACTGCAGCGCTTGGCGGTCGTCGGCCCAGCGGTTTTCAGGGGTGATCAGGGTCACGGCGGGTTCGTAGCCGTCTTCGGCCTGGCCGCTCACAAAGCCCATGGGCTTGTGGATCAGGATGGTGACGCGCTGGGCCTGCTGCGTGCGGGCCATGGGGTCGATGGTGATGACCTGGTCGGGCCGCACGCGCGAACCGAGCTCG
>CANCFV010000050.1 GCA_947377275.1 Burkholderiales bacterium | reverse complement strand
GTGTGCACACGGGCCTGCCCCCCCACGGCCACGTGGCGGTCTTGGCCGCTGGCGATCTGGGTGCTGTCTTGGCTGCTCAGGTGCAGGTCTTGGCCCGCGCTCAGGCCCACACCGGCTTTGCCAACCAGGGCAATGTGCGGGTCGGCCATGTGGGGCAGCTTATCAAGAGCGCTGCTGGTGGACTTGTCTTGCGCATCGGCCAGGGCATTTGGCAAGTTGGTGCGGCTGACCATGCCGCTCAGGCTGTGTGTGAGCGCTGCGGCCGGGGCCAGTTGCTCACTCAGCGCGCTTTGCCCCGCGGCGTGGGTGCCCGCTGCGCTGGCCAGACCCACAGTTTGGTGCGTGGTGGCCGCTTGGTGGAAGGTCTCGGCCAGTTGCTGGGCTTGTTTCGCCAAGGCCATGCCCGGCGCGTTGTCACCCGCAGGGTCGGCGCTTTGGCCCAGGCCGTTGCTCAAACCATAGGTCGACAGCATCACGCCCCGCGCTGCGCGCAGGCCGCCCCAGGCGTCGGTGCGCAGCTCAAAGCCCAGACCTCGGAAGCTGCCGCGGTGGTTGTCGGACTGGTGCAGCAGGTGGCCCATTTGCAGCCAGGTCTGGGCCTGGGTGCTGTGCAAGGTGGTGCGCAGTTGCTGAGGGGTGTCGTCAAACACCAGTTGGTTGTGGCCAAGGCCGCCGAACTCTTTGCTCTTGACACCGCTCAGAGCGGCAGCGTTGTTTTGGCCTGGGTTGCCGCTGGATGCCGCACCGGGTGCTGCGCCATGCCACGCGGGGCTGTGCCCGCCGCTGCCGGATCCAACCAGGTTCATCTGGCTGCTGGGGCTGTGGTCGTTTGATTCAAGCAGCGCTTGGGTGTCGCGCTCAGCGGCTTGTCCGCCAGGTGTGTGCGGCACGCCCGACTCGCCACGGCCGTTGTACAGACTGGCCAACACGAACGGGCGGTCGATGTCGTTGTTCAGAAAGCCCACCAACACCTCGTGCCCGATGCGTGGAATGAGTTGGTGGCCCATGCCCGCACCTGCCGAGCGCTGCAGCACACGCAGCCAGCAGCTGTGGGTGCTGGCTGCGCCAGCCAGTCCAGCGCCCGCCTCAAACGCCTGGGCTTGCCAATGGAACTGCACTTTGACGCGGCCCAGGGCATCGGTGTAGAGCTCATCGGCACCGCCGGCTTGAGTGGTGGCATCAGGGCCCACCACGATGGCCGTTTGCGGCCCCAAGGCCGTGGGCCGAGGGCGTGGCCGCAGGCCGGTGCCATCAAGCAGCACGGGGCGCCACGGCACTTTGCGGCGCAAGGCCTGGAACAGGTTGGCGTAGCCGGTTTCAGCGGCGCGTTGGTAAAGCGCGGTCGAGTCCAACTCAGGCTCTGCATCGGGCAAAGCCGCTTGCAGCAAGGCGTCACCAGCCGGCAATTCAGATGGCCCCAAGGTTTGCGCAATGGCTTGGCTCAGGTCTTTGGGCAGGTTGTTGATGCCCACCGCGTGCACGCTGGTGAAGAAGAACTGCTTGTCTTCGTCCAGCATGCCCAGCGCTGCCAAGGGGTCGAGCGTGGACTGGGTGATGCCCGCCCAGGTGCCGGCACGCAAGGTGCGCACGGTGCCGCAGCCAACCCAGGTTTTGTAGCGCGCCTCGTGCGCCTCTTGCAGGCGGGTGGCCGCGAACTGCGCCTCGGCCTGGTTGCCAAACAAAAAGTCACCCGTGGGGTCGTAGCTGGTCAACCACGATTGCAAGCTGGTGGCCTCGCTGCCGCCCCAGTCGTGGCTTGTGGGTACGTCGGCGGTGATGGCGGCATGCGCTTTGTAGTCCCACCCTTGCAGCGTGGTGCCCGTGGTGCCCACTTGACGCCACGCGCCCAGCGCCTGGATGCTGTCTTGCACTTCTTGGCTGCTGCTGCGGTGAAACCGAATGCCCTGCCCGCCCAGGCTGCTGGCACTGGTGGCGTCTTGCGGCTGCTGCGCACTGTCGGCAAAGAGCACCAAGCCATGTCCACCTGGGGCGTCATCTGATTCTTCAATGCGCCAAGCAATGCCCTCTTCGGCCAGCAGGCGCTGCACAAAGTCGAGGTCGGTTTCGCGGTACTGCACGCAGTAAGCGCGCCGCCCTTGGTTGCGGGCAAACAGGCCTTGGGACACGTGGGCATCGACGCCCTCGTCCCAGCGCCAAGCGGCGATGCTGGCGTGGTCAGCGAACACGTCTTCGACGATCTCGATGACGGACTTGTCTTGCCAGACGCGGCTGTTGAGGGTGTGCCCCAGCAAAGCGATCCACGGCTGCACCAGCAAGGCCTTTCGGGCCAAGCCGCCATCGCTGTCGAGCGCATGCGCCTCGGTCACGTAGCCACTGCGGCGCGTGCGGCTGCCGTCGGCCAGCGTGGTCAGCAGGGTGATGGGGCGGGCGTAGAGTTGCTTGAGCTCAACGTGCGCATCGAGCACCAAGGCGTTGATGTAGAGCGCAAAGGGTTGCGAGAGCGCATCGTGCAAAACGAAGCTCTCGACCATGAGGTCAGCGGGCAAGGCGCGCTCACGGCTGGCGGCCTGCAGCGTGTACAGACGGGTGTGGCTCTGCCACTGCGCCACGAGCTGCGCCAGCGCCCCCTGCAAGGCGGACGCAGCGCCACTCAGCGCCGATGAGACCAAGCTCATGCGGTGTTCCCTGTTTTGACAATTTATGGATGTTCAGGGGGCAGATTCTGACCGCCCGCACCCTGCAAACCGACCCCCTGTAGAGGGTACGACTGAAACAGGGCGTAACGCGCCGAGGAGACTCAGGCCACGTGCCGCAGCCCTTGCACGATGTCGATGCGCGACATCTTCCAGGCAGGCCAAGCCGCCGACACGGCGCCCACGACCGCGCATGCCAACACCTGCAATCCAATGGTGGTGGTCGAGACGTGGAAGATCGGGAACAAGGTGCCCACCGCCGAGACAAAGCCCTTGGCCATCGGGAAGGTCAAGGCGATGCCCAAACCGCCGCCAATCGCCGCGATCAAGAGGCTCTCGCCAAACAGCAGCTTGACGACGAAGCTGGGCGGAAAGCCCAAGGCCTTGAGCGTGGCGTACTCGGCCAGGCGCTCACGAGCGGTCATCGTCATGGTGTTGGCCATGACTGCCATGATGATCAAGATGATGATGAAGCTGACGGCTTGCACGGCCAGCAAGATGGCCTCGCTCATGGAGACAAAGCCCAGCTGGAAGGCCTTCTCGGTCTCGGTCAGGGTTTCGGCCAGCGAGTTCTTGAACAAAGCGTCGATGCGTTGCGACACCAGCGGCGCCTCATCGGGGTTACGGATACCGACCACATACACGCCGACGTAATCTGCCAAGGTGGAGCCGCCTTTGACGCGCACCCCTTCGGCCAGACGCTTCCAGTGAATGAACATCTGCTGCTCATCGGTCTTGGCGTCTTTGCCCTGGTAAATGCCACGGATGGTGAACGACCAGGTGCCGGGGTAAATGGTGCCGCGCAGCGCGATGGTGTCGCCCACCTGCCAGCCAAACTTGCCGGCCAGCTTGCGCCCGACGATGCAGCCTTGGCGGTCGCGCATGAACTCGCCCTTTTGGGCATCGCTCACCACGAACTCGGGGTAGAGCTTGAGGTAGCTCTCGGGGTCAATGGCGAACTGCGCAAAGAAGTTGCGCTCGGTGATGTAGACCCCGCCAAACCAGTTGGCCCATGAGATGCCACTGACGCCCTCGACCGCGCGGATGCGCTCGCCGTAATGCATGGGCAGCGGGAAGGTCAAAGAGATCGAGCTGCGCGTGATCAGCCGCGTGCTGGAGGTGGCGTCAACGCCGGCATACCAAGCGTCGACGATGGTGCGAAGCAGGCCAAAGGCCGAGATCGCCACCACCAGGCCCACCATGGTCAACAACGTGCGCAGGCGGTGCCTGAACACGTTCTTGAGCAGCAGACGGAGGATGAACATAAGACAGGGCCGAGCCAGATCAGGTTGTGCGCCATTGTCAGGTAAGGCGCGCCACCCGTCCGCTGGGCAGCGCCGTACAACACAAGCTGCCCCCCAGCACAAACCCTTGAATGGGCGATTGTCGGCAAGGGTCAGACACGAAAAACTGCGAAGACATTTTTACAAAATCAGAAGGAAGCCTCATGCAAAAACAAACTCGACGTCTGGCGTGGTCGCCCGTCCTCCTGGCCTGCAGCCTGCTGATCACCAGCAACTCGCACGCGATCAGCTTCGAACGCCTGGCTGCTGATGGCAGCGGCTCTGGCAGCTTCTACATGCCTTTGGCCAGCGACTGGGTGTTTGCGCCTGATGCCGTGGCGTCATCGGTGCAGCCCACGTCGGGCGGCTGGCAAATCGACCTCGACCCCAGCAGCTTTGGGGCAGCCGAATCGGGCAGCCAAACCTCTGGCATCTACGGTGCTGGCTTGGTCTTGCCCACCTCTGACTTTGGCTGGCGGGTGAGCTTCGATGCCAACTTGCGGACCTGGGACTCGTACAACGACGGTTCGGTGGTGCAACCCAACCCAGGCGGCAACCTGGGCCACTGGGACCTGTTTGCTGTGAACGCGAACAACGCCAACTTTTACTGGAACCTTGTGGGCACGGGCAACGTCGGTGGCGGCGTTGAAGTGCCCACGGTGACCCCTACGGCCCTGCCGAGTTCGGGCTCCAGCATCAACGGTTTGATCGACCCGTTGCTGCCCAACCAGCCGGCTGGCTCGGTGGTGAACTACAGCAACAGCGGCAACAGCGCCTACCTGCCTGGCAATACTTGGGCTTGGGGCGGACGCGACTACGCCGCGGGTTACTTTGAGTCGGTGCGCACATCAGGCAGCGTGTTGGTGGCCTCGGGCAGCACCCAGCACATCAGCTTCGTGCTGGACACGCGCACTCCTGCCAGCAACGACAGCAACTACCCCTCGTGGGGCCGCTTTGGCGTGACAGGCGCCACGGAAGACGTGCCCGACGGCGCAAACGGCCAGGGCCCCGGTGGCTCTGTGGCGAACCCAGTCCTGCCCATCGGCCAGTCGCCTGACGGAGTGTTCGAGTTCGCCCCCATTGTGGTCACCGAAGGCTCGCCGGGCATGACTGGGTTCTTGTTCATCGACCCCGAAGTGGCCGTGGGATACGAATACACCTTGGGCGGCGGCAGCAAGTACAAGGAAATCTTGCTGCCCACCTTGGGCGATAAAGACGGCTACATCATCGAGGTGAAGAACGAGCAGGGCGAGTGGGTACAGGTCGCTGTGGTTGCAGAGGGTGGCAGCTATGAGTTCACCGACGGGGTCACCACCTTCCGCCTGGTGGACGTGAGCCCTGACCTGGGCCTGAACCCCGCCAACCCTGCCAACCCTGCCGCCTTCATCTTGGGCGTCAAGGTCGACAGCCCCAGCACCGCATCGTTCGGCATCAAGGTGTTGACAGCCAGCGCCGTACCAGAACCCGCAACCTACCTGCTGATGGGTGCTGGCCTGTTGGCACTGGCTGGCGTTCATCGCCGTCGCCGCTGCTGAGGCCACACAGCCCGCCGCCTTCAGGCGGTCTCAGGTGTGAAAAAGCCGCTCAGCCTTCACAGGCGAGCGGCTTTTGATTTGGCTTGCGCATGTGCGGAATCAGCGCGCCGCGTTCAGCGCCAGCCGCGTGGCTTGCGCCGCTTGGCGAGCAGCGCTGGCAAAGTCGTCGCCGCTGCTGGCATACAGCACCGCACGTGAGCTGTTGACCACGATGGTGCCGGTGACCTGGCCGCTGGCATCGCGCTTGAGGCCCGCCTTGACGGTGGCCGCCGCGTCGCCGCCTTGCGCACCCACACCGGGGATCAACAAGGGCAGCGTGGGCGCGAGTTCACGCACCCGGGCGATCTCTTCAGGGAAGGTGGCGCCCACCACCAGGCCCATCTGGCCGTTGGTGTTCCAGGCACCTTGGGCTTGGCTCGCAATGTGCTCATAGACGCGCGGCTGGCCTTCGATGTCGGCCAGACGCAGGTTCTGCAAGTCAGAGCCGCCTGGGTTGGAGGTGCGGCACAGCAAAATCACGCCCTTGCCGGGGTAGCGCAGGAAGGGCTCCATGGTGTCAAAGCCCATGAAGGGTGACAGCGTGACCGCATCGGCCTGGTAGCGCGTGAAGGCCTCGTGGGCGTATTGCTCAGCGGTCGAGCCGATGTCGCCGCGCTTGGCGTCCAAGATCACCGGGACGTTGGGCGCCACGCGGCGCATGTGCGCCATCAAGCGCTCAAGCTGGTCTTCCGCGCGGTGGGCCGCGAAATAAGCGATCTGCGGCTTGAAGGCGCAGACCAAGTCTTTCGTGGCGTCGACGATGGCGGCGCAGAAGTCATAGATGCGATCGCTCTGGCCCTTCCAGGCACCAGGGAATTTGCTGGGCTCGGGGTCAAGCCCCACGCACAGCAGCGACTCGTTGGCTTGCTGCGCACGCAGCAGTTGCTCGGTGAAGATCATGCTCGGGCCCTGTGGTGCTGAGGCTCACTGGCCAATGCGCTGAGCCAACTCAACGGCCTTGCCGATGTAGTTGCCCGGGGTCATGGCCAACAAGCGGGCCTTGTCTTCTTCAGGCAATTCCAGCGTCTGCACAAAGGCCTGGATGGATTCACGCGTGATGGCCTTGCCACGGGTCAGCTCCTTGAGGCGCTCATAAGGGTTGGGCAAGGCGTGGCGGCGCATCACGGTCTGGATGGGCTCGGCCAGCACTTCCCAGGCGCTGTCGAGGTCGTCGGCCAGGGCTTTCGGGTTGACTTCGAGCTTGCCCAAACCGCGGGCCAGGCTGTCGTAAGCCAGCAGTGCGTATCCCAGGGCAACGCCCATGTTGCGCAGCACGGTGGAGTCGGTCAGGTCACGCTGCCAGCGGCTGATGGGCAGCTTTTGGCTCAGGTGCGTCAGCACGGCGTTGGCCAAGCCCAGGTTGCCTTCGGCGTTTTCGAAGTCGATGGGGTTGACCTTGTGCGGCATCGTCGAAGAGCCAATCTCGCCCTCCTTGGTGCGCTGCTTGAAGTAGCCCAGGCTGATGTAGCCCCAGACGTCGCGCGACCAGTCGATCAAGATGGTGTTGGTGCGGGTGACGGCGTCAAACAGCTCGGCCATGTAGTCATGGGGCTCGATCTGGATGGTGTAAGGATTGAACGTCAAGCCCAACTGGTTTTCGATCACGCCTTGGCTGAAGGCTTCCCAGTCTTTGTCTGGGTAGGCCGACAGGTGGGCGTTGTAGTTGCCCACGGCGCCGTTCATCTTGGCCAGCAGCTTGACCTCGGCAATGCGCTCGCGGGCGTTGGCCAAGCGGGCCACCACGTTGGCGATTTCTTTGCCCACGGTGGTGGGCGATGCGGTTTGGCCGTGCGTGCGGCTGAGCATCGGGATGGCGGCGAACTGATGGGCCATGCCCGACAGTGTGCCGATCAGGCCATCGATGGTGGGCAAGATGACCTGCTCACGCGCGGCCTTGAGCATCAGGCCGTGGCTGGTGTTGTTGATGTCTTCAGAGGTGCAGGCGAAGTGCACAAACTCACCGGCCTTTTCCAGCTCGGGGTGGTTGGCAAAACGTGCCTTGAGCCAGTACTCCACGGCCTTGACGTCGTGGTTGGTGGTCTTTTCGATGTCCTTGATGGCTTGGGCATCGGTTTCAGAGAAACGCGCCACCAGGCCACGCAGGTAACCGCGGGCGGCCTCAGACAAGGACGCGAACTCAGGCAGGCCCGCGTCAGACAGGGCGATGAACCACTCGACTTCAACCTGCACGCGGCGGTGCATCAGGCCAAACTCAGACAGCAGGGGGCGCAGGGCAGCGACCTTGGCGGCGTAACGGCCGTCCAGCGGCGAGAGGGCGGTCAAAGCGGAGAAGGCAGACAGGTTCATGGCGGGTGTCCGAAAGCGTGGAGCAGCTGGGGCTGGCAAAAGATCAGATCGTCCGGCGCGTGCGCGCAGGCGAACCCGCCATTTTACCGGTGACTGAGGCAGCGTGGGTGGGCCAGTTGGCCTTGAGCACATCGGCATCCACGCGCGACCACACCGTCAAGGCCTGGGTACGCATGCGGCGCGTAGCCACCACCGCCCAAGGCCAGTACAGCCCCAGCGTCAACACCAGCATGGCCGCATGGCGGCATCTGAGTGCGACAAAGCCACGCACTGGCAATTTGCTGCGAAAGCGCAGGTAACGATTGCCGGTTTTGTTCCACACCAGGTTTTGCAGGCGGGCTTGCACATACGGCAGCACGGCCGCGCACACCACCATCGCGACCGCCATCAACACACCTTCTTGGGCAGACACGGCCAAACGCCCGCTGCGCGACATCACCAAGGCCACCACCATGGCGGCCAAGCCCAAGGTGAGCAAGGTCGACAACATGGCCCAAGCCAACGTGCGCAAGCACAGCATGAACACCGCTGGCCGCGAGGCTCGCCACATCATGCCCAAGGGCCCCATGCGGAACTGGTGTTGGCGAAACCGGAACCAGGTCCACACAAACGCGGGCATGGCCATCAGCCACAGGGCCAGCGCACCGCCCCAAGCCAGCCACCCTTGAGGCTGGTGCCACAAGGCAGCCGCCATCAACAACCACGCCACAGCCCCACCGCCGGCCAGAGGGGCCCACATGGCCTGATACACGTCTTGGCAAAGGCCATCGAAGGCCAAGCGGCGACGCGCCCAGCTGATGTGGGCCATGCGGTGCGTCAGGCTCATGAACACGAGCAAAGGCCACACGGCCAGCGCCAGCGACAAGGCCAGCATCCCCGCCAGGTTAGACCCGGACCAGGCCCCAGCCACACCCAGCAGCAAGGCCAGGCACAGGCCGTATCGAGGCAGCATCAGACGCGCGGGCTCGTGATAGTCCATCGGCTCTTCGGCCACCCAGGTGCGCTTGAGGAAGTAGCGCTGGCTGCGCACCCGGGCCCAAGGCAGGTACAAGCCCAGCGTCAGCACCGTGAGCAACACGTTGCTCAACCACAGGCGGGCGTATTCGGCACCCCTGGCCTCAAAACGCATGGGCCACTGCACCACCACGCCCTTGGGCAGGCGCTGCATCACGGGAGCGTCAGCGGCGGCCTTCTGCACGGGCGCCTTGGACACCAGTTTGGGTGATGGCGCCAAACGCACAGTCGCTGACGCTCGGGGTCGTCCCGAGCCAATCGGCTCGGGCCAGACCACGGAATGCGCGTTCGCCGCTCCAGCATGAGGCACCGCCAAGCCCGCCGCACCTTGCCTTGAGGGCAAGGGCACGGACTCGATGCCAGACAGCCGGACGGCGCTCGCTTGCGAGCGAGCACCAGAGTTGTTCATGTTGGCATCAAATGTAACTTCGCTAACAAAAAAAGCGTCTTCACCTAATGAAAATGGGGGAGATAGGTTCTACCAAGGCCACACGGCTGCGCCCACGGCCGGGGGCTCGCTAGAATCAACGCAAACACACACCGCGACACAGAATGAAACTGATCGGATCCCTCACCAGCCCTTACGTGCGCAAGGTTCGCATCGTGCTGGCCGAGAAAAAGCTGGACTACAAGTTCGACCTGGAGGACGTGTGGTCGGCCGAAACGCAGATCGCGGTGTCCAACCCCCTGGGCAAAGTGCCCTGCCTGGTCATGGAAGGTGGCGAAGCGATCTTCGACTCCCGCGTGATCGTGGAATACGTCGACACCCTCTCGCCCGTGGGCAAGCTCATCCCCCTGAGTGGCCGCGAGCGCGTGGAAGTGCGCACCTGGGAAGCCCTGGCAGACGGTCTGCTGGAAGCGGCCGTCCTGGCTCGCATGGAACAAACTTGGAGCGGGCGCACCGAGGCCCAGCGCAGCCAGGCCTGGATCGACCGACAGGTGGACAAAGTGCACGGCGCGCTGAAGGCCATGAGCATGGGCCTGGGCGATCGCCCTTGGTGCTCAGGCAATCACCACACGCTGGCTGACATCGCCGTGGGTTGTGCATTGGGTTACGTGGACTTCCGCTTTGCGCACATCGAATGGCGCAGCGATTACCCCAACCTGAGCAAGCTCTACGAGAAGCTGGCGCAACGCCAGAGCTTCATCGACACCGCACCACCTGTGGCCTGAGGCACAACACTTCAGGCCACACGCCTAGCAAGGCGGCTCACGCCACCTCCGCGGCCTGACGTTCGGCCTGTGCGCGTGAACGCACCACAGGTGCTTCATCGGGCAAGGCAAAGGACTCGGCACGGACACGCAACCAATACTGCTCGAAAGCCGGTTGCGACCACGGTGCCAGCCCCTGCTCAGCGGCCAGCAACTCGCCCGACTTCATGTAGGGCAGCAGGTTGGACAGGCGCCGAACCTCGTAGCCGGACACGCGGCGGATGATGTGATCGGCCGTGATCTCATTGGGGTGATGCAAGCCTGCCGCCTGCACCAACTCACCCAGGGCATGCAGGGTGTTCTGATGGAAGCGGAACACGCGCTCGGCCTTGTCTGGCACCACCAGCGCACGCTGCCGTGAAGGCTCTTGCGAGGTGACGCCAGTGGGGCAATGGCCCGTGTGGCAGCTTTGTGCCTGGATGCAGCCCAAGGCGAACATGAAGCCGCGGGCTGAATTGCACCAGTCGGCCCCCAAAGCCATCATGCGGGCCACGTCGAAAGCGCTGATGACCTTGCCCGCGCAGCCGATCTTGACGCGGTGACGCTCGCCCAAGCCCACCAGGGTGTTGTGCACCAGCAGCAGCCCTTCTTGCAAAGGCGCCCCCACGTGGTCGGTGAATTCCAAAGGCGCAGCCCCGGTGCCACCCTCGGCACCATCGACCACGATGAAGTCTGGCCAGATGCCGGTTTGCCGCATGGCCTTGGCCATGGCAAACCATTCCCACACATGGCCCACACAGAACTTGAAGCCCACGGGCTTGCCGCCCGACAACTGACGCATGCGCTCGATGAACTGCAGCAACTCGATGGGCGTTGAAAACGCGCTGTGGCTGGCCGGCGAAACGCAGTCCACACCAATGGGCACACCACGGGTCTCGGCGATTTCAGGCGTGACCTTGGGGCCCGGCAGCACGCCACCGTGACCCGGCTTGGCGCCCTGGCTGAGCTTGAGCTCGATCAGCTTGACCTGCGGCTCCTTGGCATGCTGTGCGAACTGCACCGGGTCAAACGCGCCTTCGGCCGTGCGGCAGCCAAAGTAGCCCGAGCCGATCTCCCAGATCAGGTCGCCGCCGGGTTCGCGGTGGTAGCGGCTGATGGAGCCTTCGCCCGTGTCGTGAGCGAATCGCCCTTTGCGCGCGCCCGTGTTCAAGGCCAAGACCGCGTTGGCACTCAAAGCACCAAAGCTCATGGCCGAGATGTTGAACACACTGGCGCTGTAGGGTTGGCTGCACGATGAGCCGCCCGAGCCAATCGTGGTGCGGAAGTCGTGCGAAGCGATGTGGCTGGGGCTCATCGAATGGCTGATCCATTCATAGCCCGTGGCCCCCACGTCCAGCTGTGTGCCAAAGGGGCGTTTGTCTGGCTCGCCCTTGGCGCGCTGGTACACCAGCGAGCGTTGCTGGCGTGAAAACGGCGCGGCCTCGTTGTCGCTTTCGATGAAGTACTGCCGCAACTCGGGGCGAACGAACTCCAGCAGGTAGCGCATGTGGCCGATCACCGGGTAGTTGCGCAAGATCGAGCGCGAGGTCTGGCGCATGTCGTTCCAACCCAGCGCGACCAGCCCAGCACACACGATGGCCAGCCACAGGCCGTGGGCTTGGCCTTGGGTCGACCAGGTCCACAATCCACTGCACAAGCCAATCAAGGCGAACACCCAGGCGGCGTAACGAATGGGCACATGCTCATTGAGCCGAATCAACCAGCGAGGCATGCTCGTCTCCTTGGGGCCCATTGGGCCATGGCAGGCCTCTGGATGGGCCTGTGATGCCATGCTAAGCGCGGCGCAAGGGCCGCAGTCAAGCAGACAAGCCTGCAAAGCCGGCCTTGCTCCGGCAATCCGTCACAGATCGCGTGACATGGGTTTGCCGCTAAAATGAAAGCCATAGCGCCGATTTGTCCGGATTGCGGGCGCTCAAAAAATGCCGCTAAAGAGGGCGCTGCACGCCGGCCCCTGCTTTGATGCGAGGCCGGTTTTTTTGTTGCTGGGATGTCGTAGCGTCATGTCTTCTCTCGGGGTCGTCACCCCTGCCACCATGCACTTTCCGACGCCGCTGCCGCTGCAGAGCGGTGCGGTGCTGTCTGACTACACCCTGGTCTATGAGACCTACGGACGCCTGAACGCCGACCGCAGCAACGCGGTGCTGGTGTGCCACGCGCTGAACGCGTCTCACCACGTGGCCGGTTTGCATGCCGACGAGACGGGCCAAGCCCTGCCCAAAAGCCAAGGCTGGTGGGACAACCTGATCGGGCCGGGCAAACCGCTCAACACCGACCAGTTCTTCGTCATTTGCATCAACAACCCGGGCTCGTGTTTTGGCTCGACTGGCCCCATGCACACCAACCCGGCCACGGGAAAGGTTTACGGTGCCGACTTCCCGGTGGTCACGGTTGAAGATTGGGTGGATGCGCAAGCGCGCCTGCTCGACCGGCTGGGCATCACCCAACTGGCCGCTGTGCTGGGCGGTAGCCTGGGCGGCATGCAGGCCCTGTGCTGGAGCATGCGCCACCCCCAACGCGTGCGCCATTGCGTGGCCGTGGCCACCGCGCCCAATTTGTCGGCCCAAAACATCGCGTTCAACGAGGTGGCTCGCCGTGCCATCGTCACCGACCCCGACTTCCATGACGGCCACTTTTATGAGCATGGCGTGGTGCCTCGGCGTGGCCTGCGCGTGGCGCGCATGATTGGCCACATCACCTACTTGTCAGACGACGTGATGGACGAGAAGTTCGGGCGTGAGCTGGTGGGACGCGCCCTGGGCGATGCGCCGAGCTACAGCACCCAAGACATCGAGTTCCAGGTCGAAAGCTACCTGCGCTACCAAGGCGACAAATTCAGCGACTACTTTGACGCCAACACCTACTTGCTGATCACCCGCGCCCTGGACTACTTCGACCCGGCCCGCGCCTTTGGTGGCAGCCTGGCCAAGGCCCTGGCGCAAGCGGTGGCGAAGTTCCTGGTCATCAGCTTCACGACCGACTGGCGCTTCTCCCCCGAACGCTCGCGCGAGATCGTCAAAGCGCTGGTGGACAACCGCCACGACGTGAGCTATTGCGAGATCGACGCACCGCATGGGCACGATGCCTTTTTGCTGGACGACGCCCGCTACCACTCGGTGGTGCGCGCCTATTTCAGCCGCATCGCGCTGGAACTCCGCCAGCTCAGCAGCCCGCTGGTCAGCAGCAGCGGCCAGCCCATGAACATCGCCGTCTGAGCGCACCCGACCATGAGTGAACGTGCCATTTACCAGGTCATTGCAGACCTGATCCCCCCCGGCTCCCGCGTGCTCGACCTGGGCTGTGGTGACGGCGCCCTGCTGGCCTACCTGCGCGATGCGCGCCAGTGCACCGGCTATGGCGTTGAGCTTGACGACGGCAAGGTGCTGGAATGCGTGCGCCGCGGCGTCAACGTCATCCAGCGCAACCTCGAAGAGGGCTTGAGCCTGTTCGAAGACAACAGCTTTGACGTGGTGCTGCAACTCGACACGCTCCAGCACCTCCGCAACACCGAGGCCATGCTGCGCGAGACCGTGCGCATTGGGCGACTCGGCCTGGTGAGCTTCCCCAATTTCGCGCACTGGCCACACCGGCTGAGCGTGATGCGCGGGCGCATGCCCGTGACGCGCGCCCTGCCCTACCAGTGGTACGACACGCCCAACATCCGGGTCTCGACCTTTGCCGACTTCGAGGTGCTGGCCCGCAAAAACGGGCTGCACATCCTGGAGTCGTTTGGCATCAAACAGGGTGAGGTGATCAAGCTGTGGCCGAACCTGATGGCGAGCACCGCGGTGTTCAAGTTCGAACGCGGCTGAAGCCAAGCCAGATCCAAGGCAAAAAAAAGCGCTCCCGAGGGAGCGCTTGGAATTTCTGGTCTTCAGAGAAACATACCGATTAAACGGCGAGGGGCCCCGTGGGCGGCAGAGGAATTACCCTCTGGGCGCCGCGCAACGCCCTGTGGCGATGCGCCAAAGCAAAACGCCCCGAAGGGCGTTTTGTCATCACAGCTTCAAGATCTGGGCAGATCAGAAGTTGTGCTTGATGCCAACGGCGTAGGTTTGACCGGAGATCAGGCCAGTGCGGCGAGCATTGGAGAACACGCCGTACACGTCGGTGCGCTTGGACAGGGTGTAGTCGTAACCCAGGGAGAACTGCTCATCCTTGGTCGAACCGTCCACACCAGCGACGGTGTGCTTGAGTTGACCAAACGAAGCCATCACAGCGGCCTTGTCAGTGACGGGGACGGACACGCCCAATTGGACGATCTTGTCCTTCATGTCGACCGAGCTGAAGGTGCCGCTCGATGCATCACCAGACTTCTTGATGTAGGTGTACTGACCAAAGGCCTTGACCACGCCGAAGTCGTAGCTCGCGCCCAAGTTTGTGAGCTTGGCATCAGAGTTGTAGCTGGGGACGCCAGAAGCAACGGTGCCGGTGGCGTTGGTGTAGCCAGCCTTCACGTAGGTCAGCGTGGCAGCCAGAGGGCCGTTGGCGTAAGTGCCGGAAGCAGCGTAGCTGTCCTTGGTGTTTGTAGCCTTGGTTTCCTTGGCGGCGTATTGCACGACGGCCGAGAAGCCAGACATCACGGGCGACTCGTAGGTCACCGAGTTGATCCAACCGGTGTCAAAGCCAGCGCCAGCGCCGGTGATGCCGTTGACTTGGCCGATGTAGTTCAGGTGACGCATCGTTGGCGAGAAGGCCATCGAGCTGCCGAAGGGGTTGTAGGTGTAACCCGACGTGAACAATGGGTTGTCGTACTGGCCCAGCGCCACTTTACCGAAGCCACCGCTCAGGGCGATGTTGGAGCCACGGCCCCAGAATTGGTTGGCGTTGTTAGGAACGTTGGCGCCAGTGTCAGGGGCCAAGAAGGATTCCAGAGCGAACTCAGCCTTCAAACCGCCGCCCAGGTCTTCCGAACCGGCCAGACCGATGTAGCTGGTCATCATTTTGCCGCTGGACACTTGCGTGGTGCGAGCAGCGTCGCCCTTGGCGTGCACGTCTTCGAACGAGCCAACGCCCAGATCGAGCATGCCGTACAGCTTGACGTCAGCGTGAGCGGCGCCAGCCAGAGCCAACAGGGCGGCGGCGGCCACCAGATTCTTCTTTGCAAACATCGATTTCTCCTAGCAATGAGATGAACGAAATTGGGACAGTTTTGTGATTTGTGTAGCCCCTTTTCGGGGGCACTCAAACCCGTCAGGGGGTGATGGGACTGTCGTCCACGGAGAAAAGTAAAGCAAGAACCGTGACATGTTTTGGCCTGATTTCGATATTTTTCGTATCAACCGCGCAACAAATCACTCATTTGGCATTTGTTTTCCAGACATTGCGGGGCAAAACCGGCCATGGAGCAGAAATCGAGGCGCCGCCGTGGCGACGGCAAGGGAATGGCGAAATCGAGGAGAAAGGCAAAGCATGCGGCACCACGCCGGATCGACACGGCCGTGCGATCGCACCAAATTCGTGCACCTCATGCACCACAGCTCGAAGTGGTGCGCTCCCGCGCACGCCACGGCTCAGCGCCCCAGCACCGTCAGGATCTGCTCGCCGTAAGCCTGCAGCTTTTTGGCGCCCACGCCGCTGATGGCGCTGAGTTCGCCCAGGGTTTGGGGCGCCACGCGGGCCATGTCGGCCAAGGTCGCGTCGTTGAACACGATGTAGGCGGGCAGGTTGTGCTCGCGGGCCACTTCGGCGCGCCAGGCCTTGAGGTCGGCAAAGCGCGACAAGGCATCGCCATCCAGATCAGCCGGGGCCGCAGCGGGCTTGCCCCCGGCTTTGCTGACACGGCCGCGCTTGGGTGACTCCATGGCTTCGCGCAGGGTGAGCTGCACGCCGCCTTTGAGCACGGCGCGGGCCGAGTCGGTCAGGGCCAGGGTGTTGTATTCGCCCTCGGCCACCACATGCCCCAGTGACACGAGTTGGCGCAACACGGCGCGCCATTGGTTGTCTGACAGCTCACTGCCCACACCAAAGGTGCTCAGGCTGTCGTGGCCATATTGCGCCACCTTGTCGGTGTGCTTGCCGCGCAGAACGTCAATGAGGTGCCCCGCCCCAAAACGGTTTTGCCCGTGCTGCCAGAAGCGGTAGATGCAACTGAGCAGCTTGCGCGCGGCCTCGGTGCCGTCCCAGGTGGCGGGCGGGTTCAGGCAGTTGTCGCAGTTGCCGCAGGGCGCACTGGCCTCGCCAAAGTAGCCGAGCAAGCGCACGCGGCGGCAGTCGTGGGCTTCGGCCAAGGCCAGCAGGGCGTCAAGCTTGCCGCGCTGCACGCGCTTGAAGTCGTCGTGCGCCGGGCTTTCATCGATCATGCGGCGCTGGTTGACGACGTCGGCCAGGCCGTAGGTCATCCAGGCGTCGGCATCACCACCGTCGCGGCCGGCGCGGCCGGTTTCTTGGTAGTAGCTCTCGATGTTTTTGGGCAGGTCAAGGTGGGCCACAAAGCGCACGTCGGGCTTGTCGATGCCCATGCCAAAGGCGATGGTGGCCACCATGACGAGGCCGTCTTCGCGCAAAAAGCGGTCTTGGTGCTTCTGGCGCACGCTGGCGTCCAGGCCGGCGTGGTAAGGCAAGGCGCTGACGCCCTGCTCGGTCAACCAGGCTGCGGTTTCTTCGACCTTCTTGCGGCTTTGGCAGTACACGATGCCGGCGTCGCCATCGTGCTCGTCACGGATGAAGCGCAGCAACTGCTTGCGGGGCTCGTCTTTTTCGACCAGGGCGTAGCGGATGTTGGGGCGATCGAAGCTGCTGATGAAGACGCGGGCGTCTTCGAGCTTGAGCCGCTCGATCATGTCGGCGCGGGTGCTGTCGTCGGCGGTGGCGGTCAGGGCCAGGCGGGGCACATCCGGGAAGCGTTCGTGCAGCATGCTGAGCTGCAGGTAGTCTTCGCGGAAGTCGTGTCCCCATTGGCTGACGCAGTGGGCTTCGTCGATGGCAAACAGGCTGAGCAAGCCGCGCTCGTGCAAGCTGGCCAGTTGCGCCTGGAAACGCAGGTTGGTGATGCGTTCGGGTGCGGCGTAGAGCATCACGAGGCGCCCTGCCATCATGTCGCGCTCGATGCGCTGGGCGTCTTCCTGGCTGTGCGTGCTGTTCAAGAAGGCCGCGTTCACGCCGACTTCTTCAAGCGCCCCGACCTGGTCGTGCATCAAGGCAATCAGGGGCGAAACCACGATGGTGACGCCCTTGCCCGCCCTGTGCCTTGAGATGGCCGGGATTTGATAGCACAGGCTTTTGCCGCCGCCTGTGGGCATGAGCACCAGGGCATCGCCGCCTGCAGTGGCGTGGTCCACGATGGCTTGTTGCTGCCCGCGAAAGGCACCGTAGCCAAAGACCTCTTGCAAGATCGTCAAGGGCTGGGTGGACAAGCCGGGGGATGCAGGCGTGGCATCTTGGGCGTCGAGGGCAAGCGGCAAAGGCACGGCAAATGGGGGTCTGGGCGTCGCGGAGACAAGTCCACCATTGTGCGCTCGGCACGCCGCGCACCACGCCCTCCCCTGTGGGGGACGTGAGGACGCGTCAGACCGCACTCAATCGCACATTGAGCTGAGTCATGGCTTGCTCAATGGACTGTGATCCACCGGTCACATCCTGAATGCCTTGGGACAGGGAGGACACCACAAGCTCCAACTCGCCGTTTTGCGCCACTTGCTGCAGGCTGACCGTCTGCAAACGATCGGTTTCACCGTGCAAGGCATTGACCGAGTCCTGGATCGACTGCAGCGCCGTTTTGGCCAGCCCGGCGTTCACGCGCCCTGACTGCGCCAAGTCAAGGCTACAACCCAGCAAACCAGCGGTCATCTCGATGTGGTCCAAGATGATGCCCAACTCAAGGCTGATGTCGCCGGCTGCCACGGTCGCCTTCCCAGCCAGCTGGCGGACGTTCTCGGCCACCACCGCAAAGCCCCGCCCCTGGGGACCCGCATGCGCCGCCTCAATCGTGGCATTGAGCGCAAGGAGGTTGGTTTGAAACGCCAGACTCTTGATGTTCTCAACGATCTCTGAGATGGCATGCGAGCGCGATTGCAGTGTGCACACCAGCTGATCTGCCTGGTTGATCGTGTCAGCGAGCTCAGTGCCATTGGTGATGGCTTGGCCGATCACATCGGCTCCGACCTGAGCGTTGTCGCGGGCCTCTTGTGCCGCCGTGGACACCTTGGTGGATGTCTGGGCCAAGACCCCCGCTTGCTCGCAGTTGGACTGCGCCGTGGTCCTCATGATGCCGGCCTCATGACTTTGCTTGCCCAAGGCCTCGACCATCTGCTGAACCTGGTGCCTGACATGGGTGCTTTGGGATCCCACCTCGCTCATGAGGTACTGAATGGTTTCGACCTGCCCGACCCGAACCGCGTCACTTTGGTCTTTGGCGTGCTGAAAAAACAAGGCCAAGCCACCCACAAACGGGACCAGTCCAAGGTAGCTGACGATGTCAAACAAATACTGGTTACTCACAGGGTTGGCGGGAAAGGTCACTGCCCCTGTTTGGTGGGCCCACACAAAAAACAAGATGCAGCCCAAGGCAATGCACAACCACGCAAATCCCTGACGAACACCCAGCACAAACGTGGCGACCAAGGGCACCGACATGAACCAAGCGCTGACCACATTGTTGGGTTTGCCCCCCAGGGTGCACACGAGGAAAAAGAACAGGCCGCACTGCAGCAGCATGATGGCGTGCTGAGCAATGAGCACCGTGTTGAACATCCGCATGGTGGCCATCGCGGCCAGCAGCAATGGCAAGATCAATATGATGCCAACCGCGCCCACAGGGTTGCCCATTTGGACATAAAACGCCGAAAACCCGGGCAGCATGGCACTGGCGACCAAGGTCAAGCCCACGAGGTTTTTGGCGCGGGTGTACGTGTTGACGTCCTGGCTGAGGGCAGGCGGGATCAGCACACCGCAAATGGTGTCGAACAGGCGCATGGCAACGCGCTCCCCTGTTGTTGCGGGGCTCGAAACACCCCATGCAGGGTCATATCGGCCAGCCTGCGCTCTGACTTGAGTTCGTCAACCGCTGTTGCGCAAGCCCTGAGCCAAACCGTTGATGGTGAGGTGGATGCCGCGCTGGATGCGCTCGTCAGGCTCGGCATTGCGTTGCTGGCGCTCGCGGTGGCTTTGCAGCAAGGTGATCTGCAAATGGTTGAGCGGATCGAGGTAGGGGTGACGGTCGGCGATGTGACGCTGCAAGGCCGGTTGGCGTTCGAGCAAAGCGCCTTGGCCAGACACCATCAACAGGTGTTTGACAGTGAGGGCATGCTCGGCCTGGATGCGCCCAAAGATGGCCGCGCTCAAGGCCTTGTCGCTCACCAGCTCCGCATAACGCGAAGCAATGGCCAGGTCAGACTTGGCCAAGACCATGTCCATGTTTGACAGCAAGCTCGACAGGTAGGGCCACTGCGCGTACATGGCTTGAAGCTGCTGGCGGCCAGCGTCTCCATGCTGGTCCAGGTAGGCCTGCACGGCGCTGCCAAAGCCAAACCAGCCCGGCAGCATCAGGCGGCACTGAGCCCAGCTGAACACCCAAGGAATGGCGCGCAGGTCGTCGATGGCGGTGGACTTTTTGCGCGAGGCGGGGCGGCTGCCGATGTTGAGGTGGGCGATCTCGGCAATCACCGTGGATTCCCAGAAGAACTGCTCGAAGCCGGGGGTTTCGTAGACCAGGTCGCGGTAGGCGGCAAAGGCCGTGGCCGAGAGGGTCTCCATCACGCCCAGAAACTCGGCCGGCACGCCCCGGTTGGGCGGCAACAAGCTGGCGTGCAAGGTGGCGGCCACCAGCACTTCGAGGTTGCGACGCCCCACCTCAGGCTGGCCGTATTTGGCGGCGATCACCTCGCCCTGCTCGGTCAGTCGCAACTGACCTTGCACAGCACCGGGTGGCTGGGCCAAGATGGCTTCGTAGCTGGGGCCACCGCCACGGCCCACCGAGCCACCTCGGCCATGGAAGAGGCGCAGGCGCACACCGTGGCGCGCAAACACTTCGACCAAACCGATCTCGGCCTTGTACAGCTCCCAGCCAGAGGTCAAGAAGCCGCCGTCTTTGTTGCTGTCGGAGTAGCCCAGCATCACCTCTTGCACATCGCCCAGGCCTTGCAGCAAGGCGCGGTAATCGGGCAGCGACAAGAGCTGGTCCATGATGGCCGGCGCGGCGCGCAGGTCGGCGATGGTCTCAAACAAGGGGACGATGTTGAGTGCCAGCGTCGCAGCTTGTTCGCCCTGCGTCGGCTTGAGCAAGCCGCTTTCTTTGAGCAACACCGCCACTTCCAGCAAGTCAGACACGCTGGCCGCTTTGCTGATGATGCATTGCGACACCGCCGGCGCGCCGTAGCGCACGTGAGCGCGCTGGGCTTGCTGGAAGATGGCGATTTCGCCTTGCGTCAGCTCGCTGTAGGCAATGTGCGGTGAATACAGGGGACGCGGCGTGTGCAGCTCGGTGAGCAGGCGCGCCACGCGCTGGGCCTCGGTCATCTCGAGGTAGGCCACACCGGGATCGGCCGCAGCCAAGAGGTCGGCCACGACCAGTTCGTGCACATCCGAGTTCTGGCGCAAATCGAGCGGGGCGAGGTAAAAGCCAAAGACCTGCACCGCACGGCGCAGGTGGCGCAAGCGCCCGCGGGCCAGCGTGGCCGAGCCATTGGCGCGCAAAGAGCGGTGGATGACCTGCAGGTCGGCCAGCAGATCGCCGGCAGTGGCGTAAGGCGGCGCATCGCCCAAGGGCGCGCGACCGGGTCGGCGGCCCAGCAGCTGCTGGTAGCTGGCAGACAAGCGCGCGTAGATGCCCGTGATGGCGCGGCGGTAGGGCTCGTCCTGGCGGTGGTCAGATTGGTCGGGCGAGCGCGCGGCCAAGGCCAGCAGCGCCTCAGACGGGCTGACCAGCAAGGCCGAGATCGAGAGCTCCAGACCCAACTCATTGACCTCGCGCAGGTAGTGGTCGAGCACGGCTTCGCATTGCATGCGCAGGGCCGAATCCAGCACCTCGGCGGTCACGAAGGGGTTGCCATCGCGGTCGCCGCCAATCCAGCTGGCCACGTGCATGAAGCTGGACAGCTCAACCTCTTTGCCATGCACCGAAGCTTTGAGGGCGGCCTCGCCCAAGTCCCGCCCCAAGCGGTCTTCCAGCTGGGCGTACAGGCGCGGCAGCTCGTGCATGAAGGTGCGTTGGTGCGTCTCCAAGCTGTTGGCCACCTCGTCAAGCACCGACAACTTGGTCGGGCGCAGCAGGCGCGTTTGCCACAGCGTCAGCACGATGCGGCGCAGGGTCTCGTCGCTGGCCTGACGCTCGTCGGGCGTGGGCGGTGTGAGGTCGCGCTCGCGCAGCAATCGAGCCAGTTGCATCTGCTCATGCAGGATGCTGTGGCGGCGCACCTCGGTGGGGTGGGCGGTAAGCACGGGCGCAATCTGGGCTTGCCCCAACAACTCAAGCACCTGCTCGGCGCTGACGCCTTCGGCCTTGAGACGATCGAGCACGGCGCTCAGGGTGCCCGGCTCGGTCTGGCCGGTGAGCTGGGCTTGGCGTTGCAGGCGGATCTGGTGCTGGTCTTCGGCGATGTTGGCCAGCAAAGAGAAGAAGCTGAACGAGCGGATCACCTGCAGCATCTGGTCGCGCGAGAGGCTCTCCAGCGTGGACTCGAGCGCCTCGCGGGCGGCGGGATCATCGGCGCGGCGAAAGCGCACCGAGTGGCGGCGGATCTGGTCGATCAGCTCGTAAGTGGCTTCGCCGTGCTGTTCGCGCACGGTGTCGCCGAGCACGCGGCCCAAAAGGCGGATGTCTTCGCGCAAGGGGTGGTGGGGGTCGCTTGTGGCGGTCTTGTCGTGTTCTGCAGGGGTCATGGCCGTGTCTCTCGTGAAGGCGTGCGGACGAAGTAAGCAAGGGCCGTGCAACGCACGCCAACGCATGGTGACACGTGGCGCACAGCAAGCCCGCAAAAAAATCCCCGCCACCGCCTAGACCGGCAGCGCGGGGAAAATTGGAGGCCGAGCTCTGGCTTGACGCGGCCTGGCCGCTCGGCTGGCTGGGGCTGCACCGCCCATCACGGGCAGCCCCACCGCGACACCCTAAGGTGTTCGATGTGCTCAGGTCAGAACCAGACTTCGGCTTGGATGCCCACCAGGTTGACCGAGCGCTTGCTCTTGTCGGTCAAAGTGGCCGGTGTGGCGCCCACGGTCGAGCCCACGGCATTGGCGCCGGCGCTGGCCGATGCGGCGTCGTTCCAGGTCACGTGGGTGACGTAAAAACGCAGCTCAGGACGCGACCAGAAGTCGCCATTGAGGGCCAGGGTGGGGGCGATGGTGAACTTGTTCAGGTTCGCTGTGCCCGACATGCCGGCCACCTTGGCGCTGGTCAAGCCCACTTCGCCAAGCATCTTGAAGTTTTGGGTGACGGCATAGCTCACGCGGCCGCCCAAGGAAGTGCGGGTGACCTTGGTGTCGACATTGGCATCAGAGGTGACGGTGTCACGCTCGAACACGGCTTGAGCCTGACCGCCCCATGGGCCCGACTGCCAGTTGATCGAATCGAGGGCGCGCACGCCCTTGTGCTTGTTAGAGACACCGTTGCTGTCGATGCCCACAAAGCCACCGTTCAGGCCGGCATAACCGCTGGCCGCTTGCAGCCACACCGAGTTGGTCAAGCCCTTGATGACGAAGTCGGCTTGATCGTGCTTGAGCGAGACGCTGGTGCCGGTGCTGCCGTTCTTGTACTTGCCGGTGACCAGGGAGGTCACGACGCGGAACTTGCCACCGGGATTGGTGTTGATGTCGTACAGGTCAGCAGTGATGCGACTGGCCGTGTCTTTGGTGTTGTTCTTGCCAATGAACTCGTCGCTGGAATAGGCATGCACGCCCAGCTTGGCGCCGGCCACGTCGAGGTCGTACACGCCGGCACCGACGTTGCTGCCGTAGTTGATGTAGAAGGTGTCAACGATGTGCACGTCGGTACGCTGATAGCGCTTACCGCCCCAGAACTTGGCGTTGGGCGCGAAGTCCAGGCCTTGCATTTCCAAGAACAACTGGGCCGTGTCGTAGCTGGTGCTGCTGGGGTTGGGCTTGGCGCTGTAAACCGAAGGCATCCAGCCGAAGCTGAACGACTGGGCACCCACTTGCTGCTTGTGCGAGAGCAGGAACTCACCGTAGAAATCGCCCTCGTTGCCCAGGCGGTAGTTCTGGCCTGCGCCGCCCAGGCTGTACTTGTAAGCCTGTGGCTGCGTGTCGCCCGTGGTGCCGGTGGGCTCAGCGCCCGAGAACACGGGGCCAGCACGCAAGTAGCCGTTGAATTCGAAGGCCATGGCCTGGCTGGCCACCAGGGCCGCCGCAGCAGCCAGACTCAGACGGAATGCTTTGTTCACGGG
>CANCFV010000049.1 GCA_947377275.1 Burkholderiales bacterium | reverse complement strand
GCATTGAAGGAAAGATCCCCATGGCCTTGACCGCCCTGCTGTCCGTGTCCGACAAGACCGGCATCGTTGAATTCGCCCAAGCCCTGCATGCCCAAGGCATCAAGCTGCTGTCCACCGGCGGCACCGCCAAGCTGCTGGCCGAGAAAGGCCTGCCCGTCACCGAAGTGTCCGAAGTGACAGGCTTCCCCGAGATGCTCGACGGCCGCGTCAAGACCCTGCACCCTCGCGTGCACGGTGGCCTGCTGGCCCGCCGCGACCTGCCTGAGCACATGGCTGCGCTCAAAGAGCACGGCATCAACACCATCGACATCTTGGTGGTGAACCTCTACCCGTTTGCCCAAGCCACCGCCAAGGCTGACTGCACGCTGGAAAACGCCATCGAGAACATCGACATCGGCGGCCCCACGATGCTGCGCGCTGCCGCCAAGAACTGGCAAGACGTGGCCGTGATCATCGACCCCGTTGACTACACGCAAGTGCTGTCTGAGCTCAAGGGCGATGGCTTGACCCGCTCCACCAAGTTCATGCTGGCCAAGAAGGTGTTTGCCCACACCGCCGCCTACGACGGCATGATCACGAACTACCTCACCGCCCTGGAAGCCGGCAGCGAGCTCCAGACCGAAGCCGTGCCTGTGCGCGAGGCCTACCCCGCCGTGTTCAACCTGCAACTGCAAAAAGTGCAGGGCATGCGTTATGGCGAGAACCCCCACCAATCGGCCGCGTTCTACCGGGAGAACAGCCCCGTTGAAGGCAGCCTGTCGCAATGGACCCAGATCCAGGGCAAGGAGCTGAGCTTCAACAACATCGCCGATGCCGATGCGGCCTGGGAATGCGTCAAGGCCTTTGAAGAATGCGCCTGCGTGATCGTCAAGCACGCCAACCCCTGCGGCGTGGCCGTGGGTGCAACGCCTCTGGAAGCCTATCAAAAGGCCCTCAAGACCGACCCCACCTCGGCCTTCGGCGGCATCATGGCCTTCAACCGCCCGATTGATGCCGATGTGGTCGATGCCATCAACGCCAACAAGCAATTCGTGGAAGTGGCCATCGCGCCCGCCATCACGCCAGCGGCCCGCGCGGCCTATGCCGCCAAGCAAAACGTGCGTTTGCTCGAAGTGCCCATCAGCAAGCTGAGCAACGCGCTGGACTTCAAGCGCGTGGGCGGCGGCATGCTGCTGCAATCCAGCGACACGGTTGACCTGGTCGGCGACATCAAGGTCGTCTCCAAAGTGCAGCCCACCGAGCAGCAGCTCAAGGACATGCTGTTCGCCTGGACGGTGGCCCGCTTCGTCAAGAGCAACGCCATCGTTTTCTGCAAAGACGGCATGACCATGGGCGTCGGCGCTGGCCAAATGAGCCGCCTCGACTCGGCCCGCATCGCCTCGATCAAGGCGGGCCACGCGGGTTTGAGCCTGCAAGGCACGGCCGTGGCATCTGACGCTTTCTTCCCGTTCCGAGACGGCTTGGACGTGGTGGTGGATGCGGGCGCGACCTGCGTGATCCACCCAGGTGGTTCGATGCGCGACGACGAAGTGATTGCCGCCGCCGACGAGCGCGGCATCGCGATGGTGTTCACGGGCACGCGGCACTTCCGCCACTGATCCTTGGATGCGCCTGTTGGCGCACACAGTGGAACGTCCCATCGCAAAAGGCCCCGCAATCGCGGGGCCTTTTTCATGCCGTCACGCGCTGCGCTGCGCGCGCCGGGTGGCCAAGCCCAGGCCCATCATGCCCAATGCCATCAGGCTCCACGTGGTGGGCTCTGGCACCGCCGTGATCAGCACCGAAGCGCCGCCACCGGCCAGTCCTGACGTGCCCGTGATGTTGTACGTGAAATCGGCATTCAGCCGGTAGTGACCGGCATCCAGGTGGGCGACGGTGCCCAAAGCATCCCGGTTGATGACGGACACCCAGCTGCCGCTGCCGTCTTGCTGTTCGAAGTTGAGGGCAGATGAGAAGGTCGGGAAGTAGTTCTTGATGTTGCTCGGCCGGTACAGGTCGGTGACGGACATTTGCACGTCGATGGACTGGGTCACGTCGAAGTTGATTGACACGGTCGCCTTGGCCGAAGCAGAACCAGGAATGAAGCCGCCGCTGCTCCCGCCGTAGTAAGTACCGCCTGAATAGCCGCCGGACACGCCGTTGCCACCGGAAGCAGCGCCATTCACCATGGCCGACACACCGGCGTAAAGGCCCACACGGCCAGATTCAAGGGTGGTGCGGCTCGCGGCCCCCCCCACGCTGCTGGCCTGGACACCAGAGCTGACGGACAAAGTCAGATTGGTCAGGTCACCAGGCACGGAAACCTGCTGTGCAGACGCGCCGCTGCTGGAAGACGCAGACACGGCACCGCTTTGGGCTGTGACGACAAACTGGGCTTGGGCCAAGGCCGGCACGCAAGCTGCGGCGGCGGCGACTAAACACGCGACGACGGTGTGGTTCATGAAAGCTCCCTGTGTGATGTGGTTGTGGCACCAGCGACGCAGGGAAGCCTTCGGCCGCGCGAACGCCAGCCTAAATCCCCTGAATTGTCGTGATCTGCAAATGCTAGCAGGCGTGCCCAGGCGCCGCCCCCGTGGCAACCCCAGTGCGCTGCGGCCCGGCTTACCCCAGGCCACGGTCACTGGCACCCGCCCCGTCCGCCATGCACCTGACAGAGGCGTCTGCCCGCATCCCGGGAAAGCAAGAAGGCCGCAGCCCCTCACCGGGCTGCGGCCTTCTTGATGAGGTGCGAACCTTGACGCTCAGCGCGTGCTGCGGCGGCGGCTGATCACCGAAACCGCAACCAAGCCCGCAGCGGCCAAGGCCAGGCCCGAAGGCTCGGGTACGGCTGGCGTGGCGCTCACGGCGTTGAACGACGTCAGGGTGGCGACCGATGCGCCAAAGATGCTGTCGGTGGAGCGGCTCACGAAAGCAAAGGTGTTGCCCTTGCTCAGGTTGAGGCTGACGTTGCCCGACTGGGGGTCCCAGCTGTCGTTGGCACTGAGTTGAACGAAGGCGCCGTTGATGCTGTAGCCAAAGGGGTCCGAGGTCGAACCGTTCTCGTCGTTGCTCACGTAAGACCAGTTGAAGCTGAGCGAGGTGTCGTTCTTCAAGGTGATGGCGCTGGACACGTCGGCCGCGATCAGGCTGGAGAAAGCCTCATGGTTCGACGAAGTCAAGGTCAACGCGCTGCCGTCGGTGGCGAACACGACGCTGCCGTTGCCACCCGAGGTGATGGCAGATGCCCATTGGCTCGCGGCGAAATCACCGGTGAAGGCGGCTTGGGCGGAGCCGGCGCTCAACAAAGCGGCGGCGATGAAGGTGATGCTGGATTTGATCATGGCAATCAGGTGTCAATGCTTTGAGAAAGCGCTCAGGGCGCGATGGTCTGGTTCACGAAGGCCGAGCCGCCCAAGTCGGCATCGGTGAAGGTGAACACGAACCACTGGTTGGGGTTGGACTTGCCGCCTTTGGTAGTGGCGATGAAGTCGTTGTCATTGCCCACGTACAGCGTGTGCTTGGCCACACCACCCACCACGATGTCGGCGCCAAAGGCCATGCCTTCAAGCTTGGCGGGGATGTTGGCGTCAGACACGCCAGCGGCGTTGAGCTTGGCGCGGATGTCCAGGAACAAGGTTTTCGCAGGGGCCTTGGCCACCAAAGCAGCCTCGCCAGTGAGCTGGCTCACGTCTTGTGCACCGGCCAGGTCCACCTTGTAGATGCGCTTGACCGCAGCGGTCGTGTCGTCGCCCAGGCCCTTGCCATCGCGCTCCAGCACCAACAGCTCATGGCTGTTGAGCGCCAGAACTTCGCTGCTGTTGTAGGCCTTGCTCTTGTCAAGCAGGTAGTTGTCATAGGCGTACTGCTTGGTGGCACCGCTGGCCACATCGATGGTCACGATGCGGTTGGCGCGGCCGCCGTCACCACCGTCTTGTGCCAGTGGGCTTTGCATGAAGCCAAACAGGGTCTTGCCATCGGGCGAGATGGCCAGGCCTTCCATGCCCTTGTTGGCGACACGGCCGGTGGCGTTGCCCGAGATCTCGACGCTGCCTTGCGACGACAAGCTCGACACCGCCAGATTGGCCGGCAGCGTGAACACACGGCCACGGGCGCCCGTGGCGCGGTCGAACTGGTAAACGTAAGGGCCGTATTCATCGGAAATGAACACGGTCTTGCCCGTGCGAGAGACACGGATGCTTTCTGGGTCGAGGCGCGCGTTGAACGGGTTGGCCGAGCTTTGCGACGCGTCGAAGTTGTCCGAACGGCCAGAGAAGAAGTAACGACCCGAGGTGTTGCTGCTTGGCGTGACTGGGCCGTAGCTCAAGGGCTGGGTGCTGTAGAGCAGCGTGGTGCCGGTCACGGTGGCACCCAAGGTGTAAGGCAGGTTGCCGCTGGTGGCGGGGCTCAACACCAATTGCAGTGTGTGGAAGCGTGGGATGTACGACGTCGTGTCGTCCACAGATGGGTTCCAGGCATTGGCATTGGGACCACGGTCAGGCAGTGCCAGGAAGGTGTTGCCACCAGCCCAAGCCAGACCAGAACCCATGCCACCCAGCAAGTTGGCTGGTGTTCCGCTTTCGAGCGGGCCCGTCAGTCCAGACAGGTCAGTGGCCGTGGCCGACAGCTGGCCAATGGCGATCAGGTCGACGGCTTGAGCCGAACCAAAGAGGCCGGCACACAGCAAGGCCAGGGCGGAGCGAGACAAGGTGTTCATGGCTGTACGGCAAAGTTCATGGATGTGCCTGCACCTTAGGCAGACCACGTGACGTGGTCGTGACAAATTCACAGACGACCATATGCTTCGCACACGAAATTCGCATGCGAAATAAATGACTCCAGAACGCACCCCGCCACGCCTGATCTTTTTGCTCAACAGCGCACAACGCAACCTGCAAGCGTGGATGAGCCACCTGCAGGCCCAAGCCAGCGCGGCGGGCGAGGTGGCCCCCACCCCGGCGCAGGCTGGCCTGCTGTATGCGCTTCATCAAGCCGATGGCGTGACCATGGGGCAACTCGCTGCGGCATTGCAGTTGGTGCCCTCTGCGATGTCGGGCCTGGTGCAGCGCACCGAAGCGCTGGATTGGGTCGCACGCCACCCGGACCCCCTCGACGGGCGCACGCAGCGCGTGTGGCTGCTGCCCGCAGGCATGGCCCAACTGCCCCGCCTCAAACCGATCACCCAACGCATCAACCGCCAGCTCACCCAAGGGTTCACCAACGATGAGTTGGCCGTGGTCGCCCGCTGGCTGAGCCAGGTCCAAGGGCTCGATCACCCCTCCAAAACGGAGCCCTGAAATGCCCACACCCGCCCCCGAACCCATCGAGTTCACCTGCCAAGACGGCACCCACCTGAAGGGTCACTTTCTGGCGGCCGAGCGTCACCACAGCGCGCAGCCCAGCCTTCCGCCTCAAGGACCGACTGGGCTTGCGTTGCATGGTCCCGGTGGGCGCTTTCTTCAAAGGCCATGCCCCCACCTCGGCCGTGGGCCTGGGCGAAGATTTGCCAGCCGCGGTGGCGCGTCAGTGGGGCCAATGGTGCGCCGCGGGCGGCTACGCCACCAACGCGGTCAAAGGCAAGCCCCATCAAGACTTCCACAATGCGGTTCGCATGCCCATCCCCGTCTTCCATGCCATTGAGGACGACATCGCCACGCCCGCCACGGTCGCCGACCTGATGCGCACCTTTCCCCACACCGACAAGTGGGTCCATCACATCCGACCCAGTCAGCATGGCTTGAAGCCGATCGGGCACATCGATTGGTTCCGCAGCTCTCGCCAGGCCTTGTGGCCGCTGCTGTCACAGCCCCTGCACGCGCCGCGCTGACCGAGGGTGGGGCTGTCATCAAGGCTGCACAAGCCTCGGTTAGCCTGCGGCCATGAACTGGATTGAAACGGTGACCAAGCCCAAGCGGCTCACGCGCCTCGGGCTGGCGGCGCTCTTGGTGGGCGGGATGCCCTTGCTGTGTGCCGCACAAAGCCATGCCGCGTGGGATGGCCGTGTACTGGCCTGCGGCGATGATGCACCGCCCGTGCTCAACAGCCGCTACAACAAGGGCGCCAACGGCGATGCCCCGCCCGCAGACCAGCTACAGGCCCTGGGCCGCAAGATTTTTTCCGATCCGAGCTTGTCGGCTTCGGGTCAGCAATCGTGCGCAAGCTGCCACAGCCCTGCTCACGCCTATGGGCCACCCAACGGTCGGTCGGTTCAGCCCGGCGGGCCCCGCCTGAACCAGCAGGGCGTGCGAAGCACCCCGTCGCTGCGCTATGTGCACGCGCCCCAGGCATTCACCGAACACTACGTGGACCTGATGGACAACAACGGGCAAGACAGCGGCCCTGCCGGCGGTCGCACCTGGGATGGCCGTGTCAACCAAGCGCGTGAGCAAGCCCTGATGCCTTTGCTCGACCCCAAGGAGATGGCCAACGCCAACCTCAGCGAGGTGGTCGCACGCTTGCGAAAAGCGCCTTACGCAGCCGAGTTCAATGCCCTGTTGAGCCCGCCGGGTACCCGCATCCTGGACGACGAAGAGGGTGTGATCAGTTGGTTGACCACCGCCATCGAGTTTTTCGAGCAGTCGCCCGAAGACTTCCACCCCTTCACCAGTAAGTACGACGCCTACCTGCGCGGCCAGGCGAAGTTGAGCCCGGCAGAGCAACGTGGTTTCAATCTCTTCAACGACACCCAAAAGGGCAATTGCGCGACCTGCCACCCCAGCGTGGCCACATCGTCCACCTTCATCTACCCGCGCTTCACCGACTTCGAGTTCTTCGCGCTGGGCGTGCCTCGCAACCGCCAACTCACGGCCAACCGCAACCCAGCCTTCTACGATCTGGGTCTGTGCGGGCCCCTGCGCCAGGACCTGGTCGATCAAACCGCGTACTGCGGCAAGTTCCGCACACCGACCTTGCGCAATGCCGCCTTGCGCAAGAGCTTTTTCCACAACGGCGTGCTGCACTCGCTGCGCGAGGTCGTCGACTTTTACGTGACGCGCGACATCACACCTGAGCGCTGGTACCCCAAAGACGCCCACGGCCGGGTCCTGCTCTATGACGACCTGCGCACGGCTTACCGGGGGAATGTGAACCAAGACGCGCCCTTCAAGCCCTTGCCAGGCAACAAGCCGCGGCTGTCAGAGCGCGAGATCCAAGACCTGATGGCCTTTCTCAACACGCTGTCAGACGGCCATGAGGTCACACCCCGTGCCAATCGGACCATCCGTAGCCCGCTTCCCCGTCACCTCGCCACTGCAAGATGAAGGCAAGCTGGTTGTATGGCGACGCGCGCGCCATCGCACAACCCTGGTTGACTTCACCCTCTGAGCTGTCCAAGATGAAAACCCTGTTCCCCCCCCGCGCCACCTCTGCTGTGTCCATTGCCCTTGCTTTTGCTGCCTTGGTCGCCACTGGCGCCGCGATTGCGCAAACCGACCCCGTTGTGCTGAGCTTCACGACCGTGGGCGACTCGCGCCAAGACCCGGCCTCACCAGACCCCACACAACTCGTCAATGGCGCCCTGACGGGCCAAGACGCCCATTGGCTGCAAAACAGCAAAGCCTGGGCGCGCATCATGCGCGAGGTCACGGCCAAGAAGTCCAACCTGCTGTTCTTCAACGGCGACATGATCATGGGTTACGGCAACGCCGGTGTCACCGCAGCCACCGACGTCAACACCGTGGTCAATTCGGACCTGGTCAAGCACCACGTGCAGTACGCCTTCTGGCGCGGCATGGTGGCCCCGCTGATCGAAAGCGGCACCTACGTTGTGCCTGTGCCCGGCAACCACGAAACCCAGTGCAAAAGCACCAGCACCACCGTCTGCACCGATGCCAGCGGCAACAACCTGGCCAGCCTCAATGGCGGCAAGAACGCCATCAAGGTCAATGAAGATGCATGGCGCGCCAACATGGGCGACCTGATCGTTGATGCCACACGCCTGAACGCCTCGCTGCCCGGCGGCCTGAGCGTGAGCAGCGTCGACAAAACCGACCACGCTCAAGCAGACAGCCTGAGCACGCCGCAAAACCAGCTGTCTTACAGCTTTGACGTGGGCAACAGCCATTTCGCGGTCATCAACACCGATGCCACGGGTGCCGACAGCATCGCCCCCACCACCTGGTTGCGCAATGACTTTGCGGCGGCCACGGGCCGTGGTGCTCAGCACTTCTTCGTGTTTGGCCACAAGCCGGCCTACACCTACGACTTCACTGGCAACAATGGCAAGGCCGGTGGCCTGGACGCCATCCCTGCCAAGCGCAATGCCTTCTGGAGCGTGATCGAGCAATACAGCGCCACCTACTTCTCGGGCCATGAGCACGTGTTCAACATGCGCCAGCCGGTTAAGGCCGATGGCACCACCAGCCCCTCGTGGCAAGTGATCGTGGGTTCGGGCGGTTCGCCCTTTGATGTCAAGCCAACGACTGCCAACCAACAGCCTTACGACCGCCATTACGCCTGGGCCAATGTGAAGGTCTACCAAAGCGGCAAGGTGCAGATCGACGCTTACGGCTTCAACGACGCTTACGGCCCGACCAAGCTGCTGCAAAGCGCCACGCTGGCGCGCTGATCCAAGCTGAGCACAAGGAACACACACCATGCACAGCCGCATCGCCTTGAGCGCCCTGAGCGCCGCCGCCATCGCCCTGCTCGCCCCCTCGCAGGCGCACGCAGCAGACATCGTCAACACCCCAGTGACATCCGGAGGCCTCACACAGGCCTACACCCTGGACGGCAGCAACTGGGTCGCACAGTCCTTTTCGCTCGATGCCAACACGCAGATCACCAGCGTGATGGCTTACCTGCTGTCCAACGCCGGCGGCTCGGACACGGGCACGCAGTTCAGTGTGGCCATCTATGCCAATGAGATGGGCAACGTCAGCCGCCCCGCACTGAACTTCAACCTCGACAACCACGGGGCGCTGTTCGTGCAAGACGCCACCTACAAGGGCGATGGCTGGAATGGCCTGAGCCAGTTGCAGTGGTCGCTTGGCGCTGGCAGCTACTGGTTGGCCCTGGAAGTGAGCCCCGACAGCAGCAACGCCCCCACAGGCTTGCTCGCACCCACAGGGGCCTTGTTGGCCACGGGCGTGGCCAGCTACACCGATGGGCAGCACTACGCCGTGACCAGCCCCAGCGAATCGTTCGGGTTGCGCATCACTGGCGCCGCCCCGGCAGTGCCTGAGCCCAATGCGCTGGCCTTGATGCTCGCGGGCATGGGCGTGGTGGGCTGGCTGCGCAAGCGCACCTGACACGCGACACCGGTTCTTGGGGCACGCGATGGGCAAGCGCCGGCGACCGACGCTTGCGGGCTCATCCAGCCTGGGTCAGGCTTGTGACTTTGGGCGGCGCAGCGACAAGCCCGCCATGCCGAGCAAACCCAGCCCCATCAGGGCCATGGACGATGGCTCGGGCACACCCACCGCGAAATGGCCCGACAGGGTCAAGCCCGCCGCAACGCTGTGCGTGGCGCTGAGCGCATCCAGGTCACTCCAGGCGTCAGAGTCGTTGCTGGCCAGCAGTTGCACCACGTAGTGGCCTGCGCTCAGGGTGACGGGGGCGCTGCCAGCCAGGATCTGCTCGAAGCCGCCGTCACTGCGCAGGCGCGCGAACGAAGCCAGGCTGTTGCCCAGTGCCGGCGCTTGAGCGACGTCCCTCGTGAACGTGATGTGCACCTCGGTGGCCTGCAACAGCTCGAAGTCCCATCGGGCCGTGGCCACGGCCGTGGCTTTGGCATAGCCCTCACCCAGCGGGCGACCACTCAGTTGGCTCCACGAGGTCAAAGCGCTGACCCGAAAGGCCGCCAGACCGTCGCGCAGCGTGGAAGTGGCCGTGGCTTGGCTCAAAGCGTTGAGGTCGCCATCTTGGTAGGTGCGCAAGGCGACCAGAGGCGCCAGGTCACTGACGCCGTCGGGCACGCCCAAACCGCCGACGTTGCGGTTGCCGCCACCCCCGGGAACCAGCTTGCCCGCTGACACTGAACCGGCGGCCGTGCGGTCGGTCAGCACCAATTGCGCCTGCGCGCTGCTTGAAAAAGCCATGAAGGCCGTCAAGGCCAAAGGCGCCAGGCAAGCCCCAGGGGGTCTTGGGCGTGATGTCGACTCAAAAAGCATGGTGAAGTCCTCGTCTGTTTGGATTGGTTTGCACGCTCAGCAGAGCGCGCTCCCACTCTAAAAGCGAGGCGGCAACAGGGTGCAACACAGTTGCAACGGTTAGAGTGCGGCTTCCAGCGCTCCACAGCCCATTCCAAACCGTGAAAATCCTCGGCATCGACCCCGGCTTGCAGACCACCGGCTTTGGCGTCATCGAAGCCGATGGCCCGCGCTTGCACTACGTGGCCAGCGGCACAATCAAGACGAAAGAAGCCGCGCAAGGCGACTTGCCCACGCGGCTGAAAATCATTTTTGAAGGGGTGCGCGAGGTGGTGGCGCGCTACGAGCCCGAGCAGTCCTCGGTCGAGATCGTGTTCGTCAACGTCAACCCCCAGTCAACCTTGCTGCTGGGCCAGGCGCGCGGGGCCGCGATCGCCGGCCTGCTGTCGGCGCCCAACGCGCCCACCGTGGCCGAATACACGGCGCTGCAAATGAAGAAGGCGGTGGTCGGCCACGGCCACGCAGCCAAGGCCCAGATCCGACACATGGTGATGCGACTGTTGCAATTGCCGCGCGAACCTCACAACGACGCCGCCGACGCCTTGGGGCTGGCCATCTGCCACGCCCACGCGGGTCACGCCATGGCCCAAATGGCCAAGGCCACCGACTTGAGCCGCCGCACCCACGCCCAGATCAAGGGCGGTCGGGTTTACTGACCTTCTTTGATCAAACGCCCCGACGCCGATTGGATTGGGCGGGCGTTCATCGGGTAGAGCTTGCTGAAGATGGCGATCTGCTCGCGCGACATGCTGGCCGGCTGCTTCATCACCATCCACAACACCCCTTCTGAGCACGGTGGCGTGGTGAGCGATCCCATGTAGGTGTAGTACTGCTGTTGTTCGGGCAGCAAGGCCTTGAGGTCCATCTGGATCAGGGCGGGCTGCTCGGTGTTTTTCTCCAGCGGCAGGTTGTTCCAGACCTGCTGGACCAGCGGGTGGCCCTTGCCCTGGTCCATCAACACGGCCACGACCGCCAGGCGGCCCTCGGCGTCTTTGTGCACCATGTGCGCCACCATCTCGAACTGGCGGCCATTGATGCGCTCTTCGCTGGGGCGGTGGAAGTGGAACTGCAGCAGCTCGTAGCGGCGGCCTTGCACCGTGATGCTGTTGCCAGGTTCGACGTTGACCTGCACCGTGTGGCCGTTGTCGATCACACGAAAGCCCGAGGGGCGGTAGTCGAATTGGATCGGGTCCAGTTGCACCGCGATGCTGTCGCGGATGTCGATGGGGCTTTGGCGCTTGCCCACCATGCACTGCTGGAACTCGGGTTTGAGCTGCCCCCAGTTCTCCGGGCCGGTGTCGCCGCCGTAAGCCCAGTGCACGTCATGACCCATGTTGTCGGCGCCGTGGACGCCTGCTGCGGCCTGCCCTTTGGGACCGGTGGCAGGGGTGCCGTGGCGAACCGCAGTGGCGCCGCCTGGGACCAAAGCACCCTGGGCGTCATGCCCCGCGGCACCACCGTGCGTGTACACCGCATTCATCAAGCCCGAATCAGGCTTGGGTCGAGGCGAACGGGGCTGCACGCGCAGCACCGGCGCGGGAGCGCGCTGGGTGCGCACCTCGGCGATTTTCTGGTCGATCAGGTCTCGCAATTCGGCCATGGAGACGCCCGAGCGCGCATCGCCACCCTTGGCCTCGCTCTTGGCCTCGCCTTTTGACTCTGACTTCGACTCGCCCTTGCCTTCGGCTTTGGCTTCGGATTTGCCCTCCGCCTTGCCTTCAGACTTGGCCTCGACCTTGGACTTGAGATCAGGCTTGAGCGAGGGCTTGGCGGCCGCTTCTTTGGCGTCGGCGTGTCCGCCCTCGCCATGTGCCTCGCCGGCGTGGGCCGACAGGGTCAAAGCCAAACAGGTGGCCACGGCAAGCACCGTGGACTCGAAAGGGGACAGGGGGTGGCGCATGGTCGATCTCCGCATGACGCCGGGATGTCGACCGCCTGACGCAGAACTTGATGCCCTGCGAAGCTGCCAGCCCCACGCGGGGCTCGCAGATGTGAAAAAAGTGTGAAGTCAGCCGATAGGCCGGATTCTGTGCGGCCCCTTGTCTTGCGACGCAGGGCCGTGACCGCCATTCCTCTGGGCCGCCTGTCGCCAGAGCGGCTCGATGCCACCTACCCGCACACTCCTCGGGCCAAGTCAACGTGTGCCTATTTGGTGTTGCTGCGCGTAGAGATTGCCCGTTTCACCCTCTGCGTCCCCAGCCATTCTTTCGAATGGCCTTTGACGTGGCTTTCGCCCCGCCCAAGGCCGCAGAGACTCGTCTCTGTTGCTCTGATCCTCACCTCGCGGTGGAGAGGCGTTACCTCCTACGCTGCCCTGTGCAGTCCGGACCTTCCTCCAGTGCGACCTTTCGGTCCTTGCACCAGCGGCGGTCTGGCTGACTTCACGACGCCATTATCGCCGCTGCAGCCAAGCCCAAGCGAACAATCCGACCAGCATCAGCAACAAAGACGCCAAAGCCAGGCCCAGGGTGCTGTGCATCACCAAGGGCGCCAACACGCCCGCCACCAGCCCGTTGGAGGCCGCGCCCACAAAGGCCTGCAAAGACGCCGCCATGCCCCGCCGCTGCGGGAACAGGTCCAACACCATCAAGGTGACGACCGGGGTCATCAAGGCCCACCCCAGCGCGTACAGGCCAATGGGCCACAGCGACCAGCGCACGTCGGCTTCAAACAGCGCATTGGCCACCAGGTTGATCACCGACACCACCAGCATCACCGCAAAGCCCAGCTTGATCTGGCGCGATGGCGCGATGCGCCCAGCCAGGCGCCCGCTCAAAAAAGCCCCACCCATGATCCCGCTGATCGTGCACACAAAGAACCAAAAGAACTGCGTGGGCGCCAGGTGCAGGTGCTCGCCCAAAAAGGCCGGGGCCGACAGCACGTACAAAAACATGCCGTTGAAAGGCACGCCGCTGGCCAGCGCCAGCAACACAAATCGGGGGTGAGACAAGAGCGTGACGTAGCCCTTGAGCAGGTGCGCCGCCTCAAAAGGCTGACGCTGCGCGGTGGGCAGGGTTTCAGGCAGCAGCCACCAGTTGCTCAGCCACAGCACCACGCCCACGCCGGTGAGGAACCAGAACACCGCCTGCCAGCCCGCGTGCACAAACAAGAAGCCGCCCACGATGGGCGCCACGGCCGGGGCGATGCCAAAAAACAGGGTCACTTGAGACATGACCCGCTGGGCATCGGCTGGCGGAAAGAGGTCGCGGATCACGGCACGCGAGACCACGATGCCCGCCCCGGTCGACAGGCCCTGCAGCGCGCGAAAGGCCACCAGCTGCGCGATGCTGGTCGACAGCGCACAACCCGCCGAGGCCAGCGTGAACACCGCAATGCCCGTGAGCACCACGGGGCGGCGTCCCAAGCTGTCTGACAAAGCCCCATGAAAGAGGCTCATGAAAGCAAACGCGAACAGGTAGGCCGACAGCGTTTGCTGGATCTGTAAGGGGCTGGCGTGCAGCTGCTGCGCGATGCCGGCGAAGGCGGGCAAGTAAGTGTCGATGGCAAACGGCCCGAGCATGCCCAGGGCGGCCAGCAACACCGACAGGGTCCAGCGAGGGCCGCGCCACAGCCTCAAGGCCTCAGAAGGGGCCCCCACTCAGAATCCAGCCTGCTGCAAGCTGCGCAAAAAATCGGGCGGCGCCTGGAAGCCCACGACCTGCGCGGCGCTGAGCTCGCGTCCTTGGGCGTCAAAGAAGATCAGCCCGGGTGGCCCAAACAGCTTGAAGCGCTGTAACAGCGCACGGTCGTCGGCGCTGTTGAGCGTCACATCGGCTTGCAGCAGCACCGCGCCTTTGAGGCGGTCTTGGACCAGCGGGTCGCTGAAGGTTTTGTGCTCCATCTCGATGCAGGCGGTGCACCAGTCGGCATAAAAGTCGAGCATCACAGGCTTGCCTTGCGCGGCGGCCTGGGCCACGGCCGCGTCCAGCTCCGCAACGGTGCGCACGGACTTGAAGGGCAACACGCTGGCGTGAGCGGCCGTTTGCGAGGCACCACCCAGCCACTGCGTTTGCACATAGGGCCAGGCCGGGCGCGTGACCCACGCGGCCATGACCAGCATCAACACGCCGAACAAGGCCTTGACGGCCTTCATCCAAGGGCCCGTGCGCGGCAACAAGCTGCCCGCCGACAGGCCCACCAGCAGCAAAGGCAGGCTCATGCCCCAGGCCATTGCATACAAGGCGCTGCCGCCCAGCCACACATCGTGGGTCTGGCTGATGTAGAGCAAAGCGCCGGCCAAAGGCGCCGACACACAGGGGCTGACCACCAAGGCCGACACCACGCCCATGGCAAACACGCTGACAAAGCGCCCCCCGGGCAATTGGTTGCTGCCCGCGCCCAGCCAGCTTTGCACCGAGGCCGGCAATTGCAGCTCGTACAAGCCGAACATCGACAAAGACAGCATCACCATCAGGGCGCCAAAGCCCAACACCACCCACGGGTGCTGCAGGTATGCGGCCAGGCCTTGCCCGAGCAAGCCGGCGGCCACGCCCAATGCCGTGTAGACCAGAGCCATGCCTTGCGAGTAGCTCAGCGCCAGCGCAAAACCGCGCCCCCGGCTGACACGCTCGCGCTGCCCCACGATGATCGACGACAAGATGGGCACCATGGGCAGCACGCAGGGCGTGAGCGAGAGCAACACGCCCGCCAGGAAGAACACCACCACGACCGACCCAATGCGGCCGCTGGCCAGGGCCTGCGCGATCTGGTCGCCTTGGGGTTCGGCATTGGCTGCAGGTTGCGCAGCCGTTGGATTCGCAGCTTGAGTCGCCTCTGCTGCAGCAGATGCAAGCGCCGCCGGGGCGACCGAGCCCAGCTCGCCCGAGGCCTTCCAGGTCAGTTTGAAGCGCTTGGTTTGCGGCGGGTAGCACAGGCCCGCATCGGCGCAACCTTGGTAGCCGACGGTCAAGATGCCCTCGCCCCGGGCGCCGGCGGGCAGGTTGACTGTGCCGCTGACATCGCCGTGGTAAACCTCGAGCACCTTGTCAAAGGTGGGGTCATGCTTGGATTGGCCCGGCGGCAGGTCAAAGTTGAGCGCTTGGGCTTGGCCACCGGCGAGCTGCAAATTGGCCTGCAGGCGCTCGCGGTAGAGGTAAACGCCGCGCGCCAGGGTGAAGTCCACCTGCACCGAGCGCGGCCCGGAGGCCTGCACCGTGGCGCGAAAAGCCTGGTCCACCGGCAAGAAGGTTTGCGCCATGGCCGCCCCACCCAGGCCGCACAGCGCGCCCATGATCAGGGTCAGACACAAAAAACGCCAGCGCGCCAGAATGAAAGTGCATGAGCTCATGTGCTCTATTTTGACCCGCGCACGCTTATCCTGTGCGCCGTGCGCCCTTTCGGCGATGTTCATCTTCAGGAGCCCTGCACATGAAAGCCAACAGCATCCTTGACACCATCGGCCAGACGCCTCACGTCCGCATCAACCGCCTGTTCGGGCAAGGTGCCGAGGTGTGGATCAAGTCCGAGCGCAGCAACCCGGGCGGCTCCATCAAAGACCGCATCGCCCTGGCCATGGTCGAAGACGCCGAGCGCAGCGGCGCGCTCAAGCCGGGCGCCACCATCATCGAACCCACCTCGGGCAACACCGGCGTGGGCCTGGCCATGGTAGCGGCGGTCAAGGGCTACCGCCTGATCTTGGTCATGCCCGACAGCATGTCGATCGAGCGCCGACGCCTGATGCTGGCCTACGGCGCCAGTTTCGATTTGACCCCACGCGAAAAAGGCATGAAGGGCGCCATTGCCCGTGCCCAAGAGCTGGCCGCGCAGACCCCTCTGTCGTGGATCCCCCAGCAGTTCGAGAACCCGGCCAACATCGCCGTGCACGAGCGCACCACCGCCCAAGAGATCCTGGCCGACTTCCCCGATGGCCTGGACGCATTGATCACCGGCGTGGGCACCGGTGGCCACCTCACGGGCTGCGCCAAGGTGCTCAAGGCCGCTTGGCCGGGCCTGAAGGTGTGTGCAGTCGAGCCCAAGGCCTCGCCTGTGATTTCGGGCGGCAGCCCGGCGCCACCATCATCGAACCCACCTCGGGCAACACCGGCGTGGGTCTAGCCATGGTGGCGGCCGTCAAGGGCTACCGCCTGATCCAGGTCATGCCAGACAGCATGTCGATCGAGCGTCGACGCCTGATGCTGGCCTACGGCGCCAGTTTCGATTTGACCCCGCGCGAAAAAGGCATGAAGGGCGCCATTGCCCGTGCCCAAGAGCTGGCCGCGCAGACCCCGCTGTCGTGGATCCCCCAGCAGTTCGAGAACCCGGCCAACATCGCGGTGCACGAGCGCACCACCGCCCAAGAGATCCTGGCCGACTTCCCCGATGGCCTGGACGCGCTGATCACCGGCGTGGGCACGGGCGGCCACATCACGGGCTGCGCCAAGGTGCTCAAGGCGGCATGGCCGGGCCTGAAGGTGTTTGCGGTCGAGCCCAAGGCCTCGCCCGTGATTTCGGGCGGCAGCCCAGCGCCCCACCCCATCCAGGGCATTGGCGCAGGTTTCATCCCTGCCAACTTGCACACCCAGCTGCTGGATGGCGTGATCCAGGTCGATGCCGAAGACGCGCGTGAATACGGTCGCCGGGCCGCTCGCGAAGAAGGCATGCTGGTGGGCATTTCGTCGGGCGCCACGCTGGCGGCGATTGCGCAAAAGCTGCCTGAGTTGCCTGATGGCGCCCGCGTGCTGGGCTTCAACTACGACACCGGCGAGCGCTACTTGTCAGTTGAAGGTTACCTGCCGATCTGATCAGCGCCCATGCCCACACAGCCCCGCCATGCCCGCGACCAGCGGCTCATGCGTGCGCTCAAGCACAGCGCACCCTTGAGCGTCGCGCTGCTGGTCAGCATCCCCGCGTTTTACGACTCACTGATGCCGACGCCCGGGGCTTGGGCTCAGCTGCTGTATGGCCTGAGTGGCGTTTTGGTGCTGGCCACGGTGTGGCGCCAGCGGCGTCCCCACCGCGCAGCACACCGCTCAGAAAGCGCATCGGCCCTGTGGGCAGGCCGGCCCGCCGCTGAAGTGGGCGATGTGTTGCTGGGTGCAGCGCTGTTGGCCGCTGCCGTGCTGCCTGCCAGCAGCGCATCGGTCGCGGCGCTGGGCGCGCGTTTGCTGCTGGCTTTGGCCACTTTGCTGCGGCTGCTGGTGGTGAGCAAACCCTTGTTCGAACACGCAGGTTTGGCGCGCCTGCTCGCCATGGCCGCAGGCGTGCTGGGCCTGTGCGGCGTGGGCTTTTACCTGATCGACCCCGATGTCGAAACCCTGGGCGACGGGCTCTGGCTGGCCTTTTCGACGGCGGCCACGGTGGGCTATGGGGACCGGGTGCCCAGCACCACGGCCTCGCGCATTTTCTCGGTGTTCGTGGTGCTGCTGGGCTACGGCGTGCTGTCGCTGGTCACAGCCAGCATCGCGGCCATGTTCGTGGACTCGCAAGAGCGCAAGCTCGAGCGCGACATCCTGCGCGACATGCACCAACAACTGCGATCGGTCAAAGACGAGATCGCTGAGTTGCGGCTGGCCCTGCAAAAGGGCCAAGCGGCCCAGACCACACCGCTCAACGCAGACGCCAGTGCAGGGTCTCGCCCCCGCGAAGAGGCTTGATCTGCGCTTCGCCAAACGGCAGTGACTCCGGCACCACCCAGTCTTCACGCACCAGGGTGACCTGATCGGTGTTGCGTGGCAGGCCGTAGTAGTCAGGGCCGTTGAAGCTGGCAAAGGCTTCCAGCTTGTCGAGCGCGCCTGCGGCCTCGAAGACCTCGGCATACAGCTCCAGGGCGCAAGGCGCGGTGTAGCACCCTGCGCAGCCGGAGGCGTGCTCTTTCAGGTGGGATGCGTGAGGTGCGCTGTCGGTGCCCAAGAAGAACTTGGCACTGCCACTGGTGGCCGCTTGCACCAAGGCCAGGCGGTGCTCTTCGCGCTTGAGGATGGGCAGGCAGTAGTAATGCGGGCGCACGCCACCCATGAAGATGGCGTTGCGGTTGTAGAGCAAATGCTGCGGCGTGATGGTGGCGCCCACGAAGCGATCGGCCTCGTTCACATACTGCGCAGCTTCTTTGGTGGTGATGTGCTCAAAAGCCACCTTCAGCTCAGGGAAGTCGCGGCGCAGCGGGATGAGCTTGTCATCGATGAAGGCCTTCTCGCGGTCGAACACATCGACATCCCCATCGGTGACCTCGCCGTGCACGCACAGCACCAGGCCTTCGCGCTGGATGGCCTCCAGGGCCTTGTAGGTCTTGCGCAGGTCGGTCACACCCGCATCGGAGTTGGTGGTGGCGCCGGCGGGGTAAAGCTTGAAAGCCACCGCGCCCATCGCCTTGGCACGCACCACCTCTTCGGCAGGCGTGTTGTCGGTCAGGTACAGCACCATCAAAGGCTCGAACGACAAGCCCGAAGGCACGGCCGCACGGATGCGGTCGCGGTAGCCAGAGGCCTGGTCTGCCGTCAGCACAGGCGGGCGCAGGTTGGGCATGACGATGGCTCGGGCGAACTGGCGGGCCGTGTCAGGCACCACAGCGGCCATGGCCGCGCCGTCGCGCACATGCAGGTGCCAGTCATCGGGACGGGTCAAGGTGATGGACGAAGGCGTGGCAGCGGTCATGGTGTGGCGGCAAATGGCAGAAACCGCAATTTTCTCATTTCCGACACGCCTTGTGCGCAGCTCCCTAAGCCTTGGGATGCCGCCCAACAAGTTAGGGCCCCTGCCTTAGGGATGCCTCAACGGCCGTCTCCCCAAGCCTAGGGAGACGCGCTTGTAGGCCATCACAAGCCTGCCTAGCCTGCCCCTCCATGCCCACCCACACCGGGTGGCGCAACCCAACGGAGTCTTGCATGCGACCCATCAACCGCCCATTCACACGGAGCCGACCTCGGCTCTGGCAACTCGGCATGCCTTTGGGCATGGCCTTGACCGCTCAACTCACCACCGGCCTGAGCGCCCAAGCTCAGGTCACCGCACCACCCGGCGTGCGCGTGGAAACCGTCTCGATGTCGGCAGACCAGACCGTGCTGCGCGTGATCGTGCCCACGCCCAAGCTGCGCAGCGTGGAAACCCCTGCAGGGCCCTTCCAGCGATTCCAGACCAGCGGCGGTGGCGGCGTCAGCAGCGACAGCGCCGACGTGGGCACACCTGAGTTGCCCACGTCGGGCTTCTCGGTGGCCCTGCCGGTCGATGGCAAAGGCGGCACGATCGACATCACCCCAGAGGGTGGCATCCAGCGGCTGAGCGCCCGCCTGTACCCGGTGCAAGCGCCCGACTCTGGCAACCGCTTTGACCGCACGGGCACCAAGTTCGAATTCAACGCCGACGTCTGGGCCAAGGGCGGTAAAAAGCCCGGCCAAAAAACTGGCGAACGGGCGGTCTACCGGGGCGATGCCAACATCCAGGGCTACCAGCTGTCGCCTTATGGCTATGAGCCTGGCGCAGAGCTTTTGACCTACTTCCCCAGCTACCTCGTCACGATCAAGCACCCGGGGCGCTGCTTCACCTACGACCGCCTGCAACTCAAGGGTGCACTGAGCACCACCCAAAAGGCAGGCTTCGATGGCATCGACCAACGCATCGAAGCCATGCCGCAAGGCGCTGTGCAGTTTGCGGTCAACAAAAGCCTGCTCAGTGAGCTGCGCTGTGCCCCGCCCATCACCTTCAACCCTGCGGCGTTAGGTGTGCGTTACCTGATCGTCACGCACCCCAACTTCAAGGCGGCCGCAGACACCCTCAAGGCACACAAAGAAGCCTTGGGCATATCCACCCAAGTCGTCACCACGGCCGACATCACCGGCGGCAGCGCCGCAGCCACCGACGCGCAAATCCGCAACTGGGTCGCGGCCTACTACAACAGCCACCTGATCCGACCCAAATGGCTGCTGCTGATGGGCGACGCCGAATACCTGCCCACGCACTACGACACCAAGAACATTTGGGACAAGGCCAAGAACGCGGGTGACATGTGGTTCGGCCAGTTCCTGCCAGGTGCCACAGCCACCACCATCCCGCCGTTTGGCATCGGACGCTTCCCGGTCGACACCTTGCAGCAGGCCAACACCATGGTCTCCAAGGTCATGGCCTTTGAAAACGCGCCGCCGCTCAGCGTGCGCTTCAAAGAGGACTTCTACAGCCGACTGACCTTCGCGTCGTACTTCCAAACCCGAGACAACAACCCACCGCTCAACACGCCGACCCGTGACAAGCGCTGGTTTGTGGAGACCACCGAGATCGTGCGCGACCACGTCACTGGCTTGGGCTACAACGTGCCCCGTCTGTACACCGCCGATGGCGATGCCGACCCGCAGTTCTATAACAGCGGGGCGGCCATCCCGGCTGAGTTGCGCAAGCCAGCGTTCGCCTGGAACGCCACCGCCACCGACGTGGTCAACGCCATCAACCAAGGTTCGGCCTTGGTCTATCACCGCGATCACGGCTGGTGGGATGGCTGGGGTGACCCTGGCTTCTTCACCGGCAACCTGGGCTCGGTCGCCGTCACCAACAACCAGTTCCCGGTCGTGTTCAGCATCAACTGCGCCAGCGGGGTGTTTGACAACGAAACCGTCGACCTGCCGGGCAACAAGATCGACACCGGCTACGGCATGTCCGTCTCCAGCGCCTATTGGGCCGAGGCCTTCTTGCGCAAACCCGATGGCGCGCTGGCCGTGATCGGCGACACGCGCCAAAGCAGCAGCACCGACAACAACCAACTCACCTTGGGCCTGTTCGACGGCGTCTTCCCTGGCCTGATCAACAGCTTCGGCACCAGCAGCCCTGTGCAGCGCCTGGGCGACCTGCTGAACTACGCTAAGACGTATGTACAAGACGTGGCCAACGGCTCCCAAACGAACCGTCACCCACTCAGCAGCAGCGGCAGCCGGCCTGGCATCGTCAACCTGCAGCAAGAGCTCAACATCTACAACCTGCTGGGTGACCCGACCGTCAAGCTGCGCGTGACGCCGCCGTGGAAGCTGGGTTTGCCGTCGGTGCTGCTGCAAGGCAAGCAAGCCCGCATCAAGGTGCCCATCCAGCCTGGGTGCTTGACTTGCCCGCCCAACCTGCCTCGGCCCGAATGGGTCACCGCCGTGGCGCTCGACCCTGAGACCGGTGCGATCGTGGGCCGCGGTGTGCTCAATGCCGACGGCGTGGGTGACATCGACCTGGGCGACTTCGCTGGCAAGAACATATGGGTGCGCGTGGGCTCAGCCGATGGCACCTCGGCGCAGGCCGCTGCCATTGAAACCGACAGCGATGGCGACGGCATCCCTGACAGCCGCGACAACTGCATCTATGTGGCCAACCGCGACCAACTCGACACCGATGGCGACGGCTATGGCAATGCCTGCGATGCCGACCTGAACAACGACGGCTTCGTCAACTCACTCGACCTGTCCTTGATGCGAGCGCAGTTCGGCAAGCGGAGCGTCGCAGGTGACTTCAACGGCGACGGCATCGTCAACTCACTCGACGTCGCCCGCTTTGGCCGCCTCTTCGGCAAAGCGCCCGGCCCATCGGCCTGGCACCTCACGGGCTCACGCCTGTGATGGCCGCGCATCGTCAAACCCCTCTTCTTTCAACCACCGACCCGGAGTCTCACATGACACGCATCCAAGCCCTCTTGTCCACCACCGCCCTGTTCATGGCCGTGGCCTCCACCGCTCAAGCCCAAAGCATCAAGGCAGAGCCCTCCAGCAGCCTGCTCAACATCGGAGAAACCTTCACGGTCGCGATCCAAGCGTTTGACTTTGCAGACCGCATCGTGGGCGGCGGCTACAACATTGCCTTTGACCCCACCGTGCTTCGCCTCGATGGCATCGACATCCCAGCCAATTGGGAGTTCGCACGATCGACAGGGTTGCTCGATGCGGTGGCAGGCACCGTCAGCGACGTCTACTTCAACACCTTTGCAGCGCCCATCAAGGGCGATTTTCTGACCAGCACGCTGCGCTTCACAGCCATGGCCAGCGGCACCTCCAGCATCACGCTGAGTGACTCGCCGTCCTTCCCCTTTGGCAATGAAGACGCGTTCCCTGTGGCCGTGACCTATGGCGCCACCAGCGTGACCGTGGCGGCGGTGCCCGAGCCCGAAACGCTCAGCCTCATGCTCTCGGGCATGGCCTTGGTGGGCGTGGTCGCAGCGCGGCGTCGTCGCCAAGGCTGATCAGGTCAAGCGCCCGGGCTCACTCGGGCGCTTGGCCACCGGCTTGCTGAAGCCGCCACATCTGTGCATAGCGCCCGTTCTGCGCCAGCAGGTGCGGGTGCGTGCCGCGCTCGATGATGCGGCCGTGCTCCATCACCAAGATCTCGTGCGCATGCACGATGGTGGACAAGCGGTGCGCGATCACCAGCACCGTCTTGCCAAGGGCGACGGCGGCCAGTTCGGCCTGGATGGCGCGTTCGTTGGCCGAGTCGAGTGCCGAGGTGGCCTCGTCAAACACCAGGATCGGCGGGTCTTTGAGCAGCGTGCGGGCAATGGCCACGCGCTGCTTCTCGCCACCCGAGAGCTTCAAGCCACGCTCGCCCACCATGGTCTCGTAGCCTTTGGGCGTGCTGCTGATGAAGTCGTGGATGCGCGCGGCCTGTGCCGCCTGTACCACCTCATCATGTGATGCCTCGGTTCGCCCGTAGGCGATGTTGTAGGCCACCGTGTCGTTGAACAGCACCGTGTCTTGCGGCACGATGCCGATGTGGCGGCGCAGGCTGTCTTGCGCCAGGCCTTTGATGTCGTGCCCATGCACCGTGATGCGCCCGCCCTGCACGTCATAAAAGCGGTACAGCAGGCGTGCCAATGTGGACTTGCCTGAGCCCGATGGCCCGACCACGGCCACCGTCTGGCCTGCGGGGATCTCAAAGCTCACGTCGTGCAAGATGGGCCGCGCCGGATCGTAAGCAAACTGCACATGGTCAAAGCGCACGGCCGGCGGGCCTTTGAGCAAGAGCGGCTTGGCATCGGGTGCATCGGCGATTTCGCGCTCGCGCTCGATCAAGGTGAACATCTTGTCCAGGTCGACCAGGGCCTGCTTGATTTCGCGGTAGATCACGCCCAAAAAGCCCAGCGGGATGTAAAGCTGGATCATGAAGGCATTGACCATGACCAGGTCGCCCACCGTCATGCGACCCTCGACCACGCCTTGCGTGGCACGCCACAGCATGCAGATCAAGCCAATGGCGATGATGGCCTGTTGACCGGCGTTGAGCAAAGACAAGGTTTGCTGCGTTTTGACACCGGCCGCGCGCAGGCGCTCCAGCGCCTCGTCGTAGCGGCGCGTCTCGAACGCTTCGTTGTTGAAGTACTTGACGGTTTCGTAGTTGAGCAGCGAGTCGATGGCGCGGCTGTGCGCTTTGGAATCCAGCTCGTTCATCTCACGCCGAAACCGCGTGCGCCACTGCGTGACCGTGACCGTGAACGCCACGTAAAACACCAGCGCCACCAGCGTGATCCAGGCAAAGGCCATGTCGAACTTGGTGGCCAGCAAGGTCAGCACCAGCGTGACCTCGATCAGCGTGGGCACGATGCTGTAGAGCGAATACGAGATCAGCGAGTGCACGGCGCGGGTGCCGCGCTCGATGTCACGCGTCATGCCGCCGGTTTGGCGCTCGAGATGAAAGCGCAGGCTCAGCGCGTGCAGGTGGCCAAACACCTTGAGCGAGATGCTGCGCGCCGCGCCCTCGGTGGCTTTGGCAAACACCAGCTCGCGCAACTC